>CAZMWM010000154.1:0-2115 GCA_964570105.1 uncultured Lachnospiraceae bacterium | reverse complement strand
CAGTCCAACGAGCATGTGCTTGAGGCTTTGGTACTCAAGGAATACTACTGTGAGAGCTTTGGCTCAAGCTACTACGTGCGTCTGCTCGGCATCGACGGTCACGGTGTAAAGGGGCACGCCGTTATCGAGGCGGATCAACCGTTGAACGGTAATCCGTACGACGTCATCATCTGCAACGCCGAGCTGTCCGAATACAGCGACGACGCGGTAAGTCCCCGAGTATCGTACTCAAAGAGCGACGACGTCATACTGCTTTGCGAGGTCGTATCCGACGTCCGCTTCACCGACTCGGCTCACCGCGGTCTAAGCTATCGCGCCTATCTTCTGCGCAGTTGGCTCCTTGACGGAATATCCCGAGTTTTACCGCGTGACAGCGCCGATTTCGCCTCGGCTCTGCTGTTCGGAGACACATCGGGACTGACCACTGCTTTCTCAAGAGACGTGACATCGGTCGGTATATCTCACGTTCTCGCCGTCAGCGGTCAGCATCTCTCTATTCTTTCATACATCATAGTGCGACTTATGCGCAAGGCTCGCTTCTCGGCAAGACGCATAGCCATCCCCACCGCTCTCTTCGCCCTGTTCTATGCGTGGCTGTGTGACGGCTCTCCGTCCATCGTCCGAGCGGCGCTGACGGTGGTCATCGGCGCGGTCGTCATGCTGTTCGGATACCGACCGGATCCGTTGATCTCTCTGTTTCTCGCCACTGTCATCATCTGCGTATCCTCCCCTATCTCCGTACTTGACGTGGGGCTTATACTGTCGTTCCTCGCAACTCTCGGTATATTGCTCTCCGAGGATATTTTGAGCTTCCGTTTTCGCAGTGATCGAGCCGAGCATAACGCTCGCCCGCGCAAAAAGCCGACCGGCGCGATGTCGCGTTTGCGTATATATGCAAAACATGCATTGCACGGCATATTATCCTGTGCGGTGACCTGCGCCGCGGCTACCTTGCTCACCGTTCCGGTGGGCGTTTTTTATTTCGGAGAGATATCTGCGCTCTCGGTACCGTTCAACGTTCTTATATCACCTTTGGTGACGTTCGAGCTGACCGTGGGGCTTCTGCTCGTTTTATTCTGCCGAGTTCCTTTGATGGGTAAGCTCACGGGTACGGTGTTTTACCTCGGTCATACATTGATACGCACGGCGGTCGAGGGTGCGGCGAGACGGATAGGAGGGCTTACTTCGATGAGATATCCGTTCGTGATACCGCTCCTTGTGATATGTATGCTCGGGTATGTGGCGATACACATATGCGGAATACGAAAGCGAGCGGTAGCATTCCTTCCGTTGACAGCGTTCCTTGCGGCGTATACGGTCGGCTCTCTCGTATACGGAGCGACATATGCAAGGGGAACGGAGATAGTGACGTTGACGTACGGGACGAACGAATGCATTCTGATCGGAAGCGAGGGGGAGACCTTGATATGTGACATCTCGGACGGCTCCAAGAGCATAGCGAGGCTTGCGGTCGATACGGTAAAGGAGGAGCTTTACACCGACCGCATAGACGGATATATGCTGACGCATTACCATCTGCGGCATCTGTCCGCCATCGGGGAGCTTTTGCGAATCGGTTGCATCGAGACCGTATATCTTCCGACGCCAAAGGACGGGAGCGAGAAGAGCCTTGCCGAGGATGTGGAGAGACTGACGGGCAGATACGGATGTGATGTGAGCTATTATTCCGAGGACGGAGCTACGTTCGGTGCCTGCACGGTGAGCGTCAAGAGAGCCGATGTCGCAACCTCCACGCATCCTGCGCTTTGCGTGCTTCTCTCCTCGCCCGAGCTTTCCTTCGTCTATCTCAGCCCGTCTGTGTGCGAGAGCGAGATGTACGGCTACTGCCTTGAGCTTGCCGCCAAGGAGGGATGCGTATACCTTGGCGCACACGGTCCGAGCCAAGCGCATCCTTCGTCGCTCGTACAGATCGGCAAAGCGTCCGAAAACAACGCTCGTGTTTTCGTTTCCGCGGCAAATTCCCGAGATATGTACCTAAACGGCACGACAACGCTCACCTTCGATTCCAACGGTGTATCTGTTAATAGGTTTAAAGGAAAGGATGAAGGTTAGGGCAAAACGGTAAAAATAATGCAGAAAAGTCGGCTCAAATGC
>CAZMWM010000153.1:0-2222 GCA_964570105.1 uncultured Lachnospiraceae bacterium | reverse complement strand
TTCGACAATTTGGACAATGGGTGTATTCAGATTCATCATAAACTCTTCCACAATTCGGGCACATTTGCATTTTCGAATCCTCCTAAAAATTTATCCTCCTTTATTCCCACTCGATGGTTCCGGAGGGCTTGGGCGTGAGATCGTAAAGAACTCTGTTCACGTTCTTTACCTCGCTCGTTATCCTTTCGGTGATGCGTCTGAGCAGATCGTACGGAAGCTCCGGCACGGTCGCAGTCATGGCATCCACGGAATTTACCGCACGGATGACCACGGGGTATGCAAAGGTGCGCTCGCCATCGGTCACTCCGACGGAACGGCAGTTGGGAACGACGGTGAAGTATTGCCACACCTTGCCCTCAAGACCGCTCTTTGCAAATTCCTCACGAAGTATGGCATCGGACTCGCGTACCGCCTCAAGTCTTGCGCGTGTGATAGCGCCCGTGCAACGAACGCCGAGACCGGGACCGGGGAACGGCTGACGGTCGACCATTGCCGTAGGCAGACCGAGCGTCTTACCGACCAGACGCACCTCGTCCTTGAACAGGAACTTGAGCGGCTCTACGAGCTTGAAGTCTATCTCTACGGGAAGTCCGCCGACATTGTGATGGAGCTTGATGGGAGACTTTTTTATACCGTTACCGCTCTTAGCCTCGGACTCGAGTATATCGGGATATATCGTGCCTTGAGCGAGATAAGGGAAGCTTCCGAGCTTTTCGGCTTCCTCTTCGAATACGCGGATAAATTCCTCGCCTATGATCTTACGCTTCTTTGAGCTGGAGCTGACGCCGGCGAGTTTACCGAGAAAACGCTCGGAGGCATCTACATAAACGAGATTTGCCGACATCTTATCGCGGAAGGTCGAGATCACCTGCTCAGGCTCGCCCTTACGGAGAAGTCCGTGGTTGACGTGCACGCAGTAGAGCTGATCGCCTATCGCTTTGATGAGCAACGCGGCAACTACCGAGGAATCGACGCCGCCGGAAAGTGCAAGGAGCACGCGGTCATTGCCGACCGTCTTGCGTATCTCTTCTACCTGTTCGTTTATAAACGCTTCCGCAAGCTCTTTTGTGGTTATTCGCTTCATATCTTCCGGACGCTTTTGTTCTGTCTGCTTTTCCATACTTTTAAATTCCTTTCGTTTAGGTTTGCGGACGGCTCACTGCCGACCGCTATCATATGATAGCATATTTCGGGCGAAATTTCAAGTGTAACTCGCAAATTCGCACTTTACTTATCTTTTATGACCGATATAACTTTGATTTATACCTATTGGCGCGGACTATAAACGGCACTTTTACCACTTTTCCGCTTCGTTGTGGAACGGCGTACCGATAAAGCTGACCTGCTTGAAATCGTCGGGAGCGGAGCGGATGATATAGTCGATATAGCTTTCCACCATCAGTGCCGTGAGACGGTAACCGGCTGCGTTAAGGTGTCCGCCGAGATAAAATCTCTTTCTGAACGCTTCGTCGTATGCGGGAGCGTATTTTCTGAGGTCGAGTGCGTAGCAATTGTCAAAGACGCGGCAAAACTCGTAGATAAGCTCGGCGTGTCTGTCGTAAAGTGCGGAACGCTTCGGATCGTCGCTGTCGCTCGGACAGGTCATAAGGAAGAATTTTGCTTTGGGTTGCAGACGCTTATAGTCCGATATTATCTTTCCGTAATAACCTGCGAAGGTGTGTGCGTTCTTTTCCGGCTCGTCGGGGAAAACATCGTTTATACTGCCAAATTCAATGGAGCCGGCGAGCGTTTGGGAGACGTCGTTTACGCCGAGAGCGATGATGTATGCTTGGCTTACGTACTCCTCTCCGTAAAAGCCGCTTGCCTCTGCAAAGCTCTCGCAATATTCCTTTGCGGTCATACCGCCTCGCGAAAGATTGAACACGGTGCAACCGCAGTCGCGGGCGAGATACTGTCCCCACGAATAGTCGAACATATCGTGATAGCCCTTCTGTCCATTGTCCATTGACTCAAATTCTCCCGAGGAAAGGCTGTCGCCGATGCAGGCGATACGTCTGAAGATGCCGCAAAAGCCTCCGTTTGTCACAAGGGTGTCGAGAGGAAGCTCGTTGCTTTTTACCGTAAGATCGGAAATGTTCATAATGTTCGCTCCTTTTTGATCTGTTTTTTGTTTGCCGTACGCGTTTATCCGTACGTTCAACAGTTTACCACACATCGGGCGATTTGTCAACGCTTTTTGTGCAAAAGCTTCGCATCGATAG
>CAZMWM010000152.1:0-2284 GCA_964570105.1 uncultured Lachnospiraceae bacterium | reverse complement strand
TTAAATTAAGACATCTTTATCCAGAAATAAAGTTTTAAATGTTACATCGTACTACGGGTGTGATCCTACGGAACGCGTGCGGAGGTTTTGCACCTGCCCGATGTTCGGTAGGGGCGGATATCATCCGCCCGAAATACCTCCGCGCCACCCATCAAATAAACGCAATGTCTCGCAATGGCGGATACCATCGGTTCTACCTTTTGATGGAACAACAAAATTCCACCGCGAAGCTACTCGAAAGTCTTTGCCAAGCTTTTCTTGAAAAGCTGATGCTTTCCTTCAGAAAGCGGGGGGAGGTCAGCGGAAGGAGCTTAATATTTCGAGTATCTTGAATTTGAGCTTATATTCCGGCTCTTCTTCGCCGGTCAGGAGGCGTATCTGGTTTGCGGTAAAGCCGGCGGATGCGAGCTTTTCGTTTGCCGGTGTAGCCATATCCGTGCAGACTTGCGGAAAAAGCACGCACCACCAATTATGTCCCGAGGCTTCGCCGAGCAATATCCGAACAGATGTATATCTGCCTGCCGGAAGCGTCAGCTCTCCGTACGTTCGCTCGGGATAATACTCTTCTGTAAGCGTTGTCGTTACCTTATAGCTGTGACCGCTTTCGTTTACTATCTTCTGAGCCGTTTCGGTGATGCCGTCTCTCTTTTGAGTGATCAATGCTTCCGCTTCGGCTTTCGTCTCGCATTCGTTCAGCTCTTCCGAGAGATACAAAAGCACGGCGTCGCGCACCCTGAGCTTTAGGCTCTGATCCTCTTCGGTATCGGAATTTGCGAGGATGTGGAGCCTTAAGGTGTTGTCGTATATCCCAAGCCCGTCCGCGCAGCCGAGACCTGCTATAAGGCAGATGCCAAGGCACAAAAACACGGCGAGGATGGCGGCGATACGCTTGTGGTCGGATAAAAATTTCATTTCTTTAGCTTTCCTTTCGTTTTCGACGGTGAGATCGGGCGATCGCCCGGCGACGTGAGTATAGACCGCTTTTCGGGGCGGTATTCCGTGTCGAACGATTTTACAAATTTAATTTTTGCACCTGTATAACGGTGCGTTTTTCTGTCTACAATAGTCCGACAGGAAACGGTCGTACCGTTCACAGAGAACGAAAGGAAGGGTAGCGCGATGATGATAAAGGGGTGTCAGAAAAGAGTTATATGGCTGAGAAACACGGAAAATGAGCTGTTTGACGAGGCGTATTTTATTCTTTCGGAAAACGCGTGCAAGAGCGACAAAAACGACGGGGATATGGTCAGAGAGGCGAAAAAGCTGATAAATTCTTCCCCGGTATGCAATTATTGGGGGAGCGCCGGCGGTCGCGTAAGTGCAGTCTCGGCAGGTACGGGCGTAAGAAAAAGATCGGTCAAGGGGAAGGGCGTTTGCTTTCTCTTCGGATGTCTTACGGGTGCGATACCGGCTCTTCTGCTATGGCTTTTTCACGTGTGAGCGAACGCAGTATATCCGCGTTCTCTAAAAAATAAAGAACGCGGATACTGTGTTACGGTCATATTTGCATTTCAAAGGTCGTCGGCGTCCTGTATCGGGCGGCTGTCCGGATCGTCCGTCGGAACTCCCGTCCACGAGCCGAACGGATCGGTGTCGATGCCGGTATACAACCCGTCATTCAGCGCTCCAAGCCCCCTGAGAGGTGCTCGGTGGTGGCGTATCGCCGCTCCGTCGGTGAAAGATCCGCCGCTCGATATTCCGTTCATTTCGGGAAGCGGAAACGTTTTAACGTTCTCGTTTTTGGATATTTTCTTCATTATATCAGCTGTTCCTTTCTGTTTTTTTCGCTCGTCGTGTACGAGTTTCTTTTGAAAGTATTTCCGTCGCGCGTGGGAGATATTGATCGGCGGCGGATGTAATTTATGGAAGGTCGGGAGATGGGTGTTTGAGGGTATGCCGTTTTTCTCGGGATTTCGCTTAAATACCGAGCATCGGCTTTTACAATCCCTCAGTCGCCTTTGGCGACAGCTCCCTTTACATAAGGAGAGCCTATGGCACGCCCCTGAATTAGTTCTAACACAGACGGGGCGCACCTATCTGATAGAACACCCTATCCCCACCGCGAAGCTATTCAGAAGTTTTTGCCCAGCTTTTTTCAAAAAGCTGGCGTACCTCGCCACTAAAGTGGCGCAGAGTTAGGGTGGTTTAAGGATACACGCCCTAAATTTGTGCGAACACAGATAGGCGTACCTATGTGATGGAATAACAATTTTCAACCGCGAAGCTACTCAGAAGTTTTTGCACAGCTTTTCTTGAAAAGCTGATGCTTTCCTTCAAAAAGCGT
>CAZMWM010000151.1:0-2404 GCA_964570105.1 uncultured Lachnospiraceae bacterium | reverse complement strand
TGATACGTATTTACAATTACGAGATCAAGAGGAATTTTCGCGGTGTTTGTGAATACATTGACATTTCGGTAAGACAATCCCTCAGTCAGCAAAGCTGACAGCTCCCTTTACACAAGGGAGCCTACGGTACGCCCCGAAATAAGTTCTAACACGGATTGGGCGTACCTCCGCCACTAAAGTGGCGCGGAGTTTTGATGGTTGTAGATACACGCCCCGGAATAAGTTCTGACACAGATTGGGCGTACCATCGCCGCTAAAGCGGCGCGGAGATTTGTTGGTTGTTGGGATGCCGTGACTTTTGAAATTTGGTTTAAACGCGGATGAAATTGCGGAGATCTTGTATATATGGAAATGGTTTTGAATAGTTCGAGAAATGAAAAGAATACTCCCTTCATTGCGGATATGCACTGCCATATTCTGCCCGGAATAGACGATGGAGCGCCAAATGCGGAGGTATCGTTCGAGCTTTTGCGCGCATCGGCAAAGCAAGGGATCGAAACGGTGGTTGCAACTCCGCATTTTTATCCGGAAAACGAGTCTCCCGAGAGCTTTCTCGAGAGAAGAAAAGCCGCGGTCAAGTTGCTATGCGATCATATCGATAAGAATTGCGACGGTTTTAGTGAGGTGCTTCCCGCGATATGTCTCGGTGCGGAGTGCGCCTATTATCCGGGTATCGGCTCAAGTCCGCGGCTCGATCAGCTGTGCATATGCGGAACGCGCACAATACTGCTCGAGATGCCGTTCGAGCGTTGGGGCGAGGGCGTGTACCGCGACGTCTTTACGATATATGAGCGCGGAATGCAGGTCATTATCGCGCACGTGGAGCGTTACATAGGATTACAAAAGAGAAATGCGCTTGGGCGTCTTATCGCGGGCGGAGCTTTGATACAGTCCAATGCCGAATATTTCCTTGAAAAAAAGACGTCAAAACGGGCGTTGAAGCTACTGAGAAAAGGCGGTATACATCTTCTCGGCTCGGACTGCCACAATACGGATACTCGTCCGCAAAGCTTGGGTGCCGCGGTTGCTTTTATCTCCGATCAGAAGATCGGGGACGCTTTGATACGTGATGTCAGACTTCTGTCGTTCGAGCTATTGGTAAATGCCGAGCGGATAAACGTTTCCGCCGTTCCGGTGTGAACGCCGATCCGGAGGTGAATACGATTGGAATATTGTGGAAGATACCGTATTGCAGGGCTTGAATTTGAGATACGCTCGCTTTTTGGCGACGTTCAAGAGCTATGCCGCGCTTATGCGATAGACGGAACTCCTGACGGAACGTCATACGGGACATCATACGGAACGTCATACGGCATACCGAGCGAGAAGCCGTACGTCGTTTCCATAATGCCCGAGGATATACAGAAGGAACGTGCGCGAGCGGCGGACGAGGCTGTATACGAGGGTAAAAGCCCGACGGTGTACACGGACGGTTACCTTGAGACGCTTGCGGTCTACCGCAAGATCGCCGATATCTTGCCGGGGAGCGGAAGGCTGCTGTTTCACGGCTCGGCGCTCGCGATAGACGGGAACGGTTGTATCTTTACCGCGAAAAGCGGCGTGGGAAAATCGACGCATTCGGCTATTTGGCGCAGGGTGTTCGGCGAGAGGGTGACGATGATCAACGACGACAAGCCGATAATCGGACTTGAAGGCGACGGTGTCACCGTTTACGGCACGCCTTGGAACGGGAAGCACGGATTGGGTGCGCCCATCTCGGCTCCGCTCAAAGCGATATGCTTTATAGAGCGCGCGAAGGAAAATTCGATATGCAGACTTGAAAGCAATGATGCGATATATAAGCTACTCGGTCAATGCCACCGTCCGCGAAACGCGATCGCCTTGAAGCAGACGCTCACGTTGCTGGACAGGTTGAGCGGCTCGGTCGGTCTTTATGCTTTGCGATGCAATATGAGTGACCAAGCCGCTTGCGTAAGCTATGGCGGCATATTCGGTCGATCTTAAAAAAGCTCTCCCGTCGGAGGGCTTTTTTGTGCTTTTTGGGTGTTTTTGGGCGCGGATATGTGAACGGGGTGTTTGTGCATGTTAAGGCGTCATTAAAAGTCAAAAATGTTTACAATAAAACGAACAATCGGATATAAAAAATCAATTTCGGTATTGACAAACCGAGCGTTCGGATAATATATAATATAATAGGTCGCGCAAAAGGCGGTCGGAAGGTCTTGGAGTGAAGCGAAATACCAAGCGAAGAGCTTGATATAAAATAAACATCATAACGGAGGAAAAAAGGAATGAAGTTAAAAAGGATAGTGTCGCTTTTTCTGATATTGGCGATGCTTGCATTGCCGATGACGGCGCTTAGCGCCTTTGCGGCAGAGGATGAGGGGGCGGAGACGAATATCACGCTCGGTGCTTCGGCTCTCAAAGGAGCACAGGAGAGCAA
>CAZMWM010000150.1:0-2443 GCA_964570105.1 uncultured Lachnospiraceae bacterium | reverse complement strand
TACTTTTTTAAAGGCTTTTTCAACGCTTTGAAGCCGTTCAGAAAATGGGTGGCGCTTCTGGTCGCTTACTTTACCTGCGGAAGCGTTGCCGTGATGATCGCACCGCTTCTTCCCTTGGGACAGCTACGCACGTCGGTCTATGATACGTTCTACGGAATGTGGTCGTCAGCCATCGGAGAGCTTGGGGGTGCGGAAAATATTACGGCTGACACGCTTAATGCGATCTTCGGCTTGTTCTCAAAGCTGTTTCCCGGTATTACCGATACGGCTCTCGGCTCGGGATACGGGAGCGGAGAGGAGCTTGCTTCGGCAGCCGCCGGATTTGCCGCGGATAAAGCGGTGAATGCGGTCGCCACCGTCATCTCGTTTTTGATAGTGTTTCTTGCCGTGTTTATACTTTACACGCTGGTGCTCAGGATAGTGAACAGGCTGTGCAAGACGCCCGTGCTCAACTTTTTTAATCGGCTTGCCGGCGGTATATTCGGTGCGATCTCCGGATACTGTACGCTGTGGATAATATCGTTCGTTATAGTTACCTTCCTTCCGGATCTGCTCGAGGGTAGCAGAGGCTTTACCGAGTGGGTGTGCGGCGGCGCGTTCTCGTCGTATCTGGTAGGACTGATCGTTTAAATCATATCTATGAAAGGTTATAAGTGTAATAATGGAGCTGTGTTCAAGATGCGGTAAAAACCCCGCAATGATATATGTAATGAAGATAGAAAACGGCGTGCAGAAGAACGAAGGGCTATGTTTTCCTTGCGCGAAGGCTCTTGGGATCAAGCTTCCCGCCGATCTGCCGATAAACGAGGAGATGCTCGAAAACATCTCCGAGAATATGAATGAGCTTATGGAGCAACTTCAAGGCGAGGATGACGGAAGCGGAGACGGAAATGGAGATGGCGGTCAGAGCCGTGTCCCGATGATAGATCTCTCAAAGCTCTTCGGAATGAAGGGTAAAAACCCCGTTGCGGACGAAAGACGCGGTAATTCGCGGAAAAACAACGAAACCAAAAAGCAACCCTCATCCTCAGCGCCACAGCGCAAGGCGCTCTCGCAGTTCTGTCTCGACCTTACCGCAAGAGCGCGTGAGGGGAAGCTTGATAACGTTATCGGGCGCGATCGGGAGCTTGAGAGAGTGATGCAGATACTCTGCCGCCGTCAGAAGAACAATCCGTGTCTGATCGGTGAGCCGGGCGTCGGAAAAACCGCTATCGCCGAGGCGTTGGCTCAGAGGA
The DNA here is from genome assembly GCA_964570105.1 of uncultured Lachnospiraceae bacterium. GTDB lineage: Bacteria > Bacillota > Clostridia > Oscillospirales > CAG-272 > SIG673. Next base: position 1,208 of record CAZMWM010000150.1, on the reverse strand, counting down.
TAGCAAAGGGAGACGTGCCTTACAAGCTTCGCGGCAAAGAGGTACAGCTGGTGGATATGACCGCTCTTGTGGCGGGAACGCAGTTCAGAGGGCAGTTTGAGGCGAGAATGAAATCGCTCATCAACGAGGTTCGTGCGCTCGGCAATGTCATACTCGTTATCGACGAGGTACATAGCATAGTCGGAGCAGGTGACGCCGAAGGCTCGATGAACGCCGCAAATATATTGAAGCCGGCGCTCTCGCGCGGTGAGATACAGGTGATCGGAGCTACTACGCTCAAGGAATACAGAAAGTACATCGAGAAGGATTCGGCGCTCGAAAGAAGATTTCAGCCCGTGACCGTTGAGGAAGCCACCGTTGACGATACCGTCGAGGTGCTTCGCGGTATCAAGCACTACTACGAGGAATTTCACGGTCTGAACGTTCCCGAGACGCTCCTGTACCGCACGGTGACGCTCTCCGAACGGTATATAAACGACAGATTTCTTCCGGATAAGGCTATCGATCTTCTTGACGAGGCGTGCTCGTATTTGGCTCTGCGCTCGCCCGTGATAGGTAGGGTAAACGAGCTTTCCGACCGTATCAAGATGCTTGATAAGAGCCGCGAAGAGCTTGAAGCGAAGGAGATAACCTCCGATATGCCCGAGGAGGAGCGCAACGAATATTACCGTCGGCTGGCGGATATACAGACCGAGCATATAAAGACGAAGAGCTTGCTTGATGCGGCAAAGGAAGAGCAGAGGTCGCTGACGCTCACCGAAAAGGATATCGCATCCGTGCTTGAGGCTTGGACGGGAATACCGCAGAGCAATATAACGGAGCTGGAGTTTGACCGTCTCGATAGGCTCGAGAGCGCCATAAAGAAGCATATCATAGGTCAGGATAAAGCCGTTGAGGCGATGGCTCAGGCGATAAAAAGGAGCCGAGTCGGTGTTTCGTCAAAGCGTAAGCCGGTCTCCTTCATCTTGGCAGGTCCCACGGGTGTCGGTAAGACGGAGCTTGTAAAGCGGCTTGCGGCAGAGCTGTTCAGCTCGAATGAAACGCTGATACGCTTCGATATGTCGGAATTTATGGAAAAACACACGGTATCGAAGCTTATCGGTGCACCTCCCGGATATGTTGGCTATGACGATGCAGGTCAGCTCACCGAAAAGATACGTCGCCGTCCGTACAGCGTCATACTGTTCGATGAGATAGAAAAGGCTCAC
>CAZMWM010000149.1:0-2528 GCA_964570105.1 uncultured Lachnospiraceae bacterium | reverse complement strand
CCCTTGTGTAAAGGGAGCTGTCGCCGAAGGCGACTGAGGGATTGCCGAACAAACGTACAGGTTTTAATTAAAGGTTTACATCTTAGCGCTTAAGTTCCCATCTATGGGAGCAAGCCAAAGACCTACGGCGGAGCATCCGCAATTTCGGAAAAATAAGAGCATAACGCCGCGGATCACCCGAACTGTAACCGAAGTTGCGTCTCGGATACTGGCGCACACCCTTTCGATGTTGCACCGAGTTTACGGAAGCCTGAAAGATAGAACTTTCAGGTGCGTTTTGTGCCTTAGCAGAGCCGAAGCCGTCACAAAATCGCTGTGATTTAGAAAAGCATAATTACAAAAATGATATTTATTTAAAAAAACACTTGACAGGGATACAAAAAAACGCTATAATTAGTCTGTCGTTCAGTCCGTGTTAACATTGGGATCACTTACAGTACAAGAAACGTTTCCAACACAAGTGCGGATCGCCACGCTGACCGACAAAAAACACGAACCGAAAGGATGCAAAAAATGAGACCTGTCAAGCTTGCGGCGATAATGCTCGTCGTTATCATGTGCCTTGGTGCCTTTTCCGCCTGTGCCGGGGGCGAAGTGAATTATGCGGAGAACAATACGGAATTTATCATAGGGCTTTCCGGACCTCTTACGGGTGAGGCGGCTATGTACGGAACTGCGGTCAAGAACTCGGCGCAGATGGCTGTCGACGAGATAAACGCCGCCGGCGGTCTCGGCGGAATACGCTTCAAGGTAGTAATGACCGACGATATGAACAAGGCGGACAAGATATCCACCAACTATTCCTCGATGTACGAGAGCGGAATGCAGATATCGCTCGGAACGGTGACCTCCACCCCCGGACTTGAATTTAAAAATCTTTCAAAGGACGACAACGTTTTCTTCCTTACTCCCTCCGCCTCCGCGGACGCTATCCCGCAATACGACAACGGATATCAGATGTGCTTTGCGGACGGAAATCAGGGTAAGGTCGCCGCTCAATTCGTAAACTCCAAATTCAAGGGCGAGACCATCGGCGTATTTTATAAAGCCGACGAGGCTTATTCCAAGGGAATATACGATCAGTTCAAGGAAAATCTCGATGCTTCCGTGAACGTGGTCGAGACCAACTTTACCGATGCGAACACGACCGATTTTTCTTCTCAGATCGATAAGCTCAAGACCTGCAAGTTCATATTTATGCCCATCTACTACACCCCCGCATCGCTGTTTATGACGCAGGCAAAGACCATCGTCGCCGCCGATGCGGTATATTACGGATGTGACGGATTTGACGGTATAGACAATGTGGACGGATTTGATATCTCGGAGATCCCTCAGGCGGTCACGATGCTCTCGCACTTCAATTCCAACGCGACCGAGGGCGCGTCCGCCGATTATATCGCCAAATATAAGGCGGCATATCCGGGCGAGCCGGTCAACCAATTCGGCGCTTCCGCTTACGATTGCGTTTACGCGATATACGGAGCTATGAAGGCGGCGGTCGATGCGGGCGAGACGATACCTGCGAACATCAGCGCATCGAAGCTCTGCGATATACTGAAGGCACAGTTCAAAAACGGATACACGTATAAAAACGGCGCGACCGGTGAGTCTATCTCTTGGGAAGCCAACGGATACGTAAACAAGAGCGCTGTCCAATACGTCATCAAGGACGCGGAATAAGGCTACTTTATCTGATATCATAATAGATAACTGCATACTGTTGCCGCCGTGAGACAGCCTCAGTATGCAGTTTGATTTTTGCAAAAAAACGGAACGTAAGGGCGTTACGTTCGTATCGACTTGGGAGAGCGTTATGGAACTGATATTGTCAACTCTGATCGGCGGACTCAGCCTCGGAGGCATCTACGCAATGATCGCTCTTGGGTATACTATGGTATACGGTATAGCCAAGCTGTTGAATTTTGCGCACGGAGATATAATAATGGTCGGCGGATATATCATATACGTCTTTATGGCGACGAATGATCCGTTTCTGGCTATACTTATGGCTGTGATCGGCTGTATACTTCTCGGCATCGCCGTGGAAAAGGTGGCGTACAAGCCGCTTCGCGGAGCGTCACCTCTCGCCGTGCTCATCACGGCTATCGGCGTGAGCTATCTGCTCCAGAGCCTTGCGCAGATAATATTCGGCTCGGCAAACAAGATGGTCACGGTGTTTGAGCTTGGTACGGTCGAGATATTCGGAGTACAGACGCAGATATCCTCGCTCATCACGCTTGCGGTCACGGTCGCGGTAATGGTGGCGCTCACCCTGTTCATCAAGCTCACAAGGCTCGGACGTGCCATGATAGCTGTCTCGGAGGACAGGGGCGCGGCTCAGCTTATGGGCATAAACGTCAACGGGATAATAACCGTTACCTTCGCCATCGGCTCGGCTCTTGCGGCTCTTGCCGGACTTTTCTACCTTATGAAAGCCCCAAGCCTTTCCAGCACTCTCGGAGCTATGCCGGGTATCAAGGCATTCACGGCGGCGGTCATCGGCGGTATCGGCTCGATACCGGGTG
>CAZMWM010000148.1:0-2574 GCA_964570105.1 uncultured Lachnospiraceae bacterium | reverse complement strand
AAAATGTTTCTAATGCGAGGTTGCAACCGTTTTTTCTTAAGTTGATGACATTGCCTCATATACCGCGAGTTTAGGCTCGATAACACGGCAAAACATCGGAAAATATCATTCCCACCTTTTCAAAACATCAAGGAGCATAAGGCTTAGATGCAAAAGAACACCGTATTCGGCAGACTGAGCTTAAAGGAAGCCGAGAACTCACTTCGCATAGGCACGGATGCCATACTGTTGGCGGCATATATGCGCAAAGCTCCGTCGGCACTCGCTGTCGAGCTTGGAGCAGGTAGCGGCGTGATATCTCTGCTCGCGACCGCGAGCAATAAATTCAAGCATATACACGCATCGGAGCTTCAGGAAGCGTCCGCCCGTCTGTGTCGCGAAAACGTCATAGATAACGGATTTTCCTCGAGAATTACCGTGTCTAACGAGGATATAAGAGACATCTCCCCCGCAGACCACATCGGCGTCTCCGTCGTCTTTACCAATCCGCCTTATATGCGAGCGGACACGGGAAAAAGCTGCATATCCCCCGATGCGGACGCGGCAAGACACGAGCTGAACGGCGATATATACGATTTTTGCCGCGTCGGCGCGTCTCTTTTAAAGACCGGCGGCACCTTCTACGCAGTCTACCGCCCAAACAGACTTCCCACGTTGATAGACGCCCTGAACAGATACCGACTGACACCGAAACGAATGACCTTGGTGCACTCCGACGCGAAGCACAGACCGTCGTCAGCCCTCATCGAGGCAAAAAAAGACGGCGGCGAAGGACTGTTCCTCACCGCGCCCTTGCTCCTTGACTCCGCCGATGCGGACTATATATACGAAAACGGAAGCTTTCCCGAACGTTTTATGATAAAATGATCTCAAAGACGCGGCAATTCCCCGAATATTGCACGATTTCAGCATAACCGCACAAGCACTGCATAACGGAAAGAACGAGGTATGACCATGAGCGGTCCAAAACAAAGAAAAGAAATGTACACCCAAGCCGACGCATACGAAAAGAACAAGCTCGAAAAGGGCGTCCTCTACCTCGTAGCAACGCCGATAGGAAATCTGGCAGACCTCTCACAGCGAGCCTTGAAGGTACTCGGAGAGGTCGATTTCATAGCGGCAGAGGACACCAGAAACACCTTAAAGCTGCTTACTTATTTCGGAATATCAAAGCCGCTCGTCAGCTATTATCAGCACAACCGCACGGAGCGCGGAGCGGTCATATGCGAGCGCCTGAAAAACGGGGAGAGTTGCGCACTTGTGACCGATGCAGGGACTCCGGCGATAAGCGATCCGGGCGAGGATCTCGTGCGTCTCTGCGCGGAAAACGGCATAAAAGTGACCTTCGTTCCGGGTGCTTGCGCGGCTATAGGCGCACTCGCACTCTCCGGTCTGTTCACGGGACGGTTTGTATTCGAAGGCTTCCTCAGCGGTGCACGCAACGAACGCAGAGAGAGACTTGCGGCGCTTGAGAACGAAGAGCGAACTATGATCCTTTACGAAGCACCGCACCATTTAAAAAACACACTTTCCGATCTGAAAGACGCATTCGGCGGAGACAGACGGATAACGCTTTGTCGGGAAATGACCAAGCTTAACGAGGAGATAATCAGAACGACCGTCGACGGAGCGATAGAGCTGTTAGCGCAAACAGCACCGAGAGGTGAATACGTTCTCGTGCTCGAGGGCAACACAAAACCAAAGGCGCCCGATGAATTTTGGCAGTCAATGACAGTACGACACCACGTAGAGCATTATATCGCGCTTGGAATGGATAAGAACACGGCAATAAAAAAAGCGGCACACGACCGCGGCGTTCACAAAAACGCAGTGTATCAAGAGATGCTGAACGATAACGAATGACCGCACACCTCCGAATAGCACCAAGCACAAATACCGCCGAGCGACCGTATACCCAAGCACCCCGACAAGCCCCGCGAAACAACATTATCCCCGAACACCTCGGAATGCCCAACCAAAACCACCACCCATCTCGGAACACCATTATCAGTACGCGGCAATTCCCCGAATATCGACAGCACACATGACCGATCACCTCCCGATCTCAACACCGCAGGCAATACGATTTCGAGAAGCCGACGGCGCGGCACGATCAAAAAAGAAATAAAGAAAAATTGTTAAAAATCTTTTATATCGGTTGACAAACCGCAGATATTGTGATATAATAAACTATGGTTTGTGCGAGCAATATTTGCGAGCATGATCCGGAGGCGTAGCTCAGCTGGTCAGAGCGTTCGGTTCACATCCGAGAGGTCATGGGTTCGAGCCCCCTCGTCTCCACCAAAAATCCTCGGGAGCGTCAGCTCCCGAGAATTTTTTACTTTTACTTCTTCACTATTACCCATTTCATTTTAACGCATTTTATATTTCCGCATTACACAAAACTATTGATAAGGACGGTTTTATGTGCTATAATTGAGTAAAATTAAGATAAGAAGATGTTCTGGTATGATCAAGCGTACAAAATATTTAAATAAGATCATTTGACATTTATCCGTTCACGTTCGGCGAAGCCAAAGAATATGCCGCCGAACTCGGACGGAATATTTCCGA
>CAZMWM010000147.1:0-2583 GCA_964570105.1 uncultured Lachnospiraceae bacterium | reverse complement strand
CTTCATTCCTCTTTTGTCAATACCTTTTTTGCACTTTTTTATTTATTTGTGAAATATGACTTGTTTTTGCCCCGTTTTTGATAATTGCTTTTGTGCATTATGACGGCGAATCTCGCCCCGCTTCACCGTTTTTGCCGAAGCCCGGACACCGTACACGCAACGATCATAACGACCGAGAGGATCAAAACGCACCAACCGATGACCTTAAATATCACATCGATCGCATTGAGCGGTCCCAAAACGACCAACATAATACCTATAAGCATCTTAGGCAACTCGACCTTAAATTGCTCGCTTTTGTACGGAGAGGTCAGAATATCGTAAATCGGGAGCACCAAAAACCAAACACCGGCGATGATCATGCCGACCTTGAGCGCAGCCGAGGTCAAAAAGACCATAACGATACCGATAACTATTCCGACAGCCGCCGAAATAAACCTGATGCGTCCGAGCTTATTCGAAAACTCGGTCGCTCCGAGCACGGCATCCGGGATATTGACTATAATAAGGAAGATGCCGATAATTTTGGAGAGTATTCCAAGCAGAGCCGGACCGTTTACCGTTATAAGCGTGATCCCGAGCGCCGCTCCGATGATCCCGGTAAATATCCCTCTGGGCGTCGCAGTATTTTTCATCCGAAAGCCTCCTATTTATGTGATGCGCGATCGCAGAGCCGTACGCGCGATCCGACCGCAACTCAAATTATATGCTATCACAGAGCAAATGTCAACGAATATCTGTAAATTTTTTTGAGCATTTTAAATTTTAATCGCCCGTAAGTATTGACAACCGACACATTTGGTGATATCATAAATATTGACGGATCTACCGTTCTCGCGGTAAATCCCCGTAATTCGATATGCTCCCGAGCCACGCTTCGGGTAGATGGATATTTTTGCTTGTTAAAAGCTTAGGGATCGGAGGGACTCAAATGACGCTTGAGACTGTCGTTACACTCTTGTTTTTTTCACTCTTTGCGCTCTGTACTGTGACACTGCTCGCACGCACAGTCTCGGCGTACCGCTTCAGACGCACCGTCGCATTGCCGCGCGGCTTCACGGAGGGCGTCGCCACAGGGCTTGCTTACCCCGTATGGCTCATTGTGTACGCCGCCGTATTCCTGCAATGCGCGGCATACATCGCATTCCCATCAAGCCGCGAGCTTGATATGAACGCTCGCTTGATAGCATACGTTTGCTCGGTACTGCTGTTTTTCATCGTCCGTTATTATAATCTTCCATTGCTCTCCGTATGGTTTGGCAAGACCGGAATATGGGTATCGTACGGAGCCGGCGGAATAGTAAGATTTGAGGATATGACCTCACTGACCGTCTCCTGTCCCAAGAGCGACGATGGCGACGCTGTGTGCACGGTCACTTTTTGCGCCCCCGACAAAAAGCTGTTTTTTCACCCTCGCAGATACACCTGCAAGCTCTCCCGAGCGGAGCTTTCGCGATATCGCTCCCTTCTCCCGGAAACGACCGAGGACAGCAAGAAAAAGCCGCGGCGCGACAGCTCTTCGCTCACGACCGCACTTTCATACGTAAGCCTGCTGCTTGTGGCACTCGGCGCTTGCTCCTTCCTGTTCTCAGCCGAACTTTTCAGCCCGTACCGCTATGACGAATACACCGCCGCATCCGCCGAAGAGATCACGTCATTCGCGCCGATAACCGAGGCAATAAGCGAGAGCGGCACCATGATCATCCGATACGAAGCCATAGAAGCCATAAACGTTTATTCCGAGGCGGACGGCAGTTTTTTGTGGTCGCTCAGCCGTGCACGCGCCGTTTACAGCAACGCATCGGACGGCTTGTGTGCCAAAGACGGCGTCGTCAAATACACCGTCAGCGGCGTTACGCGATACTTTAACTGCTTGACAGGCGAGGAATTGACCGCCGATGCGACCTCGAATATAGAATTTCCGGATATCGACGGCACATACGCCGTGAATTTTGACTTCACACCCCTTTACGTCCGCCGCCAGCTCTCGGATGGCTCGTACGTCAAGCTGATATCCCATCCGCTCTCATACGCGTTCTTCATTCCGTCCGTTGGTTGGGCTGTGTTCGCATTGGGCGTGATCACGCTGTACGTGTGGCGGATGCTTGACGCAAACCGCAACGAACACGGCACCTCAAAACAAACAGAGCAAACCGAGACCGCTTGATGCGCGGACACAGCACAACTCTGAGACATAATCATTATTTAGTAGAATTTGGTATCACAATCTAACATTCGGAGCTTCTGAAAAATATCCGGTCACCCATTTTCGGAGTGACCGGATATTTTCTTTTTGTGCCTTAGTTTTTGGTATAGTTGTAAATTATGCACTTAAAGTTTCCGGTATTATCATCCCAATGATCGCCCTTGCTTATCGCATCCCATTCTTCCCCATTACCGGTGTAATTTATGGTAGTAAATTTACTGCAATAACGGAACGCATCATCTCCTATGCTCATTACACTATTAGGTATAGTTACACTCGCAAGGCTACTGCAACTATAGAACGCCCTATATTCTATGCTCGTTACACTATCGGGTATAGTTACGCTCGTAAGGGTACTGCAACCCGAGAACGCATAA
>CAZMWM010000146.1:0-2660 GCA_964570105.1 uncultured Lachnospiraceae bacterium | reverse complement strand
CTAAGATGTAAACCTTTAATTAAAATCTGTACGTTTGTTCGGCAATCCCTCAGTCAGCAAAGCTGACTGAGGGATTGCAAAAATCAAAGCTTCGCGGTTAAACCAAATTTCAAATATTGCGGTAGCCCTTCTCCCACCGGAGAAGGCAAAACGGTACGCCCGGATAGCTACAAAAATATGATATGTTGGGCAAAGGTCAAGCAAAAGCCGAGCGATGGTCAAGCAAAAACTAAACGAAACAAAAAGAAAACGAAACAAAAAAGAAAACGAACAAAAAGAAAGGAAAAAAGAAGATGAAAGAACAGATCATTCCGCGTCCCGAGCATCCCACGCCCCAATGGGAAAGAAAGAATTGGAAAAACCTCAACGGAACGTGGCAGTTCGAGATAGATCATACTGCCAGCGGCGAGGATAGGGAGCTTTGGAAGGCGGACACGCTATCCGGTGAGATAACCGTCCCCTTCTGCCCCGAGTCTCCGCTCTCCGGCGTGAATTACAAGGATTTTATGCTCTGCGTTTGGTACAAGAAGGCGGTCGTCTTTACCGAGGAAGAGCTTCGTGGCAACCGCGTCATACTTCATTTCGGCGCGGCGGATTTCCGTACCAAGCTCTGGATCAACGGTGTGAGCGTCGGAGCGCCTCATGTGGGCGGCTTCGGCTCGTTTGAGTACGATATAACAAAGGAGCTTAAGGTCGGGGAGAATATCATCACCGTCTCCTGCTACGACGACACCCGTTCGCCGGAGCAAGCCGGAGGAAAGCAGTCAAGCTCGTATTTCTCGTACGGTTGTTTTTATACGAGGACCACGGGAATATGGCAGACCGTTTGGTGCGAGATAGTTCCGCAGAGCTATATAAGATACGCCAAGCTCACGCCCGATCTTGAAAACTGCACGCTCTCGGTCGATGCGGAGCTGTGCGGCAGGGGCGATCTTTCGTGCGAGGTCTACTACGAGGGCAGAAAGGTCGGCGCGGCTTCGAAAAGATCGCTTACCGTTACCGGTGCTCTCGAGATAGCGCTTTCGGAGAAGCATCCGTGGGAGCTTGGATGCGGAAGGCTCTACGACGTCGTTCTGCGTTTCGGAGACGATGAGGTCAAGAGTTATTTCGGGCTTCGCTCCGTGGAGCTTCGTGATGGGAAATTCCTGCTCAACGGTAAGAGCGTATTCCAGAGACTCGTCCTTGATCAGGGCTTTTATCCAGACGGCATATGGACGGCTCCGACCGAGGAGGCGCTCATTAAGGATATCGAGATATCGATGTCTGTCGGATTTAACGGTGCAAGACTTCATCAGAAGGTGTTCGAGCCGCGTTTCCTGTATCACGCGGACAGGCTCGGATATATGGTGTGGGGAGAGTACGGAAGCTGGGGCATAGATCATTCCGATATTAACAATCTGCACACCTTCCTTCCGGATTGGCTCAGCACCGTGCGCCGCGACCGCAACCATCCGTCGGTCATCGGCTGGTGCCCGTTTAACGAGACGTGGGACGTGGGTGAGCAGTGCAAACGTCAGTCGAACGAGCTGCTCCGTACCGTATACGAGCAGACCAAGTTTGCGGATCCCACGAGACCTTGCATCGATACGAGCGGTAACTTCCACGTGGTCACCGACATATACGACGTTCACGACTACGAGCAGGATCCCGGCGTATTCAAGCCGCATTACGATAAGCTGGCGACCGAAGGCGTGCTTCACGACCGTTTCGCTCCACAGCGTCAGCAGTGGAAGGGAGAGCCTGTGTTCATATCCGAGTACGGCGGAATAGGCTTCAAGCTCGTTACCAACAGCTACAACAGCACCGCGAAGAGAAAGACGGAGTGGAGCTACGGCAAATCCACCGGTAGCTACGAGGAATTTTACGACAGATACCGCGGACTTACGCACGCGATGCTTGACAATCCGAGGATAATGGGCTTCTGCTATACTCAGCTCACCGACGTTGAGCAGGAGGTGAACGGTCTGTTTAATTACGTCGACCGCTCTCCGAAATTCGACGTTAGCGTTATTCGCGAGATAAATACGAAAAAAGCGGCGATAGAGGACTGAGTTTTCCGACCGTCGTTTTAGAGGTCTAAATAAAAAAATACGTCTATCGGTACAGTCACGCCGAATGCTCAAGGGTATTCGGTGTGACCGTATTTCGTTTATGCGCAAGGGGACGGGGGATGCGAGTGTTTTACGATTCCTCGGTAAGCCTTTTGAAGGCAAGCCTTCAAAGGGCTATGTAGCGTGACTTTGTCAGGTTACGCGCTAAGATGTAAACCTTTAATTAAGATCCGAGCATTTGTTTGGCAATCCCTCAGTCAGCTACGCTGACAGCTCCCTTTACACAAGGGAGCCTATGGCACGCCCCGAAATAAGTTCTAACACAGATTGGGCGTACCTCCGCCACTAAAGTGGCGCGGAGTTTTGGCAGTTAGGGGTACGCCGATTTTTTAAAATGATATTTGTTGTAAACGCATACGCGAGTGACTAATGAGAAAGGACACCTTATTCACGGAATTTAATTTAAGGCTCATATCTTAGCGCTTACACAGCTCTGCTGTGTAAGCCACACTTCAAAGGCTTGTCTTTCTTGTCTTTATAACCGAAGTCTACAGCTTAGCGCGTAGCGTGGCTCTGCCACGCAAGCCACAGTTGTCTTTGGCAACTGTA
>CAZMWM010000145.1:0-3012 GCA_964570105.1 uncultured Lachnospiraceae bacterium | reverse complement strand
TTTTATGACCACGCCTTTCTAAATCATAGCAGTTTTGTGACGGTTTCGGCTTTGCCGAAATGCGATCGTTCAGATCGCCAAGGCACAAAACGCCTCTGAAAGATTTATCTTTCAGACTTCATCTCCGACAGGGTTTGAAAAAGCACTGCTTTACCTAAAACCGTGTCTTTTCAATCCTTAAGTTGATGACATTGCCCCTACGGGTGTGATCGTATGGAATGCGGGCGGAGGTTTTGCACCTGCTCGATGTTCGGTAGGGGCGGATATCATCCGCCCGCGTACTTCTGTATAGCTCCGCGTTCAAAAAAAACCTCGCATAATCAACACGCCCCCGGCAAGTATGATTGCCGGGGGCGATGTTATTTAATGTGTTATGCGTTCAGGCGGTCAGTCAGCGGTCACAGCGAGGATATTGCTGATGCTGTATTTGCTTACGTTTGCGTTTTCGTCTGCATTTTCGCCTGTGCTCTCATTGGCTTCTGCGCTCGGGCGACCAAAGGTTACACCGGTAAAGTAAGCACCTTCGGAAGCGTTACCGTAGTCAGCACCGGAATAAGCACCGCTTGCCACGAACGTATCGTTGATATAGAGCGTGACCGTTCCAAGCTCATCATTGAACACTAACTTGATCTTGCCGCCGTCCGCGAAGCTTCCCACGTACTGATCGTAGAAGAGCATATCTCCGTCCTCATCCACCAAGATGAAGTCCTCGGACAGATCCTCATAGTAGTTATTGCTCTTAAGCCCCTTCACGAGCGTGAAGCTCTTGGCAGTGGAGCCTGCCGCGATATCAAAGGTGAGAGTGTACGCGGAGTTCTTCTTGTTTGCGACATCCTCGATCATTATTGTCTTATCACTTGCATCCGAACTCTTGATCTCTCCGCCGTCGTCCTTGAACAACTCGCCGATGTAAGAATTCGTGAAGTTGACGTCAGCCGTCTCGGCATCAAATCCGAGGATAGTCACGGGAAGCGTACCGGAATAGATGTAGAAGTTTGCAATGTCCATAGTGGAGCCGTAACCGACAGCACTGCTCATATTGAGGAAACGCGATTCCTGAGCCTTGAAGGAAGAGTTAAGGTTTGCTATACCGCTCACAGTCGTCTTAAGCCTGCCGTCCACGTAAACGTCCACGGTCTGGGTGCCGGGATGTACTGCGAACGCCACAGTGGTGAACTTATTCTGCGAGAGCACGATCTCATACTCACCGCACTTAAGTCCTCCGGTCTCAGTAAAGTTAGCAAGTACCACAGCGACACGCTTACCCGAACTTCTGTCCGCAAGCTCGACCGAGCCGGTATTGTACTTTCCGTCCTCACCGATCTGCCCGAGACGAATGGATATCTGGTACACGAGGTCACTCGTTCCGACATTTTTGTTCGTAACGTTTACATAACTATGATACGCGGAGCTTTGATAATCCTTACTTGTTGCCGATCCCATCGTGAAGTACTTGTTCACGCCGTCAACGCCCTTGTTATCGCCTATGGAGTACCATCTGTGGAACAGGCACACATTAGTACCGTTGATAATTGTCAATACCTGCTTATCTTCGTCTTTTACGACATTTTCGGAGGTAACAGCTTCGCCCGAAAGATCCCACTTGTAATGCACGGTATAATCCCCGTTATCGATGCTATCTACAAGCTCATCGTAAGTCGGGAGCTTCTCCGCAAAGGGCAACGACACCTTGTCGCCGCAGTTGACACAGGTCTGCTTAAAGCTGTTCGTACCGATATCTATGACCGTAGTATACTCGTGTCCAAGAGGAGATAAGGTCTCCTGTCTTTCTACCTTGCCGCACACCTTGCAAGCGGCATCCTTGTAACCGCCGGTGGTGCAGGTAGGATAAACTATATCATAGGTAGGATTATCCGCAGGAGTGCCGAAATCATGTCCGGAAGGCTCTTTGAGCTTACTGAGGTCGTTGATGACCTCAACATATCCGCACTTGGAGCACTGCTTGTAGTTGTAACCGTAGTTTACGCAGGTGGCAGGCATGGTCATCTCTTCGCCAAGCAGACTGTTGCCATCGGCATCCACGTGCGTGCAGGTCTCGTCGTTGGATCTCGGGACCTCTATATCGTATCCGCCACCCACAAGCTTTGCTGACTTGAGGTAGATGGCGTAATCGTTGGCGGCATCGCCTTTTTTATCCAGACCGCACGTGCCCGCCCATCCGGAGAATTTGAGGGAGATGGACTGCATCGTGGTAGTGTCGGGTGTACGCGAAGCGCCCATACCTTCGATAAGCTCGCTGAAGGTGTAAGATCCGTCACCTTTGGTAAAGTACGAGCCTTTGGTCTCAAGTCCCTTCATATAGTAAGACCAGCCGCTCGCAGCCTGACCGCAGTCGACGCAAACCAAAAAGCCGTACGTCTTATCTGCTCCGGACATGCTCGCAGGTACATAGAATTCGAACTCAACTCTCTTGTACCTACTGAGGTCCCAAGTATCATTACCCTTGAAATCCTTGGTCGCCTCAACGCCGAGCGCCGTCAACTTCTCGGCATCAAAGTTTAAGGTCAACTCCGCCATAAAAGTGCTGAAATCCTTGACTTGCAGGTAATACTCATATCCTTCGTCGATCTCATCGACCGTGCTGAGATCGGAGGAGCTGAGCACCTTTATGTCTCCGGTAGCCTTTGAGATACCGACGAGAGCAACGCCGTTCTTAGCGTCAAGCTCGCCTTTCTCTACCTTCTCGAGCACTTCCGAATAGTAGAACTGCTTAACGTCCGCGTCGGCATTCGCCTCGAACAGGATGATGTCCTCAAGGCTGACGTGCTGATAATTCGGGATAGCAGAGCCTTTTACCTCGTTGGGCTTGTTGCCGTTATATACATATATATCATCGAGGTAGAAATTCGAGACGGTGTTACTATTGGACATGGTGATACGGTAGAGATTTATCGCGGCTTCGCTCTGCTTCGGGTAATCGCTCGCCTGATTGGTTATTCCCTCAGCGTACAGCATTCCGTCAACATAGAGGTCATAGGTGCACGCCTCGTC
>CAZMWM010000144.1:0-3219 GCA_964570105.1 uncultured Lachnospiraceae bacterium | reverse complement strand
AACGGCAAGATGTACAACTATTCGTCAAGCAGTATGCCGTACTATCAGTATCTTAGCGATATAACCAAGGTCACGGTCGGTGAGGGTGTGACCTCGGTCGGTGAGTGCGCTTTTTATGGCTTTGATAAGCTCTCCGAGGTCTCGCTTCCCGAAACTCTTATATTTATCGGAAAATATGCGTTCTATGAGTGCGCGGGACTGGGCGGTATATCCATTCCGGCAAGCGTTATGCAGATCGGCGCTTACGCTTTCCGCAAGAGCGGCATCGCATCTGTCAGCCTTGGCTCCACCAATGGCTGGAAGGTCGACGAGGCAGAGGTGTCCTCCGAGGAGCTTGCCGTATCCGAGAGCGCTGTCGAGCTTCTGAAAAACACTTACTTTAAGAACGATTGGAGCAGAAGCATCGGCGGTATCGAATGGGTGCTTTCCGAGAGTGGCGTTCTGTACATATACGGCGACGGCGCTATGCCCGATTACGGCTCTAACAAGATGCCGTGGTATGAGAGCATAGGAACTATGACCGACGTCGTGGTATATGACGGCGTGACCTCTATCGGCGGTCGTGCGTTTTACAATGCAACTGCGCTTGAGAGCATAAGCTTTGCCGACAGCGTCTCGGGCATAGGTAAGGAAGCGTTTTACGGGTGCACTGCTCTGGTCGAGCTTGTGATACCCTCAAGTGTGAATGAGATAGGCGAGCGCGCGTTTCAGGCGAGCGGTCTTGTGGCTTTGACCTTTGAATGCACCGAGGGCTGGACGTGCGGAGGAGAAGTCATATCGCTTCCCGACGCCGAGACGGCAGCGACATATCTGAAAAAGACGTATAAGAACAATACGTGGACGAGAGAGGAGGCTCAAGAGGACGGTTTGGATGACGGTCAGGAGAATGCTCAGGAGAACGGTCAGGAGTTTGATACGTTCGATTGATGCGCCTTCGTGTACATAAATAAGACAAGGGGCTTAATAAAAAGGCTATCGCGGAGCAAACGTCCGTGATAGCCTTTTTGGTGCTACGGGTGTGATCGTATGGAGCGCGGGCGGAGGTTTTGTACCTGCCCGATGTTTCGGTAGGGGCGGATATCATCCGCCCGTGTCCGTGCCGGTGCCTACATCGCTCCGGTGCGGAAAACGATTGCCCGTTTTGCCGTCTTTATTTTATTCCCTTGAGCGCGGCGCCGATGACGGTGCCGAACTGCGAATGCTCGGGGATGATGACGTTTGCTTTAAGTAGCTTTCCGACGTTGGTCAGTATGGTGTTTGCCTGAGGGGTGGTGGTGAGATTTCCCGTGATCACTATGTCGCATCCGTGCGTACGTGCGGCAAAAACGGAAAGAGTGCCGACGACCTCAAAGACCATATTCAGTATGCCGATGGCGATATCGCTCTTTTCCTCAGAAAAGCTGCTCACCTTTCCGAAATTCGATGCGGTAAGCTCTGCTTGCATACCTATGCGCGCATCCTTGCGCGTCATATCTTTTATCCTCAGGTCGATATTTTCTATGTTGCCCTGATCGGCAAGCTCGCATATGTGGGATATGTCCTCAACGCCGAGAAGGAGCTTTGAAAGCCCCATAAGCGTACCGCCACCAACTCCCGTTCCGCCCATATATTCGACGGTGCCGTCGTTTGTGGCGTATACACAGGCGGTGCCGGTCCCAAGGCTGGTTATGACCGCGCGGTCAAGTCCGGAAAGATAGAGACCGCCGGCAGCCACGCAGTCAAATTCCGGGACGTGATGACATTTCAGTCCGTATATCTCCTTATTCAGATACGTTGAGCCGACGCCGGTCACCATTATTTTTGATACGTCGTCAAGCCTTAGCTTGTTCTTGTCCGTGAATTTTCCGAATGCTCCGTATATGGACGTGATCTGATCGTCAGCCTTTACGAACATCGGCTCGATGAGCTTGCCGTCCTCAGTGAAGCCGACGATCTTTGTCGTGCTTCCGCCTACGTCTATTCCGAGGATAACTTTCATTTTTTATGACCATGCCTTTCTTGATTACAGCGGTTTTGTGACGGTTTCGGCTTTGCTAAGGCACAAAACACCTGAAAGATCTATTATTTCAGGCTTGAAGATCTTTTTACGTAACCGTCAAAAAATTGTCGTGCAGGACTTTATGCGTATATTATAACATAACGTAATGAAAAAATCAAGTCCTTGGACTATTAAAGCTTTATGCTGTGCTGTTTGAGCTGTTTGGGGCGAAGGGGATATGCGGTATGTGAGAAAAGGCGGGGATGGAATTTACCGAACGTTCATATATTTTTCCTAAAAACTATTGACTTTTGATTTGTGACGTGCTATTATATAGTACGGATACTAAAAACGGTAAAGTTACAAAAGATTGGAGTGGATAAGATGGCGCGGAGAAGGAATTTGAGTCTGACGCGCTTGGATATCATTCGTACGACATCAAGGCTGTTTTTGGAAAGGGGATACAGCGGTACGTCTCCGCGGCTCGTATGCGAGGAGCTGGGTATCAGTCCCGGCAATCTCACGTATTATTTCAATACAAAGGAAGATATTTTAGCGGTCTTTATCGAGATGCTGGCTGAGTATCAATGGAAACGCTTCCGTCAGATCGAGGAGGCGGGTGAGACGCCGATAACGGCTATCTGCCTTGAGCTTATCACGATGGCGGCGATCTGCGAGGAGAACGAGATAGCCAAGGATCTGTACATTTCCGCTTACACCAACGACAAATCACTGCACATAGTTCGCAAGAACGATGCGCGGAGGGCAAAGGAAGTCTTTTCCGAGTTCTGCCCGGATTGGACGGACGATATGTTCGTGGAGGCTGAGATGCTGGTCTCCGGTATCGAATACGCCACGATGCGCGTTACGCCCGACTCTCCGTCGCTTGAGTTGCGTATCGCGGGTGCTCTCGATACAATCTTGAGCATCTACAACATCCCGAAAGAAAGGCGCCGGGCTAAGATAGACAAGGCGCTGGGGATGGATTATCGCGGAGTGGGGCGCGAGATGTTTGATGATTTTAAGAAATACGTTACAGGTACGACCGTTCGCAATATTATCGACGCCGCGTTGCATGGGGGAGTTGACACGGGCGGATGATATCCGCCCCTACAGAACATCGGGCAGACGCAAAACCTCTGCCCACGTTCCATACGATCACACCAGTAGGGGCGGATATCATCCGCCCGCTTCCACCGCGAAGCTATACAGAAGTTTTTGCTAAAGAGTACAATCCCTCA
>CAZMWM010000143.1:0-3243 GCA_964570105.1 uncultured Lachnospiraceae bacterium | reverse complement strand
CGGGGATAATGAAGTTATCAAGAGAAGTGCAACCGTAGAAGGCATAATCGCCTATGCTTGTAAGCCCCTCGGAGATCCATCCGTCAGCTACGCTGACAGCTCCCTTTGAAAAAGGGAGCCAACGGTACGCCCCGAGTATGAGTTCTAACACAGATTGGCGTACCTCGGCGCTTAGTGCGAACACAGAAAATGTGATTGAATTAAAAGATTTCCACCGCGAAGCTATACAGAAGTTTTTGCCCAGCTTTTTTCAAAAAGCTGATGCTTTCTTCAGAAAGCGGGGCGGTGAAGGATTTAGGTTGGCGGTGCGAGGATGATATCCGAGACTTTATCGAGACGACCTGCGCCCATAGTCAAGAGCAGGACGCCGGGGGCGGCTATTTTTTTGAAATGCTCTGCTATCAAGCCCGGTGTCGGAAGATAATATCCGTTTCTTGTGGCGCACGCGAGGTCGTGCGAGGATATGCCGTACACGTTCTGCTCGCGCGCCGGGTAGATATCTGCGAACAGTACCTCGTCTGCGTCCTCGAAGGCTTTTGTAAGCTCGCAGAACATAAGCGCCGTTCTTGAGTAGGTATGAGGCTGAAATGCACAGCTTATAAACCGAAATCCCATTTCCCGAGCCGCCGCCAAGGTGGCTTTGATCTCGGTGGGATGATGTGCGTAATCGTCGTAAATTACCGCGTCTTTGTACTTTCCGCGCAGTTCCATACGTCGGCGTATGCCGCGATAGGAGCTTAGTGCTTCTCCTATGATCTCGGGTGTCACGCCGTCGCACAGTGCGGTCGCCGCCGCGATGAGGGCGTTGCCGACGTTATGCTTTCCCGGGACGCAGAGGCGTATACTGCATGTGGGTTTCCCGTGCCAAAGCACTTTAAACGTGGCAAATCCCCCACAAAAGCTTATTTCGGACGCGTACATATCCGCACTGCGGTCGTATGACGACACGGTGATAAGACGCGTATCTCCCGACGTTGTGTTTTTCTCGGAGTTGTGGGCAAAAATGTCGCTTGACGCGGTAAATCCCCGAAGATTTGAGTCGTCTATATTCAATACGGCGGTCGACGCGCCGGAAATGAATTTTTTAAACGACCTTTTGATGTCGTTTATATCGCGGAAGTAATCGAGGTGTTCCTCTTCGATGTTGGTCACTGCCGCCACCGTTGGGGAGAACGACAGAAACGCGTCCTTGTATTCGCAAGCCTCGAAGATCAGCCGTTCGCTCTCTCCCAAAACGAAGGCGTTGCCCGAGCCTGCAAGCTCCGCTCCGCAGATAACGGTCGGAGATCTGCCGGCGAGCGCGTATATATCGGCGAGCATGGCGCAGGTGGTGCTTTTGCCGTGCGTTCCCGCCACTCCTATGCGTTGCTTATATGAGAGCATCAGCTGTCCGAGAAATTCCGCTCTTGAAAAAACGCGCATACCTCTTGCTGTTGCCGCGCTCAGCTCCGGGTTTTCCGCGCTTATCGCCGACGTGTATATGACCGCCGTTGTTGCTATGTCATTATTTGGCAGAGCTTCGGCGCAGTGCTCGCGGCATATCCGTATGCCGAGCCTTTCGAGCTTATCTAATCTCTCCCCGCCGCCGTTATCCGATCCGCTCACATCGTATCCGCTCAGCTTCGCCATCTCGGCTAAGGCTGACATCGACACGCCGCCTATCCCGATAAAATGCAGGTGGCGTATCTGCGGAGGTAATGCTTCGAACAGTTTATTCATTTTTGGCATCGTATCCTTTCGGCTGATTTTTTTGGCTCCGCTCCGTCGCAAAAGTGCGAAAAGCCTTGAAATTTGGGCATTTTGCCGGTTATTATTCTTTTGAAGTGGAAAATATGTACATTTCGTTCATACGATGTTGGTAAAAAATATATAAAATTTTACGAAAAATATTCCTTTTTCATCGCATATTCGTCACATTGATCCGATATAATGGTATGCAGGAATAAGAAAAAATATACCATTCACGGAATGCAGAACGACCTTTTTGACTGTAGCTTCTATGGCACATTTGTTCCGCAGAACGAAAAAAGGAAGGAGTTACACCCAATGCAGATCACAGACGTTAAAGTTCGAAAGCTCTTCGAAAATTCCGAGCCTATGAAGGCGATCGTAAGTGTCACCTTTGACGGGCAGTTGGCGGTACATGACATAAAGGTCATTTACGCAAAGGAAAAATACTTTATCGTAATGCCCAGCAGAAAAAATCCCGACGGTACATATCGGGATATCGTACATCCGATCAATTCGGAGTTCCGCGCTCAGCTGGAGACTGCCGTTATAGACGCCTATAACGACGCGCTCGCTCAGGCTGAAGCCGAAGCCGCGGCGCTCGATGCGGAGAATAGCGAAGAGGAGCTGTAAGCTCTATCGCGTGCATAACTTGTCAACGACCTTCTCGGGGATGCTCGGGAAGGTCGTTTTTTACGTACTTTCATTTAGAAAGCGGTGGGGAGTGAATAATTGCGCCTGTTCTGCCGAAACTAAAGTGCGGACAGCCGATCTTGAGTCGGTGCGCTGTGATTTGACGATGTACTTCGGTTTTGGGAGCGAATTGGGATGAAGGATATTGGACGCGTTGCTTTTTTGTTTGTGTTTGGGTTTATGGCGTATATAACGGTGGAGGTGCTGTACAGAGGTCATTCATATCCTTTGATGGGAGCCTTGGGCGGCGCGGCAGTGGTGTTTCCCGACCTGATAAGCAGAAAGAGCGCGTACGGCGCGGATATAATTCTGACAAGCGCTTTGAATGCGGCGGCGATAACCGCGCTGGAGCTTGGGATAGGACTATTGTCGTTGAACGGTCTTTTGCCCGTTATGTGGGATTATTCCGCACTACCGCTGAATTATAGGGGGATGATCTGTCTGCCGTTCACCGCCGCGTGGTTTCTGCTGTCGGTGGCGGCGTGTATCATTACCGACCTTATGAATTATTATTTCTTCGGCGACGATGGGGCACCGCGTTACCGCTTGTTCGGCAAGGTCATATTAAAGCCTCGTAATGGGCAGACCGGCGAGTGATCATTGCCGTCCGTTTTAATGTAAAGCCAAGAACGGCAAAATAAAAATCGGGAAATCGAAGCACAAGAGAGCAAAATAACGGCTTTTTGGCAGAAAGTATATAACGCTGATAATATGCGCTATCTATCTGTCTTTCAAGCTCACGCTTGGAATAGTTTTCTTTAATGCATAGTTGCATATAAAAACGGCGTTCTTCGGCAGACTTGGAACCTGACATAATGAGCA
>CAZMWM010000142.1:0-3345 GCA_964570105.1 uncultured Lachnospiraceae bacterium | reverse complement strand
CGCGAAGCTACTCAGAAGTCTTTGCACAGCTTTTCTTGAAAAGCTGATGCTTTCTTTCAGAAAGCGGCGCGAAGCTATACAGAAGTCTTTGCACAGCTTTTCTTGAAAAGCGGGCGCGAAGATTACTGAAAAAGTACATCGGACTTACGCCGCGCGAGATAAGAAAGAGCAGAGATTTTTAAGCCTTAGCGATAAAAACACACGCCCTCGGTACCACTTTAAGTATCAAGGGCGTGTGCTTGCTTTAGCTTTAAGGAGCGATCATTTCGCGTAAGCGAGAGTCATCATATGAGTGAGCGCCTTGGCTTCTCTTATGGAGCATCCGGGAAGGATGTTACCGGTAAGGAACTGCACTATCGGGATAGGAAGGCTCTCTTCAAGCGCGACCTCCACCTCAGCGCCGCCGGTGGCTTCGGTGCATTTTACCACTCGGTCGTTCTGCATACGCACGTATCCGTTCTCGCCGTGCAATTCGAGGATCACAGGGGAGCAGTTGGAAACGAATCCGGTCTCATTTACGGCTATCGCGCCGCCGTCAAAGCTCATTACCGTAACGGCGTTATCCTCGACATCATCGGTATTGAGAGCATTCTCGTGACTTACAGTGAACGCCGAGCTTGCGGATATCGGCATACCGAGCAACCATTCCGCGAGATACATTCCGTGAGCACCGAGATCTATCATTGCCCCTCCGCCGCACTGAGCCGCATTGTAAAAATGCTTGGGGAGCCAATTTCTCGTGCTTCCGGAATGGCAGTTACGGAAGCGCATATAATTCAGTTTTCCAAGCTCTCCGCTCGATGCGATCTTCTTTACCGTCCTGCGCGAGCCGAGATATTTCTGGAAGAGAGATATGGTCAAGCTGACGTTGTTCTTCTCCAGAGCCTTCTCTATCCTTTCGCAGTCGTCATCGGTGAGCGCGAGCACCTTCTCGGTAAATATGCTCTTGCCGGCGTTGGCAATGCTTATGATATCGTCCGCATGCTCCGAGGACGCAGAGCATACGATAACGCCCTCAGCGTCGCTCGAGAGCAACGCTGAGGCTGTCGGGAAACGTGGAATATCGAATTTCTTTGAAAACTCCGCGGCAAGCGCGTCGTCTCTTTCGTAAAATCCGAGCACCTCACCAAGCTCCAGCGCACGCTGGGTATATTCTGCCGCGTGGACATGCCACACTCCGAAAACAGCTATTTTCATTCGAAGTATACCGGCTTTCCTGTTTTTGACGAGGTGTAGATCGCCTCAAGTATCTCGGATACGACGAGTGCCTGCTCGGGAAGCACCACGGGCGCGGTGTCGTCCACTATCGACTTTATCCAATTTGCCGCCTCGACCTCGGCGGGAGTACCTGCCGAGCCGCTGTAGAACGCAACGCCGCCGGCGCTCGTGTCGACCACGGTCTCTGTCTGACGGTCGAACTCGACCTTATTGAGCTTGAGCTGATCGTTCTTGATCTGAAGTCCCGCGCGGCTTCCGCAGAGCACACAGCTTCCTTCCGAAACAGGCTCGGCTGTGTTGAGCGCCCAGCTGGTCTCAAGCATTATGGTGGCGCCGTTCTTCATACGGATGAGGGCGCACGCCGCCTCCTCAAGGGGAGTGGTGCTGACGCCGTTATCGCCCCAGATGTTTCCGGCTTCCGGATGCTCAAGCTTCTTATGCGTCTTTCCGATGACCATTTCAGGCTCGTAATTGTTCATAAGATAAAGGGTGAGGTCAAGGCTGTGAGTCGCAATATCGATGATAGGACCGCCGCCCTGCTCCTCCTCGTTGAGGAACACGCCCCAGTTGGGAGTTCCGCGACGGCGTATGGCAAGGCAGTTGGCGTAGTATATCTCGCCGAGGGCACCGGAATTTATGTACTGCTTGGCGTAGATGCTCTGCGGCTTCTGTCTGTGCTGGTAGCCGATGGTGAGCTTCTTGCCGGTAGCCTTAGCCGCCTCGTACATCCTTCTTGCATCAGCCGCGGTCTTAGCCATCGGCTTTTCGCACATAACGTGCTTTCCGGCGTACAGAGCGTCGATGGAGATATCCGCATGCTCGCGGTTAGGGGTGAGGACGTGAACGACCTCGATCTCCTTGTCCTTCAAAAGCTCCTTGTAGTCGGTGTAGACCTTGGCGTCGGGCGTGCCGTAATCCTTTTTTGCTTTTTCGGCGCGTTCCGGAATAATATCACAAAACGCCACCATCCTCACGTTCGGGATCTTGGAGAGCGACGGCATATGCTTGCCGTTTGCTATTCCTCCGCAACCAATGATACCTATCTTTACTATTCTGTCCATTGTTGCATTCTCCTTTTTTTAGGAAATATTTTAGTATGCGTTACAATTTCATTATAGACTATCGGTGCGGAGTATGCTATAATAGGATTGTCATAAAATATAAAAAATTTGTCATTTACATAAGCGCGTCGGAAATATATACCCCCCGGCGCGGCAAGAAAGGACGGTGGAGAGATGAAGGAAGGGATAACGGTGGAGGCGCCGAGAGGTCTGGGCGAGGAAACGGAATTTTTCTTGCAGAGTGCACCGGCAAGCTCCCCGGCGTGCAAGGCGCATATACATAATGCCGTGGAGCTTCTGTACGTAAACGAAGGAAGCTATTTCGTTACGCTCGACGACGAGAGCTATACGGTGGAAAAAGGGGATCTGATACTGTTCCGTTCAGCCGCCGTGCATCACGTGATGAGCGGAGAGGCGAGCCGTAACAGCTACTACGTCATCAAGATACCGCCGAGCTTTTTCATCGGATTTTCGGGACGCGATACGGCTGTCAGGTACAGTATGCGGTTTGCGCTGAACGGAAAAAATCAAAAATGTCTCTGGCGAAGATCGGAGCTTCAAGGCGGCGAGCTTCAACGGATACTTGATGCCCTGATCAACGAATACGAGGCTCAGAGGTACGCCTCAGAGGTCGCTATGAAGCTTAAGATAATGGAGCTTCTGCTCGAGATATTGCGCGACGGAAGAGAAGAGAGCACACAGATCAACGACCGCTCGGCTGAGGTGACATATAACGTTATGAGCTACGTGCAGAAGAATTACGCGGAGGACATCGACGAAAAGTCACTGGCGAGGAGCTTCGGAATGAGCTATAGCTATTTTTCAAGAAGCTTCAAGCGCGTTACCGGTATGACGTTCCGAGAATATCTCAATAGGACGCGTATAAGCAAAGCCGAACAGCTCCTGCTCAAGACGGATATATCCATAAGCGAAGTCGCTATCGCCTGCGGCTATAACAGTATATCGTATTTTATAAGCATCTACCGCACCCTCACCGGCAGAACACCGTATCAGGCAAAGCGTAGCGTGTTACAAAGAGTTCCCGCAAGGGAAAAATAGTTTTCTC
>CAZMWM010000141.1:0-3558 GCA_964570105.1 uncultured Lachnospiraceae bacterium | reverse complement strand
AACCTGTGACCCCCTGCTTGTAAGGCAGGTGCTCTCCCAGCTGAGCTATGCTTCCATACCCAAACAGCAATTACTTTGTTCCTCGCTGCGACGTTAGTTATTATACCACACTTTTTCCCGTTTGTCAATATGTTTTTGAAAAAAAATCATTTTTTTGAAAAGTTTTTTTACAAACAACAAAAGCTCCCCCGTTTCCAAGAGAGCTTTTGCGATATTTTGCTTTATCTGCGCATTACAGTATGGTATAACGCACCCAAGCGTACTTGTAATTCGACTTCACCGTGCTTGCGAAGAAATTTCTGAAGTACTGCGGCTCGTCACCGTAGCCCCAGATCGTCTCATCCGCAGTAGATTCACACGTCATCCGAGTGAAAGCGGTGCACTTACGGAAGGCGTATTTTCCGATCACTCTAACAGAACTGGTGATATTAACGTCATTGAGCACCTTGCAACCGTAGAATGCGTAATCACCGATGGTCACAAGATCGTCGGAGAACAACACCTCCTCCAAAGCCTCGCATCCGTAGAAAGCGCAGTTACCGACAGAGGTGACGCCGTGGGATATCTCCACTCTCTTGATCTGAGCCTTATAGCTCGCCCAAGGCGCGTTACTTGAGCCGTAGTTATACATATCACCTTCACCGGTTATCGTCAGCACCCCCTCGGTATCCAACGCCCAATTTATCTTGTCGCCGCAACCGCCTAACGCGACCGCAGATATAATGGAGTCATCCTCGGAGGCAGCCGTCCAGACCGTATTGTGATATCTGCGGAGAAGAGCGTTCAGAGCCGCGCTCTGCGTGGTGAACTTATATCCCTCGGTACCCATATTCCAACCGTTCGCGCCTTCAAAGGTGATCTCGGTCAGTCCGCTTCTGCGGAAAGCGTATTTTCCGATAGTATTGACAGCGTCGGGTATCGTGACCTTGGTCAGCTTATCGCAACTGTAGAATGCATAATTACCTATCGAGGTCAGGGTTTCGGGCAGGCTTATCTCGGTGAATACGAACTTAACGCTCTCGCAGTTGAACGCATTCTTGCCGATAGAGGTAACACCCTCGGAGATGACTACCTTCTTGATCTGATCCGCAAGCGCGCTCCACGGCATGCTCGTGGCAGAGTATCCGTTCATCTCCCCGGTACCGCTTATGGTAAGCGTGCCGGTAGTCGCGTCGAACGACCACGTAAGTCCCTCGCCGCACTTTCCGCCGTTCTCCTCGGTCTCGCCACCGACCACGGTCGCACTCAGACCGCAAGTAGAGCAAGAACAGCTTCCGTCCGCACCCACAGTCCAGCTCTCGCTGTTCTCGTCGTGTGCGTGTCTGGAATAGACGTTGTACTCGACCTCGCCGAGCTTAACGGTGGTAACGTTGGTATAATTCGCGGTCACATAGCTTCCCACCGCAAACGTGGCGTCGGAAGGCACAAGAATGGTGAACGTGTTATAGCTGCTTCCGGCTATGCTTCCATATGAGCCGTACTCCGTTATACCGGATGCGACTGTCGCATTGTTTATTATCACGAGTCGGAAGCCCTGGATGGAACTCTCACCGATAGCGGTAATACCGCTCGGGATCTCTATCTTCTTTTTCACATCACCGTTAGAGGAAAATGCATAGGCACCTATACTTTCGCATATACTGCCGTTTTCGAACACCACGTTCGCAAGGTTAAAGTAACTGCTGCAGCACAGATAAGCCGGAACGTGCTTAACACCTGCACCCACCGTAAACGTTACTCCGCTCGAAACTCCGGATTGATAGAATACACTCGAAGTGAAGCCCATATCCGTCTCGTCATACGCAGTGGCGTTGAATTTCACCTCGGTAAGAGCGCCGCAATACGAAAACGCTTCCTTGCCGATCTTTTTGACCTTTTCGCTTATCGTCACGCTGGTGAACGGCTTGCCCTTGAATGCCAGCATCGCAACGTTGTAAGCCTTGCCCTTGCAGTCTGCGGGAAGCACCACCGCAGTCTCGGAGCCGGTATACCCCAAGAGGTAGCACTCATCCTCGCCGTAGAAGAACTCCCATCCGTCATCGGTGGTAAAATTGTAGCCGTTGATGTCGCTCGACACTACCTTAGCGTTTGCGGTCAGATAAGTCGAGTCGCTCACGCCCGGCTTCAAGTCAAGCGAAGAAAGGTTTATGACCGTGGTGAGCTTGGTGGAGTTTCCGAAGCAGGCTTGACCTATCGAGGTGACACTGCGTCCAATCACCACCTTCTCGAGCGCCGGGCACTGGACGAACGCATAGTTGCCTATGGTGGTCACTCCGTTACCGATGACCGCAGTCTTGAGAGAGGAGCATCCGGTGAATGCATTTTGGATTATTTCGGTGACGCTGTCCGGTATGACTATGCTCTCAAGCGCAGAACAATTCATAAAGCAATTCACACCTATCGAAGTGATATTTTTGCTCAGCTTGACGCTCTTAAGGGACGTGCAGTTATAAAACTGCATATAAGCCATATCGGTCACGTTATCCGGAATAGTTATAGTCTCAAGCGACGAGCATCCGAAGAACGTCATATCGTTAAGCGCAGTCACGCCCGAGCCGATGGTAACGCTCTTGAGCTTGGTGCACATATAGAACATGCGCGTACCAACGGTCTTTACGCTGTCTGGTATGGTAATGCTCACGATGCCGCTCTGCTGGAAGGCGCCTTCACCGAACGTCTCGACATTACTGCCCTCAAAAACGGCGGTCTCAAGAGCGGGGCAATTTTGAAATGCGTAAGCGCCTACGCTCTTGACATCCGCACCGATCGTTGCGGAGGCGAGAGCGGTATACTCGCCGGTCTTAAAGAGTAGTGCGCTTACCGTCGTTACTTCGTCCGCAATGACCACACTCTTTATCTCCGCAGCATACGAATACCACGGAACGCTCTTAGCTTCATCCGAGCTGTTGAGCACCGGCATATCCCCTGTTCCGGATATGGTGAGCACCCCATAGCCGTCCAGCGTCCACTGATGGGCATCGCCCCAGCTTCCGCCGTCCACGAATGTCGCGGCGCTCGCCCACATTCCGGTCATAAATATAAGACCTACGAAAAGCAGAGCACAAAGCGCTACGCCTAAGGTTATGCCGATCACAGACCGGCGCTTGTTGATTGCTTGTGTTGTCATAAGAATACCTCTTTCTTTAAAATATTTTTTGTTTTTTTATATTCTCTCCCCGCTTTCTGAAGAAAGCTTGGCAAAGACTTCTGTATAGCTTCGCGACGCTTTTTGAAAAAAGCTTTGGCAAACAGAGTTGCCTTCGGCAACTCGGCGTAACAAGGCTTCGCCGTTGTTACGCGCAAGGATGTAAACTTTTGATAATTAGTTTCTGTATAGCTTCGCGGTGGAAGCGGGCGGATGATATCCGCCCGCGTTAACGCTCGTGTCTGCGTTCGCATTGCCCCGGAGCAGAAAACGACAACATCGGTGAATCGTCTGTGTTCGCACTCACTTAGGGGCGTGTACCCTTACACCATCAAAGCTCCGCGCCACTTTAGGCGGAGGTACGCCCAATCTGTGTTAGAACTAATTCAGGGGCGTGCCTTGGCTCCCTTGTG
>CAZMWM010000140.1:0-3647 GCA_964570105.1 uncultured Lachnospiraceae bacterium | reverse complement strand
AAATGAGTTTTCTCTGCGAGAAAACTCCGGCTTGCACGGCTTTGCCGTGCTACGCAGGGTGGATGAGGTGTCAATACAGTTGCCAAAGGCAACTGTGGCTTACACAGCTCTGCTGTGTAAGCGCTAAGATGTAAAGCTTTTCTATTCCCGAACACAAGCGTTCATCTGTGGCTTGCGTGGCAAAACCACGCTACGCGCTAAGCTGTAAGCCTTTAACTAAAAGCGCGCTTATGTTTTAAGATCCCCCGACAATAATCCCAAGACCAAGCTTTAAACAGTAATTTCCAAAGAGAAAGGAGCGCCTAAAATGACTAACTCGCAGGTCACCCCGACCAGAATGGAGCTGAAAAGGCTCAAGACTAAGCTGACCACGGCGAGACGCGGACATAAGCTGCTCAAGGACAAGCGCGACGAGATGATGAAGCTCTTTATGGAAAGAGTGCGCGAGGCGGCAGAGCTTCGCAAGAGCACGGAGCAGGCGCTCGCAAGGGTGAACTCCGCCTTCAACTCAGCCGCGGCGGTATCCTCTCCGGAAATGCTAAAAGAAGCTATGTTGCTCCCGACGGCGAGCACGGATGTCAACGTTGAAAGCAAAAACGTTATGAGCGTGAGCGTTCCGAGCTTCAAGCTCGTCGCATCCCCCGATGCCGCCCCGGTGCTGAATTACGGCTTTGCCTTCACCTGCGGCGAGCTTGACAGCGCCGTTATCGGTATGACCAAGCTTATGCCGGAGCTTATAAAGCTTGCCGAAGCCGAAAAGACCGTTCAGTTGCTGGCGGACGAGATAGAAAAAACGCGCCGCAGAGTGAACGCGCTTGAGTATATAATGATACCGCAATACGAGGAACAGATCAAGACCATAGTAATGAAGCTTGATGAAAACGAGCGCGGAAACACCACCCGACTTATGAAGGTAAAGGATATGTTGCTCGAGCGCAAACGTAAAGCCGTATCGCGCAATGAAAACGACCAAACAACGAAATAGAGGACTTCACACATATGATAAACGCACTTCTTATATTGACGGTAACACTTCTGTACACCATGCAATCGTTCCTGTGCAAAAAATATTCGGACAGCTATCCGGGGAAGGATGATGATTCCTCGTCGGTCTTTACCGTGGTGAGCGGCGTCACCGTGGCGCTCGTATGCCTTATCCTTATGCGCTTTGACTTCGACGCGTCAGCCACGACCGTGTGGCTCGGACTTCTCAACGCGGCGGCGCTCATAGGATACAATTTTTTCATCGTTAAATGCGCACAGACCGGACCTTATTCCGTCTTGATGGTATTTTCGCTCTCCGGCGGAATATTGATACCGACATTCATATCCACGGTGATATTCAAGGATGCGATATCCCCACTAAAGCTTGTCGGAATAGCGCTCGTGATATTAGCCGTATACCTTATGAGCGTCAAAAAAGGCGAAGAGGGGATAAAGAGCCGACTCTTCATTCCGTCCTGCATCGCTCTGGCTGTCTGCAACGGTCTGTACTGCGCACTGTTTGACGTCCAGCAACGCCTCACTGGAGTTGACGGCGTAACGACGGAAAAAGAAGAGATGATAGCGATAACCTACGCCACCGCCGCGCTCGTAACGTTCATAACGCTCAGCTTCAAAAACAAAAGGGCAACCATCGGCGCGTTCAAGCAGACGGGAAAGTCGCTCGCGTTCCTCCTTAGCTGTTCCGTCGTCGTGGCTACCGCGGTAAACCTGCTCGTATACATATTGCAATACGTCGATACGGCTATCCTGTACACCTTCGATAATTCCGGCGTCCTGCTCCTGAGCGTCCTGCTCTCCTGTATCTTTATGCACGAAAAGCTTTCCGTCAAAAACGCCGTCGGATGCGCCCTTATGTGCGGCTCGCTCGTCCTCGTAGCCGTCGCTTGACACGTACACGTCGGCTCAAGCGTAAGTAAATAGTGCAAGCATAACGTCGCCCCCCATCTCCGCTCGCACAAAAATGCCGATGAGGTCAACTCACCCCATCGGCATTTCATTATGCTTTTAATGCGTTTACGCGTGATACTTCCGTTCGGATTTTATTCGTCTCGGAAGCGCTCGGGTATCACACCTCGTCGTTGTAATACTTGGTTATCAGATCGGCGATATCGCTTGCCACCTTGCGAGCTTCAAAGCCTTCATGCTCCCAGATGTAAATAGCAGATGCATCCGTTTCGCCGTTCTCAAGAACACGGTAGCAATAATAATCACCGCAACCGTTGGTCGCAAAGAATACAAAGCGATCTATCTTTTCCTTATATTCATCCGGCTCGAAGTATTCGGGAAACACCCTTCTGTTCACCTTTACGTTGCGGACGATCTCTTCTGCCGAAAGCAAAAACCAATTATCTCCGTTTGTTTCTCTCAATAACGCTTTAAGCTCCTCGGGAAATGCATATCCCACGTATTTTTCGGCTTTCCGTATCTTTTTTTCGGAGCAAGGCTTTTGCACCCTTGCCCACCGGTTGTCCTTTATCAGCCCTTCGAGCAGTTCTCTATACATAGCGATATCTCCCATTCATCTTATTCATCGGTAAGATCATTATACTAAACATTTGTGAATGTTTCTACATTATCTTCTTACCGTTTTGCCCTAACCTTTATCCTTTCCTTTAAACCTATTAACAGATACACCGTTGGAATCGAAGGTGAGCGTTGTCGTGCCGTTTAGGTACATATCTCCGGAATTTGACACAAAAGCGAACGCGCTCAAGCCTTTCGCCAACCGCATAAAGGATGACGGATACATCCGCGGCAGACCGTGTGTACCGAGCCATGCACAGGCGACGGCGCAAGCGTTTGAATGGCAGGAATTTTGTCGAAGGGATGTTTTTGCGAGATCCGAATGGCAAAAATGCTCAACTTTTCTAAAAATTTCTCTCTTTTTTGTCAAATTTCTCTCTTTTTTGTCAAATTTCTATTGACAAAAAGTTATGTATGTGTTATAATGTTACTTACAAATCAACTTTTCACCACATAGTAAGACAGTGCGGTTTTCGGTAATCTGCGCTTGCATCAACACCGCAAAATCCAAATTGTCCCGATAGTTACAGATGATCTTGCCATGATTTTGATTTCGCGCCCCTTTCCGTTTGCTCACCTCATATCTTACCACAAGATCACCGAGAACGGTGATATAATTTTATGTTGTCGATAGTCGAATATCGGCTAAATACATATTTTTTGGAGGCTTGACTATGAAATTTTGCCCTACTTGCGGAAAAGAACTCATCGACGAAGCCGCGTTTTGCCCCGGATGCGGTTGTACCGTTCCGACCAAGAGAGCGCCGGGACAGCAGGCACAGGCGCAGTCCGGAAACGACACTCTTGCGATCATAGCTAAGATCTTTTTGATCTTCGGCTGTATCGCTTCTGGGTGGGCGATCATTCCGCTCGCTTGGACGCTCCCCATAACTCTCTCGATCTTCGGGAAGCTGAAGAGAGGAGAGCAGATAGGGACCGGTCTCAAGGTCTGCGTACTGCTTTTTGTTAACCTGATCGCCGGCATCGTTCTTCTTTGTCGCTCGGATGCCTAACAAGCAAAGAACTATACCCCGTAAAATGAGTCGGCTCAAATGCGATCATAGCATTTGAGCCGACTTTTCTGCATTATTTTTACCGTTTTGCCCTAACCTTCATCC
>CAZMWM010000139.1:0-3680 GCA_964570105.1 uncultured Lachnospiraceae bacterium | reverse complement strand
AGCCTTCCCCAGCGGGGGAAGGGGGACCGCGGTAGCGGTGGATGAGGTGTCATACAGTTGCCAAGGCAACTGTGGCTTGCGTGGCAAAACCACGCTACGCGCTAAGCTGTAGACTTCGGTTATAAAGGCAAACTTTGAAGTGTGGCTTACACAGCTCTGCTGTGTAAGCGCTAAGATGTAAGGCTTTTCTATTGTTCAACTGTGGCTTGCGTGGCAAAGCCACGCTACGCGCTAAGATGTAAGCTTTTTAACTAAAATCAGCGTTTTTGTTCGACAATCCCTCAGTCAATACCTTTGAAGGCAAGCCTTCAAAGGGTTATGTAGCGTGACTTCGTCACGTTACGTGCTAAGATGTAAGCTGTAACTGTCATCTTTGCGCGACAGCCAAAGGAAAACGCTCAAACATCGCACCACTTTAACAGCGAAGATACATCCGATATCTCGAGAAAGGAGGCTTTCGCTCACGCGAAAGATAAAGGAAAGCTAAGAATGGCAATAAGCAAAATGAAAAAACTGACGCTCGCGGCGATGAAAAAGGACAGCGGCGCGATAATGCGCAAGCTTCTGTGGCTCGGTGCGGTAGAGCCGGAAAAGCTCACATTCCCGGACACATCCGACGCATCGGCACAAGACCGACTCCTCATCTCCGAGAGCAGCTTTTCAGCCGAGCTTGAAAGCGCTCAAAAGGACGCTTCGCTCCTTTCCGAGGCGATATCGGTGCTCGCTCAGACCGGAGAGGTCAAGCGCGGACTCTTCACACCCATCCCAAGCGTAACGCAAGCTCAGTTCGAAAACGGAGAAACGCCGAGCGGCGCAAGCTACCGTCAAGCCGTTGCGATAGCGGAGAAAGCCGTCGGCACGTTTGAAAGGACTGCGGAGCTGAAAGCGCGTCTGTCGGAGCTTGCGTTGAAAAAGGAAACCTTGGCGCCGTGGATCGGCTATCCGCATCCGCTCGGCGGAATTTCCACACTATCCACATCGACGGCGCTCGGAACTCTTCCCACCGGCATATCAGCCGAAGAAGCGGAGCGGATCATATCGTCTGCCCTGCCCTGTGTCTCAGTCACCCTGATAAGCGCGGACAAGCTCGCCGGATACGTCCGGGTGATCTATATGAAAAATGAAGAATACGAGGTGCTGAGTCGGCTCTCGGAGCTTGGATTTCGGAAATGCGAGCTTTCGGAATTTACCCACACCGCCGCGGAGGAGCTTGACCGCATAAATTCGCTCACCGAGGAATACAAGCTCGAGCTGAACGCTGGCGCGGAGCTTTTGAAGGAGCTTGCGTCGGGATATGACAGCGTAAACGTGGCTCTTGACATCGCACAGACCGCGATAGCCGAGACCAAGGCAAAGCAGAGACTTTTCTGCACCGAGCACACCGCAGTGCTCAGCGGTTGGATACCGGAAGAGCGGGTGCGTGAGCTTAAGGCGGAGCTGAGCCTGTTTGACTGTTATTACTCTCTTACAGATCCCGCAGAAGGCGATGAGCCGCCGGTACTGCTCCAAAACCGCGCCCCGGCAAACCATTTCGAGACCGTAGTCGGTCTGTATTCCTATCCGAGATACGGAAGCCTTGATCCGACCTTTGTTATGATGATATTCTTCTTCGCGATATTCGGAATGATGCTTGCGGACGTCGTGTACGGGCTTGTTATGATATTCGGTTGCACACTGATAGTCAAAAAGACCAACCTTTCCCACGGCGTCAAGGAGATGTGCTGTATGTTCGGTGTATGCGGTATCTCCTGCATCATATGGGGCGTGCTGTTCGGCAGTTACCTCGGAGATCTGCCGTCGGTCTTTATGAAGAATATGTTCGGCATAGATATAACGGTCTGGGCGGCTGTCGACATAATGACGGACGCGATGCTGTTTTTGATACTTTCCCTCTCAATGGGAGCCATCCATATGCTGACGGGAATGGCTGTACGCGCATATATGCTGGCAAAAAGCGGTCACGTGTTCTCTGCGATATTCGACGAGGGAAGCTGGTTCGTTCTGTTCGGCGGCGTCGGTGTCTGCTTTTTGAACACGACGGTGGGCGCAGTCATAACTCTCATCGGAGTATCGATGCTGATACTGACTCAGGGCAGAAACGAGAAAAACCCGATAATGAAGCTGATAAAAGGCGTTGGAAGCCTGTATTCGCTGGTGAATTACGTTTCAGACCTTCTCTCGTATTCACGCATAATGGCGCTTGGGCTATCCTCTGCGGTCGTTGCAAGCGTATTCAATACGATAGCCACGATGCTCGGCGCCACCGTTCCCGGGGTGATACTGTTCGTGATAGTGTTGCCGCTGGGACATCTGCTCAATCTTGCATTAAATCTGCTCGGCACGTTCGTACACACCAGCAGGCTTCAATATATCGAATTTTTCGGGAAATTCTTTGAGGACGGCGGCAGACAGTTTGAGCCGCTCCGTGCGGACGTGACGCATTGCTCGGTCGTACCCGAAGGCTCTCGCAGGTCATAAGCTAAAAGCTCAAAAACAAAAAATAAATTACTCATCGGAGGATAATAAAATGGCGGAATTTTTCACTTCTATGTTCACCGGAGCAAACCTTGCGCTGATCGGAGCGTTTCTTGCCGTCGGGCTTGCAGGCATCGGAAGCGCGATAGGCGTCGGACAGGCGGCATGCGCCGCGAACGGACTTTTGTCGGAAAAACCGGATATGTTCGGTAAGGTCTTTATACTTGAAGCTCTTCCGGCAACTCAGGGCATCTACGGCTTCGTCACGGCGTTCATAATAATGGTCAAGCTCGGAGTTCTCTCGGGCGCCGATCTTTCGACCGTCACAGTAGCACAGGGAGCTTATTATCTGATGGCGTCCCTGCCCGTTGCCATCTGCGGTCTCATCTCGGCTAAATATCAGTCCAAAGTCGCGGTCGCCGGTATAAATCTCGTGGCAAAACAGCCCAAAAACATCGGTAACGCAATTACCAACGCCGCACTCGTCGAGACTTACGCGATACTCGCGCTTCTTATATCAATGCTCCTTATCCTGTTCGCTTGATCCGGGAGAGCTGTTTATATGAACGGTATCGAAAACATTACGGCGCGTATAATGGCAGAGGCGGAGGAATACGTCCGTTCGGTCGAGAGCAGAGCGGAAGAACAGCTCCGTTCCATCATCGCCGAAGCTGACGCCGAGATCCAAAAAAAGTGCGCGGAGATAGAAGAGAGCGGACTGGCAGAATGCGCGGCAATAATCGAACGTGCACTTTCATCATCTGCCGTACTTAACAAGACCATCCTGCTCGACGCAAAAGGCAAAGCGCTCGATCGGACGTTCGAGCTTGCGCAGGAGCGGTTAAACTCCGTCGACGGAGAACGTTATTTTGCTTTTCTCTCGAACGCTCTTGACAAAGCGATAGATCGGCTCGGAGCACCGGAGGACGACGGCTTCGGGTACGAGGTATCGGATCCCGACACGTACACGTTGATACTCAACGGCGCGGAGCTTGAGAGATACGGCTCCAAACTTTGCACCGGAGCGGAGGAAAAGGTACGCGCTATGGGTTGCACTCTGCGTGCCGTCGCCGGGCTTGACGAAAGCGAGCGCGGTTTTATCCTGCGTCGCGGCGAAGCCGAGATAAACTCTACCCTCTCGCTCATACTCAAGACCGCTCGCCCCTCTCTCGAAGCAAAAGTATACCGGATCCTCTTCCCCGCTT
>CAZMWM010000138.1:0-3689 GCA_964570105.1 uncultured Lachnospiraceae bacterium | reverse complement strand
AAAATCTTATATCCCATAAGTATCGGTTAAAAAGCCTGTTTTTGCATTACCGATTGGTTATTTTAGTTTTCTGATTGGTAATGTTGCATAATTAATAGAAAGTAGCAAATGATACATTTATGCAAATGTCATAAAATTAAGCAGCAATCCCCAAATGAGAAAAATCTATATCTCATCTCCACAGCTTCCCGATATGCACCAAGGACGTTTTCCCTGCCGGCAAAGGCGCTGACGAGCATTATAAGAGTGCTTTCCGGAAGGTGGAAATTGGTCACAAGCCCCTGTATCGCCTTAAATCGGTATCCGGGGTAGATAAATATCGCCGTCTCGCCCTCTCCTGCGTGAACGATGCCGTTATCGTCAGCCACGCTTTCCAGCACACGGCACGAGGTAGTCCCGACCGCTATAAGCCTGCCTTTACGGGAATTGATCTTCTCCGCCGCCTCTTCGCTGATAGAAAACCATTCGGAATGCATCTCGTGATCCGTTATGGCTTCCTCTTTTACCGGTCTGAAGGTGCCAAGTCCGACGTGAAGGAGCACGGATACCACCTCAACTCCCTTTTCCTTCAATCTTTCGAGAAGCTCCGTGGTGAAATGCAATCCTGCCGTCGGCGCGGCAGCCGAGCCTTCCTCCTTTGCATACACCGTCTGATATCTCGACATATCCGCCTCGCGTGACGTGATATACGGCGGAAGCGGCATCTCGCCGAGCCTGTGTAACGTTCCGTTCACGTCTCCTCCATCGGCATCAAAACGCAATATCCTGTTTCCGTCCTCAAGCACCTCGGTGATCTGTGCACGAAGCTCTCCGTTTCCGAATATTATATTATTACCGACGCGACATTTTTTACCGGGCTTTACAAGCGTTTCCCATTCGTCCCCGCCACGTCTTTTGAGCAGAAGTATCTCGACCGGAGCGCCGGTATCCGCTCTTTTTCCGTAAAGACGCGCAGGGATGACCTTGGAGCGATTGATGACGAGCACGTCCCCGGCACTTAGATGATCCACTATATCAAAAAAACGTTCGTGCTTTATTTTACCGCTCTCCCTCTCTAAAAAAAGCAGACGCGAGCCGTCGCGTTTCTCAGCCGGAGTCTGCGCTATCAGCTCCTCGGGAAGCTCATAATAAAAATCGTGCGTCTTAAGCTCCGTGGGTATCTTTGAATTAGTTATCATTATTTTCGTAAAACTCCTTGACACTTATTAAAAAATGTGATAATATAGTAGCGATAGAGGTGCGTCCGTCCGATCAGTAGTGTGCTCCGAGGTTGCCGAAGCCGTCAACAGGACATACGAAAGGCGGGGACGCCGAAGCATTTCCGTCTCGGCGACGGGGATGTTGGTCCTGAAAGGCTTATTGCTCGGATGAACAATCCAAGGACTGTCATCATTTTGATGGAGCGCTATCACAGGATCGCCCTAATGTGCGACCGCTTGTGTGTATATTTGCGCGCCGACAGTATATTTGTCAGTGCGCTTTATTTTTTGCGGTACTCGGACTAACGCCACAGCACGTCGCTACGGTATATTTTAGTATATCTTCGAGCGTAAGTCAATAGATACCCGGAAAATTTTCAAAACCGGACCGTAAAAATATCAAAATACGGAAATACGACCGAAAGGAACAGATATATTATGAAGAACACGGTATTCACGGGATCAGGCGTCGCTATAGTCACGCCGTTTCGAAACGGAAAGATAGACTACGAGGCGTACGCTCGGATGATCGAGTTCCAGATAGCCGGTCACACCGATGCTATCGTTGCCTGCGGAACTACGGGAGAGTCGTCAACGCTCACGGACGACGAGCACATAGAAGCTATCGAATTTGCGGTAAAGCAGTCGGCAGGGCGCGTTCCCGTCATCGCCGGAACAGGCTCAAACGATACCGAATACGCGGTATGGCTCTCAAGGGAAGCTTGCAGAGTCGGCGCGGATGCCTTGCTCCTTGTAACGCCGTACTACAATAAGGCGAGCGCCAAAGGTCTTATACGCCACTTCACGACCATAGCCGATGCGTCGACCAAGCCGATAATACTGTATAACGTTCCGTCGCGCACCGGTTGCAATATCACCCTTCCGGTGTACAGAGAGCTTGCAAAGCACCCGAATATCGTTGCGGTGAAGGAGGCAAGCGGAAATATCAGCGCCATCGCGCAGATCATCTCGGAGCTTGGAGACAGCCTTGACGTATACAGCGGCAACGACGACCAGATAGTGCCGATACTTTCGCTCGGCGGAAAGGGCGTCATATCCGTGCTCTCGAATGTGATGCCGAAGGAAACGCACGATATATGCGAGCTGTATTTCAACGGCAAGGTAAAGGAGAGCGCAGAGCTTCAGCTCCGCTTGCTCGATCTTATAAACGTCCTGTTCATCGAGGTCAACCCCATCCCCGTCAAGGCGGCGATGCACCTTATGGGTTTCTGCGAAAAAGAGATACGCTCCCCGATGTGCGAGCCTGAGGACGAACATCTCGAGATACTCAAGACCTGTATGAAAAAGCATGGTCTCATATAAGCGATCAAGCGATAAGCGGACTTTTGGAGCTATCTTCGGAAAATAAAAAAGGACACCCCGTTTACACGAAGGCGAATGGTGCAAGTCTGAAAGATAAATCTTTCAGATGCGTTTTGTGGCTTAGCAAAGCCGAAACCGTCACAAAACTGCTATGATTTAGAAAGGCGTGGTCATAAAAATGAAGGATACGGTAAAGATGATACTGACCGGAGCGGCAGGCAGAATGGGAAGAGCGCTGTACGACGCCGCCGTAGCCGACGGAGGTTATACGGTCGTTGCAGGCGTTGATACACTTCCGTCGCAGGCTGAATTTCCGATGTACAGCGGCATAAGTGAGCTGAGCACCGAGACAGGAGCTGACGTGATAGTGGATTTTTCACATCATTCCGCGCTCGAAGGAATACTCAGATACGCAGAGAGCGCAGGCTGTGCGGCAGTCATATGCACGACCGGACATACGGACGAAGAAAAAGCGCTCATGCGCGAAGCGTCGAAAAAGATACCAGTCTTTTATTCCGGGAATATGTCGCTGGGCATAAATCTGCTTATCGCACTCGTTAAAAAGGCGGCGGCAACGCTTGACGGCTTCGATATAGAGATAATAGAAAAGCACCACCGCGATAAGCTCGATGCCCCGAGCGGAACGGCGCTGATGCTTGCAGAAGCCGCATCCGGCGTTCTCCCATACGACGCCGAGCTGGTCTACGACCGACACAGCGTGCGTAAAAAACGCGATCCCCACGAGATAGGTATGCATTCCGTACGCGGCGGCTCTATAGTCGGCGAGCACGAGGTGATATTCGCAGGTCAGAACGAGACGGTCACGCTCTCCCACAGCGCCTCGTCGCGCAACGTCTTTGCGCAGGGAGCGCTCAAAGCCGCATCGTATATGAAGGGCAAGCCTGCCGGTATGTACGATATGCAGAACGTCATAGACGGCATGCTCTGAGCTACGGCAAAGCCTTCGAAGGACTTCTTGACCGCTATTTCAAATAAACCGAGCAGAAGCAAAAAGCTCCCCACCTTCACCGAAAAATAATATCCCCTTAAAGCATTCAAAAGCAAAAGGCTTTCGAGAATGCTCTAAGGGGACATTTTCGCGTTGATCACAAATGGCTGTTTTATTATTTTTCGTTTGTATGATTATACGTTTTGAAAAGCTCGCGC
>CAZMWM010000137.1:0-3697 GCA_964570105.1 uncultured Lachnospiraceae bacterium | reverse complement strand
GGTGAACGGTAACAGTTCAAGTCCTCGCCCTACGGTATTTTCCGCGTTTCGCAAATCATTTTCGGCTTTCATTTATACATTGCTTGAACTGTAACGGTGAATGAAATAGCGAGAAGATGAGGCGGCGAGCGAGGGGGTTAGCTTTGAGTAGGCGGAGTGAACGGAAGGAGCTTGTATTTAGCATCTCCTTCGCCGGTCCTGAGTGTTATTATGCTTTCTTCCGCGCCACCGAAAAGCTCGAACACAGAGAGCATATGTGTGACGAAGATATACTTTGTCTTTGCCAGCGGCAGGGCATCCAATATAAGCTTCATTCCTTCCGCGCCCTCGCTGTACGCGGTGGTCTGGAAGGTCTCGTTTAAGAGCACCAATGAATACGGTCTTATCTTATTGAGCATGGCGGCGACGTCCTGCACCTCGCCCTCGAAGCGCCCTGCGGTATCGTTATCGCGAAGCTCCTTTTCGGCAGAGGAGAAATGGGAAAATATGCCGTATCTCAAGCTTGCTCTGAAGCTTTTTGCGCACACGAAAAGACCGGATTGCGCAAAAAGCTGTGCGCAACCTATCGAACGCAGGAAGGAGGTCTTTCCGCAGTTATTGTCGCCTCTTACCAAAACTCCATGCTTGTTCTCCGAGACGGAGATATCGTTGGCGACTATACTCTCGCCGTTCTTACCTTCACTCAAAAGCAGTATATCGCAGACCTCGACGGCATCGACGGTGTTGGCTTCCGCTTCGAGCACCTCGGGGGTGCACAGCGGCAGTCCGGACGTGCGCAAGGTCGTCTCGATGTCGAGTGCGGCGCGGTAAAACTTCAGCTCTTCGCTCAGTCCGTAAAGCGGCTCGTATAAGCTGTCGGCTATCGCTTCGTAGCAGTCTGCGAGCGTATCCAAGGCTTCGGAAAGGGCAAGCTCCGTATTATCCGCGGCGGCGTTTCCGATATCCACGTACTGCGGTATTTCGTCTTTTTTTCTGTGGCGCAGAGCGGAAAGCGGATTGAAGCGTTCCTTCTTCTTTGGCTCGACGGAGATCAGCTCCGCGCGATCAAGCTCGAGCAGTCGGTCGAGGCGGAGAGAGAGCGTGAAGCGGTAATTCTCGGGCGTTTCGTTGCGGAATTGCTCCGCGTCCTTCTCAAGCTCCCGAAATCCGCTGTCCTGTGACACTCCGATGCTGAGGTCTTTAAGTTTGATCAAAGCCTCGGATGACA
Source organism: uncultured Lachnospiraceae bacterium (assembly GCA_964570105.1). Classification (GTDB taxonomy): domain Bacteria; phylum Bacillota; class Clostridia; order Oscillospirales; family CAG-272; genus SIG673. Next base: position 2,490 of record CAZMWM010000137.1, on the reverse strand, counting down.
GCTCAAATCCCGAGAGAAGCTGACCGATCTCTCGGATGTAGGCGATGACGTTTCTCAAAAAATGAGCGTTGATGTACACGCGTTCGTACGCGCAGTCAAGCCTATCCGCAGTCGACGTCGCGGCACCGTATCGGAAGATGCCGCCGTTCATTTCCTCGGTCTCGGTCTTTAGGCTGTCGTAGCCCTTGAGTACCGAGAAAAGTCCGTCCAAAAGCTCCGGAGCCTTTAGCATATCGTTAAGCGCGGCGTTGCGGTATCTGATATCCTTTACGCACCTCAGCGGTCTTGAGAGCACCTCCAGCAGGTAGTCCGCCGCTACGGTGTTCTTGCACGCGTACCGCACGGAACGGTCTACGTTCAGGTCGTATATCGCCGACTTGACGGAGGTGTCCGCGATGGGAGCTTCGCCGCTGATTTTTTCGGAATATAACAGGCTGTATCTCATTTTAAAGCACTCACCTTTCGTCCCGAGGTGCGGATGGGGTATCGGTATTTCGTTCATTGCAAGGCTCTGAGACGGAGATGCGTTTCAGCATCAGCTCCGAGAGGGCGTCACGGGTGATGCCGTATTTCAGCAGAACATCGGCGGCGAACGAGCGACTGCTCAGTCTCCTGCGCTCGATGCGGTATGTTCTGCGGTTGCAGTCATTTTCGTCCACGGTCACGCCGAGGAACGGGACATCCCGATCTTGGGCGGAGTGCTGATGTGTTATATACAGACCGAAGTTTCCGCTCCCGTGCAGCTGCCTTGCAAGCTCCGAGGTGTACTGTGTTGCTTTTTCTTCATTCGTCGTGGAATAGGTCTCATTCAGAAGAATGAGGGAAATTCTCGGGGAATTACCGCGTGAAACGCGCTTGAGTATCTCTTCCACCCGTCCTTGCTCCTCCATAAATCTGCCGGTGCCTTCGAAGCGTTCGTCCCGTGGGAAATGCGTTTGGATGCTCTCGAAAAGGCAACCGTGCCCTGCTCGGCAGAATACCGGTGCGCCGAATGCGAACAGTACCGCCGCGCTACCGACGGCGCGCAGATATGTGGTCTTTCCTCCGCCGTTAGCTCCCGTGAGGTAAAAGAAAGGCTCGTTTTGATCAAAATATACGTCGTTCGGAACTATATGGGCGGTGTTGTTCAGAAGCAGTGCCGGATCGTATACCTCAAACAGTTGAAGCTCTCTTTTATCGGTCAGCTCCGGAAAGCAATAGGGCAGTCCTGCGTTTTCGGCTCTGTGCGTAAGCTCGATCACTCCTCGAACAAGTCTTAGCTGAGGTATGAGTTCAAAGACCGCGCTCGGGAACACATTCCGAAACTCGCGGTAAAACCCGAGGATATCGGCAAATTCGTGGGGAAAGAGCTTGGCGGCGCTGTCTATCAGCGCCAACTGCGCAGTCTGCCTTGGGCGTATCCGCGTATCAAGCTCAATGCCGAGCTTTTCGGCGCATTCGGTGACGCTTGACATAAACGTTCTTTCCGTGCTACCCGACAGTCTCGTTTTCTCACCGTCGATCTCGACGGTGAGCAGGGCGAGCTTTTCTTTTGCTTTGCGCACGCTTTCAAGTCTTGCGGACAGTTCGGTGATAGGCTCGCTTTCGATGGCGTCTTTGAAGTATCCGCGGAAGCTCTCGTACATAGCCCCGTAATCGCGTTCGAGCGCCGCTTCACGGTAAAACTCCAGCATTCGCGCGGCAAATTCCGGGAAAACGTATGCTTTTCCGTTTTCGCACGGTGCTTTTTCGATGCATTCTTGACTGCGCGACGCCGCGCTCAGAAGCTCCTCGAGCTTTGTAAATACAGTGACGGACTCACCTTGCCGAAGGAGTGCTGAAAACAGCTCCCGTCTTTGAAGGACGCCGTTTTTTGACGGTCTCAAACGGAGAAGATGCGCCGTTCCTTCCGGAAGCAATTCTTCAAGCTTCAGGTCGCTCATGACGTCCTCGCCGTATGAAAATTCGTTTTCATCCGCCAAAAAGAGCAGTCTCGGAGCTGTATTGGTATTCATCTGTCGCGATCCTTTCTTCAAAGCTTTTTGTCGGTTTCGTCAGTGGGGCAATGTCATCAACTTAAGGATTGAAAAGACACGGCTTTAGGTAAAGCAGTGCTTGTTCAAACCCTGTCGGAGATGAAAAATGTTTGTATGTGGAGTGATTTTTTAAGAATTACCGCGTGAAATGTGTTTGATATTCCGCTCTCGGTAACATGCGTTTCGTAGGGCGGGGGCTTGGCTCCCGCCGCGGTACGACTAAGAATAAATCAACAATATGTGATTAAATAAACCGAAACGAAATAATCGAAACCAATTCGAAATCGAGCATTTTTTCGGCGGGAGATAACCCCTATAAATGGGAACTTAAGCGCTAAGATGTAAACCTTTAATTAAAATCTGTACGTTCGGCAATCCCTCAGAATACCTTTGAAGGCTTGCCTTCAAAGGGTTGCGTAACGTGACTTCGTCACGTTACGCGCTAAGATGTAAACTGTAACTGTCATCTTCGGCG
>CAZMWM010000136.1:0-3913 GCA_964570105.1 uncultured Lachnospiraceae bacterium | reverse complement strand
TGAAGTGGCGCTGACAAAGCATCGTAGGCTCCCTTGTGTAAAGGGAGCTGTCGCCGAAGGCGACTGAGGGATTGCCGAACGTACAGATTTTAATTAAAGGTTTACATCTTAGCGCTTAAGTTCCCATTTATGGGACAAGTCCCCGATCTGGTGATGTTATCCTTACTGTATGATATCATAAAAAAGTTAAAAATGCAATAATAACGGTTAAAAAAACTATTTATATTGTTTTTTTATTGTGATATACTTATGTCGTGAGCACGGGGTGGCTCGAGCTTTACAAATAAGCCTGACGGCTGAATATGAAAGGAAACAGAATATGTCTGATATGCGAGTTGCGATCATAGGTCAGGGCAGAAGCGGAAGAGATATACACGGCAAGTTCCTTCGCTCCGATGCGAACGATTTTTGCAAGGTGGTCGCCGTGGTCGATAAGGACGCGTCACGACGCACAAGAGCCGCGGAGGAATACGGATGCGAGGTGTTTGCCGACGTTTCAGAGCTTTTCGGAAGAGACGACATAGATCTGGTGGTCAATTCCACCTATTCTCATATGCATTATTCCGTTACCAAGGAGCTGCTTGAGCACGGGTTTAACGTTCTCGTCGAAAAACCGTTTGCGCGCACGGAATACGAATGCTCCGAGCTTATAAGGATAGCACGCGAGCAGGGCGTGACGCTTGCGGTATTCCATCAGTCGCTGTACAATCCTATGCTCCTTAAGATCAAGGAGATAATAGACAGCGGCGTTCTCGGAAGAGTCGTGCAGATATCTCTCAAATATTCCGGATTTGCAAGGCGTTGGGATTGGCAGACGCTCCAATGCTTCTGCGCCGGAGGTGTGTACAATACCGGTCCTCACCCCATCGGTCAGGCGCTGGAGCTTCTCGGCTGGGACAGGAACGTCCGCGTGGCGTATTCAAGGCTCGATAAGTGCCTTACGAGCGGAGACTCGGACGACTACGCCAAGATAATACTTGACGCCCCCGGAAAGCCTACTGTTGACGTGGAGATAATATCCGCAGATGCGTTTGCCGGCGACTACGTTTTCAAGGTGTTCGGTGCGAACGGTACGCTCGTTGCCGACAATTCGAAATACAAAATGACCTACATCGAGCCGGACAAGCTTCCGCCGCGTCCCGTTATCCGCGAGTCGCTTGCGGATGAGAAGGGATATCCCGTCTATTGCTCTGAAAGCATAGAGAAAAAGACGGTGGAGGGCGAGGTGAAGGGAAGCTCGTTCGATGTTGCCGTTGAGAGGATATACCGCTCGGTATACGAAAATATCTTTGAGGGCAGACCGCTCTACGTAACTCCCGAGATGGCTCGCGACGTTATCCGCGTCATCGAGCAGTGCCACGTTAATACCGTAATGCCCGTCTTGTACTGAGCGGCGCGGTATGCATTACGGGAAAGGAGTTGGGATTAAATGTATAATATTGCCATACTCGGATGTGAAAATTCTCACGCAAATTCATTTCTTGAGCAGATATCGAAGAACGAGCGATATGCGGATCTGAACGTTCTCGGCGTTTACAGCATCGACACCGCCGCATCCGATAAGCTTCACGCGGAATTTGGCGTGCACGTGATGGAGCGTCCGGACGAGTTGGTCGGCAAGCTTGACGCTCTTATAGTCACCGCGCGTCACGGCGGTAGTCACTATCCGTTTGCCAAGCCGTATATAAAGAGCGGTATCCCTATGTTCATCGACAAGCCGATAACGGTGAGTGAGGATGACGCAGTCGCGTTTTGTGGGGAGCTTAAGGCTTGCGGCGTCCGCTTTACCGGCGGCTCCTCGCTTATGTATTCTCCCGAGATATGCGAGCTTCGACAGCTCGTGCGCTCCGAAGGTAAGCTTCTCGGCGGATTTATGCGCGCTCCGGTCAATCTCGATAACCCCCACGGCGGATTTTATTTCTACGCACAGCATCTCGTCACGATGATGACGTCGATATTCGGATATTACCCCGAAAGCGTATACGCGCACCGCAACGGCGGAATTATAAATTGCACCGTTTCTTACGGTGAGTACGACGTTGCGCTGAGCTTTGTGGACGGAAATTACAATTATTACGCCGCTGTCAGCCTTGATGGCGGTTGCGTCGGCAAGACCGTAACGCTGGACGGAGTGTTCGAAAAGGAGTTCGGTGAGTTCTATGACGTGCTCGTCGGCAGGTCACAGGGCGAGGATGCCGGTGAATTTTTCTCGCCCGTGTTCATTATGAACGCCATCGAGCGATCGTTTGAGAGCGGCAGATGCGAGCAGATAGTATATCCGATACGCTAAAACGCTAAGACGCGGATATCAAAGAATATACGAAATACGAATGGAGAATGTTATGGAGCCGATAAAGGTCATAAGGACCGGAGAGCTTGTAAGCGAGGTATACGCAGACCGTAAGCTTATGGGCAGAGCCGCCGCGATATATGCGGCTGAGTGTATAAACCGCGTTATCTCGGAAAAGGGCGTGGCTAACGTGATATTTGCCGCCGCCCCGTCGCAGAACGAGATGCTCGATGCGCTTCTTCGGCAGGACGTTGATCTTTCAAGGGTGAACGCCTTTCATATGGATGAATATATCGGGCTGAGCCGCGGCGATCCGCGCTCGTTTTCCGCGTATCTGACCGAGCATATCTGGAGTCGGGCGCACTTCGGAAGCGTGAATATCATAGACGGCAGTAAGGATATGGACGGGGTGTGCAGGGAATATGCCGAGCTGCTCGAGAAATATCCGCCGGACTGCGTTTGTATGGGTATAGGCGAGAACGGACATATAGCGTTCAATGATCCTCCGGTCGCAGATCTGAACGATAAATTGAGGATAAAGCCCGTGAAGCTGGACGAGGTGTGCCGTATGCAACAGGTGCACGACGGTTGCTTCCCGACGCTTGACGACGTTCCGCGGTACGCTCTGACGCTTACGGTACCTATGCTTATGAGCGCAAGATATCTTATTTGTACCGTGCCTGCCGCAACCAAGGCGGAGGCGGTCTACCGTACGCTGAATTGGGAGATAAGCGAAAAGTGCCCTGCTACCGCTATGCGCAGACATCCCGGGGCAAAAATGTTCCTTGATGTCGACAGCGCCGGAATGATCTGACGGTACGCCGCTTTCTGAAGGAAAGCATCAGCTTTTCAAGAAAAGCTTTGGGCAAAAGGCGTAACAAGGCTCCGCCATTGTTACGCGCAAGGATGTAAACTTTAGCCTGCATTCCAAGTAATTCTGAGTAGCTTCGCGGTGGAAACAGGGTATTCCATCAAATAGGTACGCCCTGTCTGTGTTCGCACTTATTTAGGGGCGTGCCTTGGCTCCATTGTGTAAAGGGAGCTGTCAGCGAAGCTGACTGAGGGATTGTTTGATTATATTTGAGATTTTATAATCCCTCCGTCACGGCAAGCCGTGCCGAGGCTACGGCACTTAGTGCGAACATAGAAAAGGGATGATGGAACATCTCATTTCAACCGCGAAGCAAAGGCACGCCGCTGAATTAGTTCTAACACAGACAGGGCGTACCACCGCCGCACGCGGCGCGGATTTTTGTGGAGGGGCTTTGTCGGGCTACCGCTGTATTTGGGATTTTGCTTAAACGCGAAGTTTTGGTTTTACAATCCCTCAGAATACCTTTGAAGGCAAGCCTTCAAAGGGCTATGTAACGTGACTTCGTCACGTTACGCGCTAAGATGTAAGACATTAACTAAAATCAGCGCTTTTATTTGACAATCCCTCAGTCGCCTTCGGCGCCAGCTCCCTTTACACAAGGGAGCCAAGGCACGCCCCTGAAATAAATTCTAACACAGATTGGGCGTACCTCCGCCACTAAAGTGGCGCGGAGTTTGGGTGGTTTAAGGATACACGCCCTAAATTTGTGCGAACACAGATTGGCGTACCTCGGTGCTTAGTGCGAACAC
>CAZMWM010000135.1:0-3943 GCA_964570105.1 uncultured Lachnospiraceae bacterium | reverse complement strand
GGAAGTTTGTTGTTCCATCAGAAGGTAAAACCGATGGTATCCGCCAATGCGAGACATTGCGTTTATTTGATGGGTGGCGCGGAGGTATTTCGGGCGGATGATATCCGCCCCTACCGAACATTGGTCAGGTGCAAAACCTCCGCACGCGTTCCGTACGATCACACCAGTAGGGGCGGATATCATCCGCCCGCATTAACGCTCGTATCTGTGTTTGCATTGCCCCAGAGCAGAAAACGACAACATCGGTGAATCGTCTGCGTTCGCACTAAGCACCGAGGTATGCCAATCTATGTTCTCGCTAATTTGGGGCATACCGTTATACACGTGAAAAAAGAAAGGTCGAGATCGTAAAATGAGTTATCTTACAGCGATACTGCGCACGCTGATAATGTACGTTTTTCTGGTCGCGGTGATGCGTCTCGGCGGAAAACGTCAGATAGGCGAGCTTCAGCTCTCGGAGCTTGTGACGGCACTGTTGCTCTCCGAGATAGCCACGACACCGATAATCTCCCCCGAGCTGTCTCTGCTCGACGCTATGCTCCCGATACTTGCGGTCATACTTCTTGAGATAATCATAACCTTTGCGACTACCAAGAGCCAAGGACTTAAAAAGCTGTTTGACGGAACTCCGAGCGTGGTCATATGCAGGGGCGAGGTGGACGTTAAAGAGATGGGCAAGCTTCGAATGAGCGTTGAGGAGCTTATAGCCGAATGCAGACAAGCCGGGATACGCGATCTTGCGGACGTTGAGTACGCGGTGCTCGAGGAAAACGGGAAATTCTCGTTGTTTGAGAAAGCAAAGGAGGGCGAGACCGAACGCGGTATCGCGCATACGCTCGTGGTGGACGGTGTAGTGAGCCAAAACGGATTGCGTCTCTCGGGATACACTCGGGAGCTTCTTATGAAAAGACTGAAGAAGCTGCGGCTCGAGCTGGGTGACGTATTTCTTTACACGGTGAACGACGCCGGCGAAGAGAATTATATAATAAAAAGATCACGCTCGGAAAACAAAAAGCGGCATCAACGCTGACGCCGCCCTATATATTTTGTCTTGTCTTATCCTCCGAGATATGCCTTGCGCACCGTTTCGCTCTCGGAAAGCTCCTTGCCCGTGCCGGAAAGGACGATACTGCCGTTTTCCAGAACGTACGCTCTGTCGGAAAGGGCAAGCGATTTGCCGGCGTTCTGCTCGACGAGCAGTATCGTTGTACCGTCGCGGTTTATATCCTTGATGATCTCGAATATCTGATCGACCAGCAGAGGTGACAGTCCCATAGACGGCTCGTCGAGCATCAGAAGCTTCGGATGGCTCATGAGCGCCCGACCTATGGCGAGCATCTGCTGTTCTCCGCCGGAGAGCGTGCCTGCGACCTGAGCCTTGCGCTCGGCAAGTCTCGGAAATCTCGTATAGATAGCCTCAAGGTCATCCTTAAACCCCGAGCGATCCTTTACGGAATAAGCGCCCATAAGAAGATTTTCGTAAACGGTCGATACGTCTGCCCTCGGGCACCTGCGTCATTCCCATACGCACGATACTGTGGCAGGGAGTGTGCGTGATATCTCTTCCGTTAAAGATCACGCTTCCGGATGACGTCGGTATCAGCCCGATGACGCCCTGCATCGTGGTGGTCTTTCCGGCTCCGTTGGCTCCGATGAGCGTAACTATCTCGCCCTCGTTCACCTCAAAGCTCACGCCCTTGAGCGCACGGATGACGCCGTAGTACACCTCAAGCTCGCGCACCTCCAATATTGCCATATCTCAAACATCCTTTCGATACATTCGATATATCTTTTCCGCGCCGAGTGATCGGCTCAGCCGCCTATATACGCCTTTATGACCTCGGGAGAGGAGAGCGCGGTCTTGGTCTCTCCCTCTGCAAGCACCGTGCCGAAATTAAGAACGGTTATCTCGTCGCAAAGCCCGGAAACGAACTTCATATCGTGCTCTATCAAGAGCACCGTCATATCAAATCCGTCGCGTATGGCTCTGACGGTATCCACCAGATCCTTCGTCTCGTGCGGATTCATTCCTGCCGCAGGCTCGTCGAGCAGGAGCAATTTCGGAGATGTCGCAAGTGCGCGCGCGATCTCGAGCTTGCGCTGTTTACCGTAAGGAAGATTGCAAGCAAGATCGTTCGCCGCGCTCTCAAGTCCGAATATGCCGAGAAGCTCCATCGCCTTTTCCTGCATCTCGCGCTCCACCCTGAAATGCCGCGGTAAGCGCAGTATCGACGTTGCTACGCCGCATTCGTACTCGGCGCGACTGTGAAGCCCCACCATAACGTTACGGAGCACCGTCATATTGTTAAACAGACGGATATTCTGAAAGGTACGCGCGATACCCTTGTGATTTATCCTTTCCTGCGTCAGCCCGGTAAGCTCCTCCCCGTCCAGAAAAAAGCTTCCGCCCGTCGGTCTGTAAACTCCGGTGAGAAGATTGAATACCGTGGTCTTTCCGGCGCCGTTAGGACCGATAAGCCCGTATATCTGCTTCTTTTTGACCTTCATATTCAGTCCCTGTACCGCCTTCAGACCTCCGAAGGAGATGCCGAGATCTCTCGTTTCAAGAATTACGTTATCCATACAGATCACCATTTTGCCGAACGTTATTCAACGTCGTTTTCGTTTTGCTTTTCGGAGGGTGAGATATCTATAGAGAGTATCTCGTTCATTTCTATCTTGGTCGGTACGACGTCCCATTTTGCCGCGTCATCGCTCACCGTTCCGCGTCTGCGATTCAGGCGACGGACGACCATCGCCTTGATATCGAAGCGGTCGCGCACCCGTTTGAGTGCCGGTGCGTTGTTGTATATGACGATGAGTATGAGGATCACCGCGTAGATCAGATTTTGAAGCACTGCCAAGTCTCCGGTCAGCACCGTTGCGAGCTTTACGTTCAGGAAGGTTATCAAGGCGGAGGATATTATCGCTCCGTTTATGCTTCCCATACCGCCAAGCACCACCATGACCAATATCTCGATAGAGTAATTATAACCGAACTTCGAGCTTTGAACGGTATAGTTGCTGAAGCTGTACAGCACTCCGGCTACGCCGGCAAAGGTAGAGGACACGGTAAAAGCGAGCAATTTGTACTTGGTGACGTTTATTCCGGTCGCCTTTGCCGCTATCTCGTTGTCACGTATGGCGGTAATGGCGCGACCGTGCTTGGAGCGGATAAGATTTTGTATCACCGCCAGAGCTATGAGCGCAAGCACGAACGCCACGATAAAGAAATACCGTTTATCCGCTCTCGGCGTATTCAGACCGATCGCGCCGCCGAAGCTCTTGCTCGACGAGTTCATAAAAAGCGACCTTACTATCTCACCGAACGCGAGCGTAACTATCGCAAGATAGTCTCCGCGCAGACGCAGGGCAGGTATACCGATGATGACACCGCACACAGCGGCGGTCACCGCTCCCACGGCGAGCGAGATAAGGAGATTGAGCATACCGTTCCCGAGCGAGCCTTCGAGAAGTACGGATACCTTTCCGCCGAGATACGCGCCGACGCACATAAAGCCGGCGTGACCGAGCGAAAGCTCTCCGAGAAATCCGACGACGAGCGAGAGGGACACGGCAAGTATCATACTTATCGCTATCTTTTCGAGAAGGTACAGAAGCGAGCTGTCGAAGCGGTAACCGGCAAGCGCCATTATGCCGAGCACGAGCGTCAGGGCGCCGATGACCGCGTAATTTATATAATGACTGAGCTTGATATTCCTTAGCTTCATACCTTTTCCCTCCTCTTCTTACCGAGAAAGCCCGTAGGTCTGACCAAAAGTATTATTATGAGGATGGAAAATTCTATCGCGTCGGTGTACGGGGCGATGACGGTTATCTTGTACGATATGCTCTCCACCACTCCGAGCAGTATCCCACCGAGCATAGCACCCGGTATCGAGCCGATACCGCCGATGACCGCCGCCGTGAATGCCTTGATACC
>CAZMWM010000134.1:0-3969 GCA_964570105.1 uncultured Lachnospiraceae bacterium | reverse complement strand
TACTACAGGTGTGATCGTATGGAATGCGGGCGGAGGTTTTGTGTCTGCCCGATGTTCGGTAGGGGCGGATATCATCCGCCCGCGTTCACGTTCGTGTCTATGTTCGCACTAAGCACCGGGGTACGCCTATCTGTGTTCGCACAAATTTAGGGCGTGTATCCTTAAACCACCAACTCCGCGCCACTTTAGTGGCGATGGTACGCCCAAATCAACGCCTTTTGCGTTCACAAAGCAAAAAACGGTCCCCGCTCGCATATGCGAGTGGAGACCGTTCGCTTTATAATATCGATCGACCGCAGGCGCTCCCAAAGTCCGCCCATCAAGGCATAAACTGACTTTTGTAATCCTCAGTCTCTTCGCGTTTGCGGCGTTTTACCGCGTAAATGACGCCCACGGTGATAGCCGCCGCCACATAAACGGAAAGATACGCAACTATCGCAGGAAGTGAATTTGCCGGCAGAAGCCTGAAATAATCCGTCCCAAATATCCACACAAGCATATATCCCGCGGTAAATATCAGAAAATTGAACAGTACCGCAAGCGCCTTGTTTATCCTGAGCTTCAAAACGGCATACCCGAGCGCAAAGATCACGCCCGTGACCAGATATCTGAAATAATTCTGCAGTGTCGGAGCAAGCGGCGTCGCCACCCTGATATAAGTGGTATAATACGTATCTCCGTTCTCCGAGAACACCTTATCGATGACCTCGGTAACTATGACGTTGACACCCGAGATCAGCGCAAACAGCGAAAGCGCGAAAAGGAGCACGACGAACGCCGTGACGGCTTGACCGAGCATATCACCGAGCTTTTTCTTAGCTCCGGACGGCATCGCGCCTAAAAGCCGCTTTATTGGGATAGAGAGCGCGAGCACCGCGAAATACAGCACTCCGACCGCAAGCACCGCAAGCATAGCCGCCGGCGCACCTTTATCCGAAACATATCCCGGCATCGCCAAGACAAATACAAAGAACGCGAGCAAGGTCAGTATAAAATGAGACATACGCAGGAGCAGCTTGCTGTAGTCAAGCTCCAATATCCTGCGGAGCAGAACGAGCGACGCCGCGAACAAAAGCAATCCGAACAACGTCTGCAACGGCAGAGCCTGCGGATCCGGCGTTTCAAACTGCACATCGTTCTTGTTGACACTGCTGTTATATACATTGATACGTTCGCTCTTACCCTCCGTCACGTTCACCCCTGCCCAATGAGCGCCGAGAAAGAACACGAACACGAACACGCAAAAGATCGCGCATGCTGGATAAATGAGATCCCTGCGCAGATCGTAGCTTTTTTTCACACCCTTATCGGTCATGACTTAAAAATACATCCCTTCATTGCGATGCGCCGCCACACCCGTGATCGGCGTGGCTGTGCGACACGATACTACAATTATAACACATTACGCCCAAACGATTGTTAATATTCTTTGGAATAAAGTAAAATATTTATATTCGCCCTTCTCCGACAAAAGCGTTGACTATAAATATATGTTAACCCTTTAGACATAAACCAATAACACAAATCGGGCTTCTTTATGTTAGAATGTTAACGGTATGATTACCGTAGCTTATGCGTTCATTTGCAGATATCTCATACGTTTCCCAAGAAAGGACGGATAAAAAGTGGACAAGCTCATAACCTTTGCCATTCCGTGCTACAATTCCGAAGCATATATGGAAAAATGCATAAATTCCCTGCTTGCGGCAGGCGCGGACACGGAGATACTCATAATAGACGACGGCTCACACGACCGCACGGGTGAGATAGCCGACTCGTACGCGGAAAAATTTCCGGACACAGTAAGAGTCATACATCAGGAGAACGGCGGACACGGCGAGGGCGTAAATCAGGGAATACGTCACGGTCGCGGAAAATATTATAAGGTGGTGGACTCGGATGACCGCCTTGATCCCGTTGCGCTGAATAAGCTCCTTGCACGTATGCGCGAGCATGTTGCGCAAGGGACCGAGATAGATATGTACGTGACCAATTACGTGTACGATCACGAGGCGGACGGTAGCCAGAGACCGATGCGTTACAGCCGCATCTTTCCGGCAGAAAAGGTGTGCACGTGGGATCAGACCAAACGCTTCAATATAACCAAGTACCTGATGATGCATTCCGTCATATACCGTATGGAGCTGCTCAGAGAATTGGGCATCGAGCTTCCCAAGCATACTTTTTACGTCGATAACCTGTATATGTACGCGCCGCTTCCGGCAGTCAAGAGCATATACTATATGGACGTCAACCTTTATTATTATTACATAGGCAGAGCAGACCAGTCGGTAAACGAGCAAAATATGATAAAGCGCATAGACCAACAGCTGCTCGTCACCACGCTTATGACAGACATATACGAGCTTGATAAGATCAAGGAGCAGAGCGTCGCTCTGTATAGGTATATGTTCCACGAGCTTGCCATGATGTACACCATCACCACGATATTCCAATATGCCTCGGGCACCGAGGAAAACCTGAAAAAAAATCGCGAGATGTGGCGGCACCTCAAGGAAAAAGACCTTTCCACATTTATAAAAATGAGATCTACCACCCTCAACGTGCTTACACAGTTTCCCGGTAGGATGGGTAGAAGCACCACCGTCCAGATCTACCACCTGATCAACCGTATATTCAAATTCAACTGATGATACCGACATCAAAACCGACGCGATAACGCTTCATCCTCTCATAGAGCATAACGCCGCGGCAACGTACCCTGATACGTCGCCGCGGCGTTATGCTCGTATGTTGACGGTCGGTCTCCGAAATTATATGTCACCATTTACTGCTTTGACCTGCCGAGCAGTGAGAGGATCACTTTCGCGATCGAAAGCATCAATTGTACCGTTAGCAGTATCATTGTGAGCCAAAACATTACGTAAACTTCCCCTTCAAATAACGTGATCGATGCCGTCAGCACCAATACAAACAGAATGACAGAGATTACGAGATTGTTCAAGCTTTGATCTCTTTTTCGTATAATACCGAAAAAGCTGACAATAGGATTAGCCAACAAAAGTAAAAACACCACGGCAGAGATACCTTCCGCAACCCCGACAAACGAGAAATGATAATAGTTGGATATATAATAGATCTTGCTATAATACGGTATCAGCAAAAAAGCAGTTACCAATAATGCTATACCGGAAAATGCAATAGCGAAAACAAGTTCGCTTTTAGGCTTTTTAGCGAAGAATACTTTATCGCGATCGACCACGTACGAATCGGTCAATATCTTTACAAAATCTATCAATGCTAAGATCTCACTGATACCACACCAAACGAGGACGAGCTTTATGATCCCCTTCTTTTTCTCACCCATCACGAAGTTGTGGATCCCAAATCCGCCCAAAAAGAAGCAGAGTAACGCCATCGTTATCTTATCCTGTCCGCCAAGGTACTCACCGGATGCAGAAGCCTTACCGGAAGGCTTCTTCGGCTTGATCGCAACGCCGCAGGACATACAGTAGTCCGAATTTCCCCCGACAGCACCTCCGCAGTTGGAGCAATATGAATTGCCGTTTCCGACGATAACACCGCACTTGATGCAGATATCTTGGTTATCGTTCATTTCCACGCCGCAATTTTTACAGTACATGATTTTCCCCCTTATCTCCATTAGCCTTTGATATAAAAAAAGAGCGCCAACCGAAGTGAGCGCCCGAAAAACGCAAACTCCGATCGTTGTCACACAAACTAATTGGAATAAGGACATTTCGTCTATACTCAAAGTAGTGGAGTTTACATTTTTTCCGTATCCATATACTTTAAGCATAGACAAAAAACCGTATAGTACCCCTATAACATGGAAATACCCTCCGTTCCAATTATTCAGTTTGTGTGACAAGCGTATTATATCACACTTTCATTCATTTGTCAACGTATTTTTCATAAATAATAAAGAGCGGTTGTAGTGTTACAATAGATGTGAGACTGAAAAATGAAAAAGGTATAGAAAAAGTG
>CAZMWM010000133.1:0-3982 GCA_964570105.1 uncultured Lachnospiraceae bacterium | reverse complement strand
CGGTAAAGAATATCCGCTTTTTTTCTTTTTTGGGCTATCTTAATGAGACAGCCCCTATTTGCCACAGCTTTTCTCGAAAAGCTGGCGTACCTCGCCACTAAAGTGGCGCGGAGTTTTGGTGGATGGGATTTGTCGGGATACCGTTTTACGCGAAATTCTGTTTAAACGCGGACGGTATTTTGCGGAACGACAGATTATCGTTCCTTACAGATAATGCCAAGTGATGCAAAGCGTCGCAAGGGCAAGGAAGCTTTGATAAGGCTTACATCTTGACGCAGCTTTGCCGTGCAAGCCAAGCACCACCGCCCGGCTGTTCCTCAATAAGTGTGACCTTGCGAATACAGCCTTGCAGTTCCTCGTCACTGCGCAATGCGACCTCGATAAAATTTTCCGTATGACCGTACCAATACCCGTTCTTTTTTTCCTCAAGCAAAACGGAAAATTCCCGTCCCGCTCGCGCAAGCTCGCCTATTATCTCCCCTCGGCGACGGAGCATGAGCGCGTGGAGCCTTTCGCATCGCAGGCTCTTGACCTCGTCGCTCACCTGCTCCGGCATATCCGCCGCCTCCGTTCCCGGTCTCGGTGAAAACGGAAAGATATGCGCGTAAATGACGCCAAGCTCCCCGAACGTACCGAGCGTCTCTTCAAAATCCGCGTCCGTCTCCCCCGGGAAACCGCAGATCATATCCGCAGTGAACGCGATATCCGAAAACGCGGCTCGCGCGTACGCTATATTCTTTTTCAGGATCGACGTATTGTACGGTCTGCGCATCGCGCGAAGCGTTTTATCACAGCAGCTTTGAAGCGACAGATGGAAATGATGGCAGAACTGCGGTATATCCCGTACGCTGTCGATAAAAGCGCGATCGATGAAGGCAGGATCGACCGAAGCGAGCCTTATCCGCTCAAGACCGTCAATATCGGCAAGCGCCCGTATCAGCTCTTTAAGTCCGTATTGATAGTCGCAGACCTCGATACCCGTCAAAACTATCTCCTTATACCCTCGACCGACCAGCCCCCTCGCTTCCCTCAGAACATCCTCTCTCGGCTTTGAACGCACAGGACCGCGCACCTTCGGGATAACGCAATACGCACATTTGTTTTTGCACCCGTCCTCGATCTTGATGTACGCTCGGGTGTGATCGGGAAGCTCCACGGAATAGTTCTCAAACACGGCGTCTATCTCGCGCGTATTCAGCATCACGTCCGAACGCTCCCGAAGAAGTTTGACCGCCGCGTCCGCCACCTCGAGCTTGGACGCATTACCCCCGACGTACCTGACTCCGGGAAGCTTGCGGCATACCTCGGGATGAAGCTGTGCCTGACACCCGGTCATAAGTATCAGTGCGTTCGGATTACGCTTGAAGGCTCTGCGCGCCATCTGCCTGCTTTTTCTTTCGCTCTCCGCCGTGACCGCGCAGGTATTGATAATGTAAACGTCACATATATCGTCAAACTCCTTGATAATAAAGCCCCTGCTCTCCAAGGCTTCCGCGATCGCTCGGCTCTCGTATTGGTTTACGCGACAGCCAAGAGTGCAAACAGCAAAGCTCGCGCTCAGCGAGCCGTCCGTGAACATATCGTTATTGAGCATCCAAACAGCTCCTCCTTCGTGATCGTTGCGATCACAGGATATTATAGCATAACAGCTTCGATATTTCAAGTGAAAATATTAAAACTTACGTTCATCCGCGCAAGGTGAAACGGAAGAAAAAACGAAAAATCGGGCGCATATAAGAGCTTTAGGTGCCAAATTTTAAAATCGGATCATTTATTCGATACCTTAAAACCGCGAGAAAAAACGAGAAAAAACGAGCATTTGCGAGCACTTCGTGACTATTTTTAAAAAACCGAAACTTTTTTTGAAAAAGCTATTGACAAAAAGCATTAAATGTGATATACTATTCGGCGTGAATAAAACATAAACTACACGGAGGAATAAGCAATGTCCACTTATATGGCAAAGGCAGAGACCATTGAACGTAAATGGTACGTCATCGATGCCGCAAACAAGCCTTTGGGCAAGACCGCTGCGGAAGCGGCAGTCATTCTGAACGGCAAGCACCGTCCCGAATACACCCCTCACGCCGATTGCGGAGAATTCGTTATCATCGTCAACGCGGAAAAGGCGATACTCACCGGTAACAAGCTCACCCAGAAGTATTATCGCCGTCATTCCGGTTACATCGGAGGACTCAAGGAAGTTCAGTATTCCACTCTTATGGCTACCCGTCCCGAGCTTGCTATGGAGCTTGCGGTAAAGGGAATGCTCCCCAAGAACAGCATCGGCGCTAAGTCCTTTACGAGACTTAAGGTATACCGCGGCGCAGAGCACGGTCAGCAGGCACAGAAGCCTGTTACTCTGTAATTTAGGGAAAGGAAGGATTTTTTAATATGTACACAAGTGCAAAGCCCTATTTCTACGGAACAGGCAGAAGAAAGAAGTCCATCGCTCGCGTTCGCATATATCCCGGCACCGGCGAGATCACTATAAATAAGCGCTCTATCGACGATTATTTCGGTCTTGAGACTCTCAAGTTGATAGTCAACCAGCCGTACGAGATCACCGATACGGTCGGCAAGTTTGATATCGTTTGCACCGTTACCGGAGGCGGTATCTCCGGTCAGGCAGGAGCCATCCGTCACGGTCTTTCCAAGGCTCTGCTTCAGGTGGACGAGGCATATCGCCCCGCGCTCAAGAAGGCAGGCTTCCTCACTCGCGATCCTCGTATGAAGGAAAGAAAGAAGTACGGTCTCAAAGCCGCCCGTCGCGCTCCCCAGTTCTCCAAGAGATAATCATATCACAACATTTCACGTATCCCCGAAAACCTCGTGTTTTTGGGGATACGTTATGTATATAGAGGAAGTTTTAAGCAATGGAGCTTGGATTTACATTTTTCTTTAACAGCATACTGCTCGGCGTAGGACTTGCGATGGACGCGTTTTCCGTCTCGCTCGCCAACGGGCTGAACGAGCCTGATATGAAAAAGAGCAGAACTGTGCTGATAGCCGGAGTTTTCGCCTTTTTTCAAGCACTGATGCCGATGCTCGGTTGGACGTGCGTGCACACGATAGTACAGTATTTCACGGCATTTGAAAACTTCATACCGTGGATAGCATTGATACTGCTCGGCTTTATCGGCGGTAAGATGATATTTGAATGCATACGCGGCGGCGAGGACAGCGACAGCCACTCGGGAAAGCTTGGATTTGGCGCTCTACTCGTACAGGGCGTGGCAACGTCCATCGACGCGCTCTCCGTCGGTTTTACAATAGCGGAGTACGAAATACTCTCTGCCCTGCTCGCATCACTCATAATAGCCGCTGTGACCTTCGTTATCTGCTTTTCCGGCTTGATGATCGGAAGAAAAGCAGGAACGCACCTGTCCGGCAAAGCGGGAATACTCGGCGGAGCAATACTTCTGTTTATCGGCATCGAAATATTCATAACGGGTATACTTTGAGCTACTCAAGGTACACCCGTTATCTTTTTTAATACTATCAGTCTCACGAAAACTTGTTACAGTTCAGTCGCTCCGGGCATTATGCTTTTAATTTTCCAAAGTTATGGATGATAGTTCGTAGGGCTTTTGCCTACTCCCATAGACGCGAAACTAAGCGCTATGTCATTCTTTTTACCACTTGTTGCCGCGTGGAAATGTGTTTGGCTTCCGATCTCGACAACGGGCTATCGTAGGGCGGTGGCTTGCCGCCGCCGAAAACAAACGAAAACAGGGTTATTTTATTTTTGCGAGCATACGTTTTGAAATCTATATTCCGGATACGGAGACAGAGCATTACAAGCGGCGGCAGCAAGCAAAAGCCCTACGATATGATTGGCGCTTTTGCGGATCATTTTCAGCTTTCATTCAACATACCGCCTGAACTGTAACACGAAAACTTCTGCCACCGTAAAAAAAATCAATATATTGTATGTGTTAAAATGATATGAACCAAAAAGTATAGGAAGTTCGTCAAAGAT
>CAZMWM010000132.1:0-4006 GCA_964570105.1 uncultured Lachnospiraceae bacterium | reverse complement strand
CCCGCTGGGGAAGGCTCAAGGGGTACCATCGCTCTCAAAATTTTGTTTAAACGCGAAATTTGTTTCGGGCATTTTGTTTCGGTCTGTTTGATCACATACCGCCAATTTATTTTTGGTCGTTAACGCGGCGGGAGCAAGCCCTCGCCCTACGACATACCCATTACCGAGATCGAAATTCAAAACATATTTCGACACGGCAACTACCGATAAAAAAGACGCCACAGCGCTTAAGTTCCCACTTATGGGACACGCGGTGCACGGCGAGGGGGCAGGTCACGCGTATGGCAAAGGAAAGAGTTACGGTCAATATCGCAAACGTCAGAATGAAATTGCTGACGGGCGATCCTACCGCGGTGGAACGTATGGCTGCCTCGCTCAATTCGCGAATAGATCGGCTTGCGGGACGCGCAGGCTGTTCCAAGAACGACGCACTCGTTATGCTGATAATGGAGCAAGCCGACAGTCAACAAAAGAGCGCCGAGCTTATCCACAGTCAGCAGGAGCAGATATTCGAGCTTCTTGCGCAGAATGCGGCTCTGATGGGAAGTGTAGCCGAGAGCGCACCGCGCGTACCTGCCGAAAACGCACTTCTCAGAGAAAACGCCGTCCTAAGGCAGAAAAACCAAGCTCTTCTGGACGAGCTGTCATTACTAAAAAAGGAGCTGATGCTCCCAAACGAAACGGATGAGACTTGACGGCTTTGCACCGAGGGCGGCGGCAATGAGCATATATGATCATATATAATAAATCACGGAGGGAAGCTTCCGCTCACACGGAGGTCATCATCGTTCTATGAAGCTTTTGGTCTTTTCCGACTCGCACGGCTCCTCTCGGGAGATGTCTGAGGTGATCACATCACGGCATCCGGACGCCGAGTACGTTATCCATCTCGGCGACGGTGCGAGAGATCTCGATCACGTCTTGATGCTCAACCCAAGGATAGCCTTCGTGTCGGTATACGGTAACTGCGACACCGAGAGCTACAGAGCGTCACCGCCCGAGCTTGAACGGACGCTGGACCTTGGATGTGTGCGCATATTTATGTGCCACGGTCACAGACGCGGAGTCAGAAACGGCATCGAGGAATTGGCGCGAAAGGCTCGCGCATTTAACGCGGATATCGCACTTTACGGTCATACGCACCGCTCGGAGCATTTGGTGCTTCCGCCCGAGTGCGAAGGCGGAAGGTCTCTGACCGTCATCAATCCCGGGAGCATATCAAGACCGCGCGGCGGCGTGATCTCGGGGAAAAGCTACGCCGTCATCACGTT
Source organism: uncultured Lachnospiraceae bacterium (assembly GCA_964570105.1). Taxonomy (GTDB): domain Bacteria; phylum Bacillota; class Clostridia; order Oscillospirales; family CAG-272; genus SIG673. Next base: position 2,735 of record CAZMWM010000132.1, on the reverse strand, counting down.
GAACGCAGATAACGGCTGGGACGCGAGTCTCTTGCCATTCTGAGTGAGCCGTTACAGAAAGGAGCGACATAACGGTCGATGGTATACAAGCCTAAAAAAGATCTGAAAAAGCCCACGGCTGTCAGCGTTTTTTGCGTCATCTGTGCAAGCGTATTGCTGTGCTTAAGCTCTGCCGAGATCGGTTGGCGCCTCGGAGAGCAGATAGGAATGCTGGTGTTCGTCGTGATATTTATAGATATTCTGACGAGGTATTTCTTTACCGATTACAGATACAAGCTCAGCGGAAGAGAGGACAGACGCGAGCTTTCCGTTATCAAGCGCGGCGGAAACCGCGAGATGACGGTCTGTAATTTCGATTTTTCATCCGTCATATCCGTGCAAAGACGCGGTAAATTACGGGAATTTGAAAAGGAAAACGGCAAGGTCGACGTTCGATACAGCTATCACGTGAATATGTTTACCCGCGACGCTGTGTGGATATATTTTACCTTCAACGGAAAAAAGGTGCTCCTGACGCTCGAGGCTGACGATGTGTTTTTCGAGGAGCTTACCGAAGCTCTTAAAAACGCTTCCGGACTTTGAGGATCACCGCGTAAAGAGAGCCTTCATACGGCAGGTGCGTTTCGTGCCTTGGCGATCCGAACGATCGTACATAACCGCTGTGATATTAAGAAAGACGTGGTCATAACTATGGATATCAAACGCTTTGACAGAGGAATATTCGGATCAAATACGTACGTGATCAGCGAAAGCGGCGGCAAGGATGGCGCCGTGATCGACTGCGGAAACGCCGTGGACGCGGTAAAACGCTATGTTTCGGATAATTCGATAGATATCACCCACATAATTCTCACACACGGACATTACGATCACGCCGAGCTGATCGGCGATTATCGAATAGCCTTTCCCGATGCCGTTACCGTATGTACGGCGGCGGAGACGGCGGTGCTTTCGGATCCCGAAGCAAACGTTTCCGCGCTCGTGGGCGAGCGTGCGCGGTATCCGATTCCCGATATTGCCTTGAACGATGGCGACAGTCTGACGCTTGGTGAAAGCGTATTTGAGGTGATATCGGCGCCGGGGCATACACCCGGAAGCTACTGTTTGTATTGCCGTTCGGAAAGGCTCATGTTCACCGGGGATGTCCTTTTTGCTCACGGGCGCGGAAGGACAGACTTCAAATACGGTAGCGAAACGGATATGCGGCTTTCGCTCGAAAAGCTTCTGTCGATGGATGGAGATACGGTCATATATCCCGGTCACGGAGAGCCGTCACGCATATCATCCGAGCGTGAATACTATGCTTGGAACGCAAAGACGCGGTAATTTCCCGAATATCGCGACACAACGTAACGACCAAATTATTATTTATATAAAGGAGCAAGGATATGATACCACGTATACCCGAGATAACCGACAAGGAAAAATACGCAGAGCTGGAGCTTCCGAGAGAGAAGCTCGAGTACGCGCTGAGTGAGGCAATAAAGAAGATCGACTTCGCGCTTCCGACCTTCACGGACATGTTTCCCTCGCACGCCAGCGTCAACAACGTTTACTCCGCCGAGACCAATTTCGGCGGCGGTTGGAACACCGGATTTTGGACAGGAACACTTTGGCACGCCTACGAGCTTACCGGCAACGACCGCTACAAGCAGGTAGCGCTCGGACAGATCCCCTCATTCTATGAGAGGATAGACAAGAAGATCGGCGTAAATCACCATGATATGGGCTTTCTGTATACCCCTTCCTGTGTTGCCGCATGGAAGCTCACCGGTAACGAGATGGCGCGTGACGCCGCGGTCAAGGCGGCAGATCAGCTGATATCGCGCTATCACGCGAAGGGCAAGTTCATTCAGGCGTGGGGAAACGTCGACGATCCGAACAGCTATCGCCTTATAGTCGATTGCCTTTTGAACATACCGTTGCTCTTTTGGGCGACTGAGGTCACGGGCGATCCCAAGTACCGCGAAATAGCTTATAACCATTTCAATACCACCATCGACGTCTGCTGTCGCGATGACGCAAGCACGTATCACACTTATTATTTCGACATTGAGACCGGACTTCCGAAGAAGGGCGTCACCTGTCAGGGCGCGTCCGACGACTCCGCGTGGGCAAGAGGTCAGACGTGGGGAATATACGGTCCGCTCCTTACGTACATATACGAGAAGAACGATAAGGCGCTCAAGGTGTTTAAGGCGACGACAAATTATTACCTCAATCATCTGCCCAAGGATTATATCGCGTATTGGGATCTGATGTTCACCGACGGCGACGACGAGCCTCGCGACTCTTCCTCCGATGCGATCGCACTGTGCGGTATGCTTGAGGGCATCAAGTATATGAGCAAGGACGATCCTCTGCGTGCGGTATACGTAAATGCCACTCATCGCATCATGAACTCGCTGATAGATAATTACCTCACCAAGGACATCCCCGAGGCGAACGGTCTGCTACTGCACGCAACGTACGGTAAACCGCAGAAAAACGGCGTCGACGAGATGAACATTTGGGGCGATTATTTCTATATGGAAGCGCTCCATCGTATGCTCGATCCCGATTGGAAGCTGTATTGGTAAGCCTATGTTTAACCAAAAAACCACCGAAATGTCGGGTGTTCGTAAAACAGTTAAACGAACAATTTAACTATTTTACGGCATCTGTCATGCAGGGTTGGTGCAACAACGAAATGAGCGATGCTGAGTTTTAGAACTTGGCATCGCTCATTTTTACTA
>CAZMWM010000131.1:0-4030 GCA_964570105.1 uncultured Lachnospiraceae bacterium | reverse complement strand
CAGATATTTTAAGGAAATAGAAGAAATAATAGTGTATACTGATATCGGATATAACGCCGCGACGTGGTGCGCGGTCTGCACAAAGGGAGATAAAGGTATGTTCGAGAAGATAACGCCGGAGAGTGCCGGTATCAAGAGTAGTTACGTTCACAAATATATATCCCTGCTTGAAAAGCGCGGTGTGACCTCTCACAGCGTTCTTATGATGAAGGGCGAGGCGCTGTTTGCCGAATACTATTGGGCGCCGTTCCACCGCGATTTTTTGCACAGGATGTATTCACAGACCAAGAGCTACGTAAGTATCGCCATCGGGCTTCTTGAGGAAGAGGGGAAATTGCGGCTTGACGCTCCGATAGCGTCTTATTTTCCGGAAAAGGTCGAGCGCGAACTTCCCGAATATTTAAAAAAGCAAACTGTCAGAGATATGCTTTTGATGGAAACGTCCTGCTACGCTCCGTATTGGTTTACGACATCAGATCCCGACCGTACGCACGAATACTTGAACGCGTCGAAGGTCGCGCACCCGTCAAGGACACTGTGGAGCTACGACAGCGCCGGCTCTCAGGTGCTCTGCTCGCTTGTGGAGAAGCTTACGGGAATGTCTATGCTCGATTATCTCAAGCTTAAGATATTTGACAAGATGGGGACGTTCCGCACGGCGCGGATCCTAAAAACGCGCAACGGTGACAGCTGGGGAGACTCTGCTCTTCTGTGCACCTCGCGCGATATGGCGTCGTTCGGTCGCTTCGTTATGAATTTCGGAACGTACGGCGGCGAGCGCCTTATGAACGAGCGTTACCTCCGAGAGGCTACCTCCGCGCTCGTTGACAATAATACGGAAGGGTATGACGGTTGCTTTTCCCACGGATACGGATATCAGATATGGAAAACGGAGAGGGACGGCTTTGCGTTCGTCGGTATGGGAGACCAGCTCACCATCTGTCTCCCGGAAAAGGATCTTATCTTCGTCTGTACCTCCGATGATCAGTTTTATAAGCAAGCGAGAGAGAACATCGTAAATAATTTCTTTGATATCATAGTCGACAATATGAGCGACACACCTCTTGAGGAGGCGCCGGCGGAGTATGCGGCTCTCCGAGACTTTACCTCAACGCTCAAGCTGAGGACTGTAAGCGGAAAGCCACACGTTCCGTTTGCCGACGAGATAAACGGCACAAGGTACGTCTGCACCGCAGATAACCCTACGGGTATCAAGGAATTTTCGCTTTGCTTTGCTCGAGAGGGTGCGTGTGAGCTGAGATATGTAAATGCGCAGGGAAATAAGGTGCTGAAATTCGGAATGTGCCGCAACGAGTTCGGAAAATTCCCTCAATACGGATATTCCGACGAGCACGGAGGCGCGGTGAGCGAAAACGGCTATCTTTACGATTGCGCCGCGTCAGCCGCTTGGCGCGAGGATAAGAAGCTTATGCTTCGCTGTCATATCATAGACAAGTATCTCGGAAATCTCACGATGATATTCGCATTCAGAGATGATCTTGCTACTGTACATATGCTCGGAAACGCGGAAAATTTCCTAAGAGAATATAACGGCGAGCTTGTGGCGCAGGCTGTTAAAGCCTAATGCCGCACGGCGGCGCGGAGTTTTGGCGGTTTAAGGATACACGCCCCGAAATAAGTTCTAACACAGATTGGCGCACCTCCGCCACTAAAGTGGCGCGAGATCCGGTCGATATTGTACAAAAGGCTTTGGTAGACGTTTTGGAAAACGCTTGAATAACTTGAAGATCATGTGAAAGGTGCTGACGCTTATGCTTCCACAGATAAAAAATGTAAAGCCGCTTCCGTGCTTTACCCCCACACGTTGGCAGACAGTGATATTGCGAAATTACGGTACGGTGCATCCGTCCACGCTGGCGTCCGTTCTGCGCACGGACGAGGAAACGGTGATGCGCGAAGCGGCTCGCCTTGGAATTGAGCGCATTACATACCGCCCCGAGTGGCTTCGCCGCGGGTTTATCTCGATCATCAAAAACAATTGGTATCTGCTCCCGTACGGTCAGCTGACGGAGCTTCTCGGGATGGATATGGCTACCTTGGACCGCGAGCTTCTTGAGGATGATTTTCTCGGCGTGAAGCTTGGCGGATACAAGCCGTCGTGCGACGAGGTGTATTATTCTCCGCTCACGGAAAGCGAGACGGCGGAGACCGAGCGGCTCGGTGCGTTGATACGCGACGCCTTCATCGAGTACCGTGCCGAGCCGTTCGATTTCTACGGCGGCGCGGCGATATCTGCTCGCAAGCCCGTATCCCGTCAGCGTACCGAATGCGGAGACGGTGACTTTTTGAAGCTGGTGTACGGCTATTCGATGACGTACGGCGATACGTTTGCGGATGAAGGAGAGATCGTACCTGACTGCGAGCTTGAGGCTCTCCGCGACCGCGGTATAAACGGTATCTGGATGCAGGGACTGCTTTCCTCGCTTTCGCCGTACCCTTTCGTCAAGGGGCTTGACGAAGGCTATGAGAGACGCCGCCGTTCTCTTGCGCGTTTGGTGGAGCGCTGTAAGAAATACGGCATCGGCGTATATCTGTACTTAAACGAGCCTCGCGGCATCGCGCCGGATACCTTGACACCGCAGACGGAGAAGCTTAAGGGAAGATACTTTGAGGGGCGCTGGAGTCTGTGTACCGAGATGCCTGAGGTAAAGAAATATCTTTTTGATGCGGTCAAGGGCTTGCTTGAGGCTGTGCCCGAACTTAGCGGTATCATTACTATAACTATGTCTGAGAATATGACCAACTGCCACAGCCGTCGGAACAACACCTGTCCGCATTGCGGTCATCTGCCGATAGAGCAGGTGGTCCCCGAGGTCAACTGTGTGATACAGCGTGCCATAGACGCATCGGGCGCAAAAACGCGTCTGATCGCAAATCTTTGGGGCTGGACGGAGCATTACGGCTGGACGCCGGAGGCGTTGGATGCCGGCATCGGACGTATGGATAAAAAAATCGATATCATGTCCGTGAGCGAGATGGGGCATATAGTTGAGAATGGAAAACGCATTCGCGTGGACGAATACGCTATCAGTCGCGTGGGACCGTGCGAAGAGACGCGTGCGAGCTTTCGTCTCTCACGTGCATCCTCTCACCGCGTGCTTGCCAAGGTGCAGGTGAACAACAGCTGGGAGCTTGCGACCGTTCCGTACTTGCCGGTATTCGAGCTGGTCGCCGAGCATATGAGGCGTCTCAAGGCTGAGGGAGTGGGCGGGCTTATGCTTTCGTGGACGCTCGGCGGATACCCCACGCCGATGTTTGAGCTTGTGGAACGCATCTTTGAGGGGGACGGCGAGCTTGACGGCTTCTATTTCGAGCATTTCGGCGACCGCGCTCCGCAGGTCGGGGAGGCTTCGCGGCGCTTTTCGGAAGGGTTCAGGCATTTTCCGCATTCCATCGGTACGCTGTATAAGGGAGCGCAACAGCTTGGACCGTCAAATCTTCTTTATCCGTCGGCGACGGGGCTTGGGGCTACTATGGTCACCTTCCCGTTCGACGATAGAAATTCGTGGTACGGAAGCTTCGACGAGGAAGAATTTCTTTCTCGGATGGGCGCTCTTCTCGAGGCTTGGGAGGATGGCTTGAAGCTTTTGCCCGAGGGTGGGAACGCGGAGTATACGGAGCTGCGTCGGTACGCCGAGGTGGTTTATGTCAGCTTTAAGAGCATGGTGGTGCAGATACGTTTCGGTAAAGCGAGAGATAACGGAGATCGCAAAGTTGCGCTCGGATGTATTTGCGAAGAGGAGGAGCTGACGCGCCGACTCTACAGACTTGCTTCCGAGGATGCTCGCGTTGGATATGAGGCGAGCAATCATTATTATTACACTCAGAATAATTTCCTTGAAAAGCTGATAGATCTGGATCAGCTGAAACGGCTCTACGGTGCGCCCTAAATCGGCGCGAACACAGAGGGACGTACCTCTGTGATAGAATATCCCATTTCCACCGCGAAGCTGCTCGAAAGTTTTTGCTAAAGTTTACAATCCCTCAGTCAGCTTCGCTGACAGCTCCC
>CAZMWM010000130.1:0-4317 GCA_964570105.1 uncultured Lachnospiraceae bacterium | reverse complement strand
GATAAACGCTTTAAAGCAACCGGCGTTGAAAATGTATATATGCCAATGTTCATTCCGGAAAGCCTTTTGCAGAAGGAAAAGGACCACGTCGAGGGCTTTGCTCCGGAGGTCGCTTGGGTGACGCACGGCGGAAACGAGAAGCTCTCGGAGCGTCTTTGCGTCCGTCCGACCTCCGAGACGCTGTTTTGCGAGCATTATGCAAACATAATAAATTCGTACCGCGACCTTCCCAAGCTCTATAATCAGTGGTGCAGTGTCGTGCGTTGGGAAAAGACGACGCGTCCGTTCCTGCGCTCAAGGGAATTTCTGTGGCAGGAGGGGCATACGATGCACGCGACCGCCGAGGAAGCGATAGCCGAGACCGTGCAGCAGCTCAACGAGTACGCCGATTTCTGCGAAAAGGATCTTGCCATCCCGGTGATCAAGGGCAGAAAGACGGACAGCGATAAGTTTGCCGGAGCTGAGGCAACGTATGCCATCGAGGCTTTGATGCACGACGGTAAAGCGCTCCAGGCAGGCACGTCGCACTATTTCGGGGACGGCTTTGCCAAGGCGTTCGACATCCGCTATACGGACAAAGAGAACAGGCTCGTATACCCTCATCAGACCTCTTGGGGCGTGACTACGAGACTTATCGGCGCTATCATAATGACGCACGGCGACGATAACGGTCTTGTCCTCCCCCCTGCGGTCGCACCCATACAGGCGGTGATACTGCCCGTAGCTCAGCACAAGCCCGGAGTTATCGAAAAAGCCACCGAGCTTAAGGAGCGTCTCGAGGGACGCTTCAGAGTAAAGCTGGATACGAGCGATCAGAGCGCCGGCTGGAAGTTTGCCGAGTACGAGATGAAGGGCGTTCCGCTCAGGATAGAGCTTGGACCTCGTGATATAGAAAACGGCGTGTGCGTGATCGTTACCCGTCACGACCGCGAAAAGACCGTGGTACCGCTCGACCGTCTCGAGGATGCGGTTGCCGAAAAGCTTCGTGCGGTAAGGGACGGCATATACGATAAGGCTCTCAAAAACAGAGAGAGACGTACCTACGCCTGCACCTCGATAGACGAGATCAAAGGCTCTATCGCCGAGAAGGGTGAAGGATTTGTGAAGGCTATGTGGTGCGGCTCGCCCGAGTGCGAGGACAAGGTCAAGGAGCTGACCGGCGTCGGCTCGCGTTGCATTCCGCTCGTGCAGGAGCACGTGTCCGACAGATGCGTGTGCTGTGGAGCACCGGCTAAGGAGCTGGTGTATTGGGCTATCGCGTATTAAGCCCGAGAACTTAACAAAAAAACTTCCACGCGGCGCCGTTTCGAGCAAACGGCGCCGCTTTTCATCAAAACGGCTCCGTTTTTGAAAATATGCGAAAAAGCCGCCTCGGTCAGGGCGAAAATTAAGAGCAGACGTATTGACTTTTGGAATGAAATACTGTATAATATATCATATATATGATCGATAGGTATGCTATCGGAACTTTTCAGAAGGAATTTCAACACGATGGGATCGATGAAAAGGTCGGACGCAAGAGAATATGCGTTCAAGCTGATATACGAAGCGAGCGTCCAGAAGGACAAGGCGGTCGACGAGCTTATCGCCGATACCGAGCTTCAGCAGGAATTTTCCGCAAACGACTATATACGCAAGACCGTCGCGGGGGTGATTCTCCGCTCGGAGGAGCTTGACGGGATGATATCGGAAAGCTCACACGGCTGGAAGATATCGAGGATCTCCGTCACGAGCGGAGCTATCATGCGTCTCGCGATATACGATATGCTGTACGGCGATGTACCGTTCAGCGTGGCGATAAACGAAGCGGTGGAGCTTGCCAAAAAATACGACCACGAGAAGGCTCCGAAATTCATAAACGGAATACTTAACGATGTCGCCGAAAAGAAAGGGCTGAAGTCCTCAGCCGGATCCGATGAGCAATAGATATTTTCTGGGCATCGATACGTCCAATTACCGCACCTCAGCCGCGATATGCAATGAGCTTGGTGAGATCGTGGTCTCTCAGCGCAGACTGCTGAGCGTCTCCGAGGGGAAGCGCGGACTGCGCCAAAGCGACGCTCTTTTCCTGCACACCGTACAGCTTCCGGAGGTGCTCGAGGCTCTGGGCAGCTTTCCTCTCTCCGCCGTCGGATATTCCGCGTACCCGAGAGACTGTGAAGGCTCGTATATGCCCTGCTTTCTTGCCGGAGCCGCCAGTGCCAGAGGAATTGCGGCACTTGGCGGTATACCGTCATATCCCTTCTCGCATCAAGCCGGACATATAGCGGCGGCGGCGTATTCCTGCCGTGATGAGATGAGAGGATGTGATGAGTTTCTCGCCTTTCACGTCAGCGGCGGAACCACGGAAGCGCTTCTCGTACGCCAAGGCTCGATAAAGCTGCTCGGAGCGACGCGTGACATAAACGCAGGTCAGCTCATCGACAGAGTGGGCGTGGCTATGGGGATTGGTTTTCCGTGCGGCGAGGAGCTTGAAAGGCTTTCCGAGGGCGTGGCGCGGACGCGGGGTATACGCGTCTGTGTAAACGGTGCTGACTGCAACCTTTCCGGACTTGAAAACCGCGCGATGGCTATGCTTGCAAGCGGTGATTCGAAAAATGAAGTTGCGGCGTTCACGCTCGACGCGGTCTTAAAGACATTGGACAGGATGAGTGAAGCGGTCACGTGCTCCTATCCCGGGCTTCCGATACTTTACGCCGGTGGAGTTATGAGCTGTCAAAGGATCAAGCAGGTCTTGAAGAAGAAATACGACTGCTTTTTTGCCTCTCCGGAATATTCCGGAGATAATGCCGCCGGAACGGCACTGCTCTGTCGCTCCGCGTTCCTCGGAGCGTGATGCGGCGGTATCCGAGGATATAGGAGCGCTTTTACTATGATGAATAACGAGCTTGAAGGATATTTCCGTGAGAACGTACTCAGCGTTTCCGAGATCAACGGATACGTAAAGGAGATATTCGACGGGATACCGATATTCTCTTCGCTCAGGATAAGCGGAGAGATATCGAATTTCAAAAAACATATCGCGAGCGGACATATGTATTTTTCGCTCAAGGATGAAAACTCAGCGCTCAAGGCGGTGATGTTCCGCTCAAGCGCACAAGCGCTGAGGTTCGTGCCGGATAACGGAATGAGAGTGATAGCTTCCGGTAAGCTCGGAGCTTACACGCGCGACGGCGTCTACCAGCTGTACGTAAGCTCGCTCGAGCCTGACGGTATCGGCGCTTTCTACGTCGCCTTTGAGAAGCTCAAGAAAAAGCTTGAAGCTGAGGGACTTTTTTCTGCCGAAAGGAAAAAGCCGATACCCGACTTTCCGAAAACGGTGGGCGTTATCACCTCGGCGACGGGAGCGGCGGTGCGCGATATAGTAAACGTTACCGCGCGACGTTATCCGCTCGCAAGGGTACTGATATTCCCGGCTCTCGTTCAGGGAGACGGCGCTGTGCCGTCACTGATCGCCGGGCTTAGATATTTTAACACAAGCGGAAATGCCGACGTCATAATAATCGGCAGAGGCGGCGGCTCTATCGAGGATCTGTGGGCGTTCAACAGCGAGGAGCTTGCGTACGAGATATCTCGCTCCTCCATTCCCGTAATATCAGCCGTAGGTCACGAGACGGACTTCACTATATGCGATTTCGTCTCCGATCTTCGTGCACCAACCCCTTCTGCGGCAGCCGAGCTTGCGGTGCCGGATATGGGCGAGCTGTATCGGCGGATAAACAACGCTTACGGTACGGTGCAGAGCGATATGCTCGGCAGAATTGACACACTCAGGCGACAGCTCGAGATGCTTTCATCAAAGCGCGTGATGCGCTCTCCGGAGAGCCTGCTCGATTACAAGCGAGAGCGTCTCGACCGAGTGCGCGAAAAGCTGGAGACACTGCTATGCGGTATCTGCGAGCGTGACCGCGCATCGCTCGAGCGACTGACGGGAAAGCTTCACGCCTTAAGTCCGCTCGCCGTGATAAGCCGAGGCTTCGGCGCGGCGTTCGACGGGGACGGTAGGATGGTAAAGAGTGCTTCGGAGCTTCCGCAGGGGAGCGAGTTTAAGCTGAGACTGTCCGACGGAAGCATAAGGGCACGCTCGCTCGGAGCGGAGGATACGCCCGTAAATGGGAACTCAAGAGATTAAATTCGGTCGCGACCTCGCATTATCACGATGAAATTTAAGCAGAAACTACGGAGCTTCCGTAGGGCGGGGGCTTGGCTCATAAGTGGGAACTTAAGCGCTAAGATGTAAACCTTTAATTAAAATCTGTACGTTTGTTCGACAATCCCTCAGTCAATACCTTTGAAGGCAAGCCTTCAAAGGGTTGC
>CAZMWM010000129.1:0-4536 GCA_964570105.1 uncultured Lachnospiraceae bacterium | reverse complement strand
CTTGGCAACTGTATGACACCTCATCCACCGCTATCGCGGTCCCCCTTCCCCCGCTTCAGGGCACGCCCCTGAATTAGTTCTAACACAGACAGGGCGTACCTCCGCCACTAAAGTGGCGCGGAGTTTTTGTGGTTGTGGATACACGCCCTAAATTTGTGCGAACACAGATTGGCGTACCTTCCGTGATGGAACAACAATATCCTACCGCGAAGCTACTCGAAAGTTTTTGCTAAGCTTTTTTTCAAAAAGCGTCTCGTAACAATGGCGAAGCCGTGTTGCACCGAGTTGACCGAAGGTCAACTCTATTTGCCAAAGCTTTTTTCAAAAAGCGTCACAAAGCTATTCGGAAGTCTTTGCACAGCTTTTCTTGAAAAGCTGATGCTTTCCTTCAGAAAGCGGCTTTGTTTTCCGTTTGGTGCGTTGGGCGACGCGTCTTAGGATCTCGAACAGGCGTCCTGCTACGACCACGCTGAGCGACAGCTTTATAACGTAGAGCAGCTCGCCGAGCTTCAACGGTACGGTGTCGAATATCTCCCCACCGTAATATATGAGCGCGACCTGAACGGTGAATACACCGCTCATCACGGCGATAAATACGGGATTTACGAGCAGACCACTGAAAAGATCGAGGCGTTCCGTTCTTGCGTTAAGTCCTCCGATGATACCGCTGAATATGAACAGCGCGAAAAGTCCGGTGAGCAGTACCGCTTCGTCCTGCCTGAATATCTCAGCCGTTTTTCTTGATACGAGAAAGCGTATGCACAGCGTCAGCGTATATGCGCCGAGAAACAGTATCTTTATCATCATATCGCGCGAAAGCACCGGCTCGCCGCGCGGCATCGGTCTTTCCTTCATATAGCATCTCAGCGGAGCTTCGCCGGAAAACGCAAGTGCCGCAAGCGTGTCTATTATGATGTTTATCCACAGCATCTGCATAACGGTGAGCGGTGTCTCGTACCCAAGGAACGGCGCGATGACGCTTATACCGACGGCGCAGAGGTTCATTGTCAGCTGAAAGACGATGAATTTTCTTATGGATCTGAATATCGTCCTGCCGTACAGAACGGCGCTGACTATCGAGGCTATGTTATCGTCCGTGATGACTATATCTCCGGCTTCCTTTGACACCTCGGTGCCGGATCCCATGGCAAATCCGACGTCCGCCTGCTTCAGCGCCGGAGCGTCGTTCAGACCGTCTCCGGTCATAGCCACCACGTATCCGAGCGACTTTGAGACGCGCACCAGTCTGCTCTTATCCTGAGGCAGAGCGCGAGCGACCACGCGCAGCTGCGGTATTATCTCGGCAAGCTCGGCATCGCTCATAGCGGCGATCTCGCTACCGAGCAATATCGAATATCTTCCGTACTTTAGCTTTCCCCAAGCTCCCGTGAGCGGCGGCAGTATTCCGACCTCTCTGGCGATAGCTTCGGCTGTCAGAGGATTGTCTCCCGTTATCATTACCGTCTGTATTCCTGCCTGTGTCAGTTCCTTTACCGACGGGGCGGCTTCGGCTCTCACCTCGTCCCGTATGCATACGAAGGATACGAACGTGGCGCACGGGAGCATACCCGAGATGTCCGTCCCGTTGCCCTCCGCGGATGCGACCGCTTGCCTTGCCACCTCGCCCACCTCCGTGTTACTGTACGCTATTGCCAGCACTCTTGCGCCACCGATAGCGAGTGAAGAGAGCGTTGCTTTAAGGGAGGCGCGGTCTGCCGTCTGTACGTCTCCGTTCGCTGTCATCAAGTGGGTGCATCTGTCTATAATTATTTCGGGTGCTCCCTTTATCAGCGTCAGTCTCTCGCCGTACCTGCTTCTGAGATGTGAGGACGAGGAAAAGGAAACGGTTGCCGCGCAGAGCTTATCTGTGCTGTTGAACGGAAAGAATTCGGTGCGCTCCGCGCCTTTAAGTGTGTCCTTATACGAATTGGAGCCGCGATAAGGCGGTACATTCGCGTTTGCCGCGTCCATTACCGCTCTGTCGGTGACGTCGCCGCCGACGGCGCGGTATCCCTTGCCGCTATCCTCGAAAGTGCACGCCACCGCGAAATTCGATGCAAGCAGTATAAGCTCGCGTATCGGGGTGCAAACATCCCTTAAGCGCGTCTCCTTCCCGTATGCGCCGACGTATCCCGTGACCTCGGGCTTTCCGGTGGTGAGCGTTCCCGTTTTATCCGTGAAGAGCAGATTTACGCTTCCGGCAGTCTCTATGCCCACGAGCTTGCGCACCGTTACGTGCTCGCGTTGCATTCGCAGGGTGTTTGACGAGAGAACGACGGTTATCATCATCGGAAGTCCCTCGGGGACCGCCATCACTACGACCGACACCGCGAGCGTCAGTGAATGAAGCAGTGCCGAAGCGAGGGATATCGCGTTAAAGGTGAAGCTACTGTTCCACACGGTATTGAAGAGCAGGTTTGAGACGCCGACGACGGCGGCGCCGAGATATCCGAATTTGCTGAGCGTTGAAGCAAGCCCGGTCAGCTTGAGCTTTAACGGGCTGATGCCGCCGTCGCTTTGAAGCTCGGAAGCCATTTTGCCGTAATAGGTGCGGTCTCCGACGTCCAGCACCAGAAGCTTTCCTCCGCCCGAGGTGACCGTTCCGCCGCGGAAAAGAGAATGCGCGTCCCCAAGCTCGCGCTTTTTCGTCGTATCGGGGAGATGAGGGGATGCGGTCTTGCGTTTTTCCGCGCTTTCGCCGTTGAGCGCGGAAAGGTCGCAACAGAGCGTTCCTTCCGCAAGTATCCCGTCTGCCGGAATGCCGTCACCCGAGTGAAGTAGCACGGTATCGCCTACGACCACATCCGAGACGGCTATCTCCACCGCGCGTCCCGAGCGGAGGACGGTGCAGGTGTGGGAGCTTGCCTCGCGTTGCATCTTTCTGAACGCTTTTTCACTGCCGTATTCGCATAAGGTCGAGACGATGGTGGCGAGCAGGACTGCCGCGGCGATGCCGAGAGCGTCAAGGCTTCCGCCGTCGCCGTTCGGTATCACGAGCGTTACGGCGAGCGCGACGAGCAATATCCTGATTATCGGATCGGAAAATTCGCCTATCAGCTTGCGAAAAAAGCCTTGACCTTTTATCTCGGTCAGGCTGTTGTTGCCGTGGATGCTCTCGGATATTGCGACGTCGTCCTCTCCGAGACCGCGCTCAAGGTCGTACCGCAGGCTCGCGCCGTCCGATGCCGTTTTTATGTTTTTCCGACTCCCGTCGCCGTTTCTTTCTTTTGTCTGCAAAGCAAGCACCTCTTTTTTCGTCGTTTGGAACATTATATGCTCGTGCGTAACGGTGTATGCAAACGGTCGTGTGCGCAAAAAGCTCGACGCTTTGGCGAAAAAAATTCGGATATCCTATTTACATATCCGAAAAAATAGTGTATACTGTAGCCGTGGAGCGCTTAAGCTCCGTGTGAAAGGAAGTTTTCGGAGTTATGAAAGATATCATAGTTGAAGGTCATCGCGGATATTGCGCCAAATATCCCGAAAATACGCTGGTCTCATTTGACGCCGCGATACAGCTTGGAGTTGATGCGATAGAATTTGACGTTTGGCTGTCCTCGGATAAGGTGCCCGTGCTGAGCCACGACGGCAACCTGCGCCGCACCTGCGGTATCGACCGCCACGTAAGAGATATGACGCTTGAGGAGATAAAGCGCGCGGAGCCGGCGTACACCGAAAGGTTCGGAGATACGTATGTCGGAAAGGGCATCACCGTCCCGACGCTCGAGGAGCTTCTTGTGCTTTGCAAGAAAAGGTGCCCCGAGCTTATCCTCGGCGTTGAGATAAAGGAGTACACGGAGGAGAACGTGGATCTTACCGTGGAGCTTTTGAAAAGGTACGGATTTTTTGATAACTGCTATTTTTACGCCTTTAACGGCAGGATAATAAAATATATCAAGACGCATCACGGCGGTCGCACTATGGGATATCCGGATATGCAGATGGGCGAATTTGCCGAGGATACGTACGGGTATTACGACGAGATCGGGCTTTCGATGAGCTTTGTGCGCTCCGAGACGTTTCCGATATACAAGTCCAAGGGTATGCCTATGCATATGTATTGCGCGGATAACGAAAATGACGTTGCGCTTTGCATAGAGCGCGGCGCGTCGCTCATCACTGCGAACGATCCTGTGCCGCTTATGCGTGCGCTGGGCAGACTTTGAGTCTGACTTTTTGCGCCGTTATCGGGTATCGCGCCGAACGCGAAGGACTGTGCTGAGGCTCAGTCCTTTTCAATTTGTAAAAAGAAAGAATAAATTCGACGAAATTTTCAAAAAGGTATATACAAATCCGTGTTTTTGTGTTATACTTTACTTAGTGGGCGTGCGTCGTGTTTTTCGGAATTTTGCTTGAACGCGGAGATCTGGTTTTTACAATCCCTCAGAATAGTAGCGTGACTTTGTCACGTTACGCGCTAAGATGTAAGCTGTAACTGTCACCTTCGGCGACAGCTCCCTTTACACAAGGAGAGCCTATGGCACGCCCCTGAATTAGTTCTAACACAGATTGGGCGTACCTCGCCACTAAAGTGGC
>CAZMWM010000128.1:0-4690 GCA_964570105.1 uncultured Lachnospiraceae bacterium | reverse complement strand
GATTCTTCTTGGTGGAGTCGGTGACTACCTCGCCGAGAAGCTCCGCAAATTTTGCCGCGTGCTCGGCTTCCTCATACGCCGCCTTCTCCCAATAAAGTCCTATCTCGGGATATCCTTCTCTGTGCGCAACTCTTGCCATCGCAAGATACATACCGACCTCGGTGCATTCTCCGTTAAAGTTGGCTCTGAGGTCCTCTTTGATATCCTCCGGAACGTCGGACGCTACTCCGACGACATGCTCAGCCGCCCAGCCGCGTTCCTCTGCCTGCTTTGTGAACTTTTCCTTGGGTGCATTGCACTGAGGGCATCTTTCGGGTGCTTCGTCTCCTTCGTGGACATATCCGCAGATCTGACATACGTACTTCATTTCGTTTTCCTCCGTATTTTAAAAAAATTTTTGTTTTTGGTCACGAGAGCGCTACGTCTCGGCGTTTTGGCTGTTTTCCATCGGAGTGGCGACTGCGCACTTCGGGCAGATCCCGTAATACAGGACTGTTTTTCTGCGGATGATATATCCGCGGCAATCGACTATCTTCGGAATAGCATCGTCCGGCTCAGAGGTGAATACGTCGTCCACCGCGCCGCACAGCTCGCATTTTACGTGGCTGTGGGGAGCGATATTGAAGTCATACCTATCGGCTCCGTCCGACACCGGTATCTTCAAAATATCCCCGTTGTTCGCCAAGGAGGTCAGCGTTCTGTAGACCGTCGCGCGCCCTATGGACGGCTCAAGACTTCTGACCTCGTCAAACACGTGCTCTGCGGTCGGATGCGTACGCATATCCATAAATATACGCCGGATCGCTTCCTTTTGCTTGGTATTCCGTTCAGCCGTAGCCTTCATCACTTCACACCCGGAGCAGTCGTTGGACTGCCTCGCCTGAGACCTTTCGCTTTCGTTATTGATATTATATCTCATTAAGCCGATTTTGTCAAGGGGTTTTGCGAAATTTTTCGAAAAAATTTTTTCTTCATTATTTATTGCGTTTTTTGAGCCTGATACGTTGCGCTCATCTTGGCGTTCCTTGATGTTTCCAACGTTCGTCAAGCGTCAAGGATGACGGTATCTAAAAAGCTCCGTCTCGGTCATTGGTCCGAGGCGGAGCTTTTCGGTCGGCTTGATCAGGCAAGCGCTTTTGCTCACCCGTCGGTCTCGTCCTCTGCCGTGTCGCGAAAAGGCTTTACGTTTGCGGTCTGCTTACGCGCGACCTTTTCGGACGGGGGAGTTGTCGAGCTTGTGGGCTGTCGTTTGCTGTCCTTGGCGTTATTTATGCCGTATGCATTATTCGGAGCGCTGTTTTTAATGCTCTTATCCATTGTGTATCATCCTTTCTTTTCGTGTATCACGGTAATCACGGTATTATGATGCGCGAAAAGAAGGCTTTTATACCCACATATCAAAAAAAGCTTGCGGCAGGCGTTGTTTGAGTTTTTTGGGGGAATTACCGCGTCATCAGCTCTTTTAGCGTGCAGGAGAATTTATCGAACACCGAGTCCTGTGGCAGTGCGCACACGCAAACGGGCTTGCGCGTCGTTGGATGCGGAAAGCTTACGCGGAAGCAATGGAGTGCGATCCTTCCGCCGAGCTTTACGCGGCTTCCGTACTTTCCGTCGCCGAGCACGGGGTGCCCTCTGCTTGAAAGCTGAGCGCGTATCTGGTGCGTGCGCCCGGTGTACAGTCGCACGAGCAGGAGCGAGCTTGCGGTGCCGGCGGAGCCGTTATCAACAGTAAGGACGCGGTAGGATAGCTTGGCATACTTTGCCGATGCTGTATTGCCGGATGCTATGAGAGTTTTCCCCGATGCACGGTCGTGAATGAGCATATCCTCGAGAATTGCCGCGTCATTCTCCATTATTCCGCTTACGCAGACGAGATATTCTTTCACATACTCGCTGTGATCGCCGAGAGACGCGGAGAGTGCCGCGGCGGAGCTTTTAGTGTTGGCGAACACCGCAAGACCGCTCACAGGTCTGTCGAGACGGTCGATGATATATCTGTCCTTGCCGCATTCTCGGGCAAGAAGCTCGAGAAGCCCGTCCTCGCCGTTTATGTCTCGCTGTGACAGCATCCCGGCAGGCTTATTGCACACCGTGATGTCTCTGTCTGCATAAGGTATATCCACACCGAGCGTATCCGACACCGTATCCTTCACCGTCCCTCATCATTGTTTTGCCGTTGTTTTACGACGCTTTAGTGTTGCATCAGCGCACCTGACCGTCACCGTTAACTATATACTTCACGGTTGTCAACTGCTCCAGCCCCATAGGACCTCGCGCGTGAAGCTTCTGCGTGGAGATGCCTATCTCAGCGCCGAAGCCAAATTCGCCGCCGTCCGTAAAGCGCGTGGAGGCATTCACGTATACCGCCGCACAATCGATATGCGACACGAAGTACCGCGCGGCTCCCGTGTTTTCGGTCACGATCGCTTCGCTGTGACCTGTCGTGTATCTGTTTATATGTCCGACAGCCTCGTCTATATCTCCAACCACCCTTACCGCAAGGATAAGGTCGTTATATTCCGTGCTCCAATCGTCCTCCGTTGCGGAGACGGCGTTCGGTACCAAGGCGAGAGTCTCGGCGCATCCGCGTATCTCTATACCGTATTTCTCGGCTTCGGCGGCAAACAGCGGCAAAAAGCGCTCACTGACGGCGCGGTGCACCAGCATAGTCTCAACGGCGTTGCAGACGGACGGACGCGAAGCCTTGGCGTTGATCGCTATACTTAGCGCTTTGTCCGTATCCGCATACTCATCGATGTATATATGGCAATTTCCGGCTCCCGTTTCTATCACCGGTACAGATGCATTCTCGGTAACGGCGCGTATCAGTCCCTTTCCGCCGCGCGGTATAAGGACGTCAACGAGACCTCGCATATTCATAAGCGCGTTGGTAGCGGCGCGATCCGCGGTATCTATAAAGCCTATGCAGTCGGGAGAAAATCCGCGACTGACCAGTGCGTCTCTCATAACGGACACTATTTTGCCGTTCGTATTCATAGCCTCGCGTCCTCCTCTAAGAACGCAGGCGTTTCCGCTCTTGATGCACAGCGCCGCGGCGTCCGCCGTGACATTCGGACGCGCTTCGTATATCACCGCGATCACGCCGAGCGGGACCTTTACGCGCTCGATCTTAAGACCGTTCGGGCGCGTCCATATCTCTCCGCTTCCTATGGGATCGCCAAGAGCGATAAGCTCGCGCACGGCGTTGGCGATACCGCATATCCTCTCCTCCGTAAGGCGGAGGCGGTCTATCATCACCGAGGGGACTCCGTTGGCGTCCGCATCTCGGATATCAAGCTCGTTTGCCGCAAGGATAGCGGAGGTATTAGCCGTGAGCGCCTTGGCTATGGCGTCAAGAGCCGCGTTCTTTTGCTTGGTCGACGCTCCGTACAGCTCCGCCGAGCTTTTCTTTGCCGCCTCGCATATGTGTCTTACGTATTCCGTATTATCGATATTCATAGCACCTCTCCTTATATAAGACCGTCTTTCACCTTGCCATAAAATATGTACCGACCTGCTTGCCCTCAAGAAGCTCGTAAAGTATCCCCGGCTCCTCACCGTTCACTATGAACATCGGTATGCCCGATTCGGTGACCAGCCTTCCGGCTCTGAGCTTGGTTATAAGCCCCCCGGTGCCGCGATTCGAAGCACTGTCGCCGGCGCAAGCCATGATGCTGTCGTCGATACACGGAACGGTGGATATCAGCTTGGCGTCCGGATGCGTATGGGGATCGGCGTCGTAAAGACCGTCTATGTCGCTGAGTATGATGAGCGCGTCGGCTTTGCATATCAACGCCACGCACGCCGAGAGGGTGTCGTTGTCTCCAAACTCTATCTCGTCAAAGGAGATGCTGTCGTTTTCGTTTACTATGGGCAGACAGTTCATCCCAAGCAATGTTCGAAAGGTGTTTTCCGCGTTTTTGTGAGCCACGGGACTGTCCATTACCTCCTTGGTCAGGAGCATCTGTCCCACGGTATGCCCGAATATCGAGAAAAAGTGCTCGTATATGCGCATAAGCTCACATTGCCCGACAGCCGCCATAGCCTGTTTCCCTTCGGTCGAGGCAGGGCGGTGATCCAGCCCGAGCTTGGCAACGCCGGCGCTGATAGCTCCCGAGGAAACGAGAACTATCTCCTTTCCCATATTCTTAAGATCGGAAAGGACTCGGCAGAGCTTTTCTATGCGTCTGAGATCCATTTTGAAGTTTTCGTGAGTAAGAGTGGACGAGCCGACCTTTAAAACTATTCTTTGGGCGTTTTTTATGATATCCATAGTCAATGATACTTCCTTTGTGTGCCGTATATTTTAACTTTTTTTAAAATTATCGGTTTTGCTATTCCAATCCAAGCGAATGTGTAGTATAATGTATGTACCGAGCGTATGTACCGTAGAGTATTATACACCGAATACGAAAAAAAAGCAACAGTTTTTCCGCACTAAATAATAAACATTTTATCACCGTGCGCACTTTCGCTCCCGAATATGCAACGCGAGGGGGCGCCGTCCCATAAATGGAAACTTAAGAAATTAAATTCTGTCGCGATTTCGCATTATCACAATGAGATTTAAGCAGAAACTACGGAGCTTTCGTAGGGCGGGGGCTTATCTCATAAGTGGGAACTTAAGCGCTATGCCATACAGTTGCTGAAGGCAACTGTATGGACACCTCATCCACCGCTACCGCGGTCC
>CAZMWM010000127.1:0-4790 GCA_964570105.1 uncultured Lachnospiraceae bacterium | reverse complement strand
TAGGCTCCCTTGTGTAAAGGGAGCTGTCAGCTTTGCTGACTGAGGGATTGTAAAAACGAAAGTTCCCATTTATGAGACAAGCCGCCCTACGGTATCATCTGCGTTTCGCAAATTATTTTTAACTTTCATTCAACAAACTGCTTGAATTGTAACGGGGACAGTTGCTTGTGGATGAAAATTATTCGTGAAATTATTGCTGAAAATTATTTTGGATATATGTTGACACGCGCCTATGAAAGTGATATAATACTTTTTATGCGGTCGGTCGCAGATAAGAACGAACATAACGTTGCCGCGGGTAAGCTCGGAGCTTTCGTGCGGTATTGACGGAAAGGAACGGTCATAACACAAGATGAAGGAAAGATTAGAGGCTCTGCTCCGCGGCGGAGCGGAAAAGATACAGAAGGCTCAGACGGAAAATGAGCTTCAGGAGGTGAAGGGAGCGCTTCTCGGCAAAGCCGGCGCTATCACGGAGCTTCTCAAGGAGATACCGAAGCTGGAGGTATCTCTGCGTCCCGAAATGGGTAAAGCGGTCAACCGCGTCAAGAGCTTGCTCAGCGAACAGCTTGAGGGCAGGCGCGAGGAGCTGAGACTCAAGGCGTCCGAGGTCTCGCCGGATTTTGACTGTACGCTTCCGGGGCTTGAGCCGAGGAGCGGAGGACTTCACCCCATTACTCAGATGTGCTACGACCTCAACGACGCATTTCGCTCGATGGGCTTTGAGATCTTTCAAGGTCCGGAGATAACCAGCGAATATTACGCCTTTGACAATCTTAATTTTCCTCCCAACCATCCTGCGCGAGAGAGCATGGACACCTATTGGCTCGAGGGACACGATAAGGGCGAAGCAAACGAGAAGCTTTGCTTGCGTCCGCATCTCACCGGAGACAGTGTTCGTTATATGCTCACGCATAAGCCGCCGTACCGTTTCGTGTACCCCGGAAGAGTTTACAGGAACGAGACCACCGACGCGCGTCACGAAAGAGCTTTCTTCCAATACGAGGCTCTGATCGTGGATAAGGATTTCACCTATACCGCGGGTAAGGTGATGATAAAGAGCATACTTTCAAAGGTGTTCGGTCAGGACGTTCCCGTCAGGATGCGAGCCGGATTTTTCCCATTCGTGGAGCCGGGCTTTGAGATAGATATGGGCTGTCTCGTGTGCGGAGGTAAGGGTTGCAGTGTCTGCAAGCACGTCGGTTGGATAGAGATAATGCCGGGCGGAACTCCGCACCCGAACGTGCTTCGCGCCGCAGGTCTCGATCCGGACGAGTACACCGGATTTTATGTCAATATTGGGCTGGACAGGCTCGTAATGATGCGTTACGGTGTGGATGACGTGCGCCTGTTCCACAGCACCGATCTCAGATTTTTGAAGCAGTTCCATTGAGCCTTAGAAGCACGCAAGAAAGGAAGCCCCCGTCATCTTCGGGGGATATGGATATCACGGTATGAAATTATCTTTGAATTGGATCAAGGATTATGTAGCTCTGCCCGACGGAATGGATCTGAAAAGGCTTGCTTACGACCTTACTATGTCGACGGTCGAGGTCGAGGGAGCGGAAGAGCTTGCGAGACGCTTTGACGGTATAGTCGTTGGCGTTATCAGGGAGGTGCTTCCGCATCCGAATGCGGATAAGCTTCGCGTTTGCCGCGTGGATATCGGCGACGGGGATGTGAAGGACATCGTTTGCGGCGGAAGTAATCTTGAGGTCGGAATGAAGGTCGTGGTCGCTTGTCCCGGTGCTACGGTGCGTTGGCACGGAGAGGGCGAGCCTGTGGAGATCAAAAATACCAAGCTACGCGGTGTTCCGAGCTTCGGAATGATATGCGCCGCGGTCGAGGTAGGGCTTGACGCGCTGTTCCCCGTAAATGACGATCATGAGATCATGGATCTGTCAAGCTTCGATGCCGCTCCCGGGGAGCCTTTGGCTGAAGTTCTGGGGCTTGACGATATAATCCTCGAGATAGACAATAAGTCTATGACCAACCGCCCCGACCTTTGGGGACATTACGGTATCGCACGTGAGATAGCCGCCCTGTACGGGCTTCCGCTCGCGCCGCTCGACGGGTATACGCCCGATGCGGTCGCGGACTTTGACGTGCGGATAGAGGACGTTGAAAGATGCCCGAGATATATAGGTGCCAAGATAGACGGGCTTTGTGTAAAGCCGTCGCCGTTTGAGATGCAGAGCCGCATCTGGAGAGTCGGTATGCGTCCGATAAACGCGCTCGTCGATATTTCGAATTACGTTATGCTTGCCGTCGGACAGCCGACGCACGTGTTTGACTCGGATATGATATCCGGGTATATATCCGTCCGCCACGCGGAAAACGGTGAGAAGCTCAAGCTTTTGAACGATAAGGAGCTGGAGCTTTGCGAGGACGATCTGGTGATAAGTGACTCGGAGGGCGCGGTGGCGCTTGCCGGAGTTATGGGCGGTGAAAAGGATTCTGTGCTTCCGTCGACCGACGGGGTGATACTCGAGGTAGCAAACTTTGAGTCGCGCGGTGTCAGAAGGACGGCTCTGCGTTACGATAACCGCACGGAGGCTTCGTCGCGTTATGAAAAAGCTATCGACGCGGAGCGTTGCGAGCTTGCTCTTTCACTTGCCATGAAGCTGTTCTCGGAGCTTTATCCTGATATGAAGGTCACTGCGTTCAGCGACGTATATCCAAAAAAGACCGAGCGCAAGGAGATAGACGTGGGGCTTGAATGGCTCGACAGAAGGCTCGGTATGCGTATCCCTCGGGAAACGGTGTCAAAGAAGCTCGAGGCTCTTGGGTTTGAGGTAACGTTTACCGACGACAGTATGCATATAGTCGTTCCGAGCTGGCGTTCTACCGGTGACGTTTCGATAAAAGCCGATATAATGGAAGAGGTCGCCCGTATGTACGGCTACGAGAATTTCGAGGCGACGCGCATAACCGCTACCTTCGACGGCGCGGTGAATCAGCCGGAAACCGACCTTGTGCGCAGGATCAAGGAGTATTTAGCATTCCGCTGTGATATGCAGGAGATATTTACGTATCCTTGGATGAGCGAGGAGTGCGTACGCGCTATCCTTCCGTCAGAGGAAGGGATACTTGCGCTTGCCACGCCGCCGTCTCCGGAGGAAAGGTATATCCGTTCCTCAATGCTTCCGAATATCTGCAAGGCTATCGTTAAGAATGAAAGAAGCTTCGACGAATTTGCTATCTTCGAGGAAGCGCAGATATTCAAGGATGTCGATTATACGGAGAATTACCGCAACGAACGGCTTCCGAGCCAAAGCAGAGGCTTGGGATGCGCCTTCGTCGGTAAGGGAGAGGATATATCCGGTCTCTTCCGCCGCGCAAAGGGCGTTATCGGTATGATGCCGAGATATACGCATATGGAAGGCTTTACGTTCGTGCAGAAGAAAAAACCGTATTGGGCGGACAATGTGGTCTGGCAGAATATCTGCATCGGTGAGAGGATAGTGGGAAATATCGCTCTGCTCGCGAAAAAGAATGCGCTGGAGTGCGGTATAAAGGTGCTGTCCGCCGTGCTGGTCGAGCTTGATATGGACGCCTTCGTGCCGTTCCGCTCGCGCACGAACAAATTTGTGCATATGCCCGAGTATCCGATGATAGATTACGATATTTCGTTCATCGTGGACGCATCGGTGAAATGGGAAGAGATACATTCCGTTCTGCTCGGAAAGCATTCCGAGGGCGCACTTCTTCGCGAGGTGAGGTTCGTCGATGAATACAGAGGTAAGCAGGTGCCCGACGGCAAGAAATCTGTCACTGTGCGTCTCGTGATCGGCTCGGATGAGAAAACGCTTACCTCGGCTGAGATAGAGACGGTCGCCAACTCTTCGATAAAGAAGCTTTCGAAGCTTCTCGGAGCTGACATCAGATCAAAATAAGTTCGATCACGCGGTAGATCCCCGAGAAATACACTTCGAAAACAAATAAAGCATCCGCCGCTGACCGTGGCAATAACGGTCAGCGGCGGATGCTTTTTAAAGTAGCTCGGGACGTTTTTTTCGGGTAAGCTCCAAGGCTTTCTCGTATCTCCAACGCTTGATGGCGGCGTGGTCTCCGGAGAGCAGCTCGTCCGGGACGCGGTGTCCTTCGAAATCTATCGGGCGCGTGTATTGGGGATATTCGAGCAGACCGTTCATAAAGCTTTCCTGCTCAAAGCATTCCTCATCCGAAAGCACTCCAGGGAGCATTCTGGAGATGCAATCGACGAGTATACACGCAGGAAGCTCCCCGCCGGTGAGCACGTAATCGCCGACGGATATCTCGTCGTCGCAGAACAGCTCGACCGCTCTGCGGTCTACTCCTTCGTAGTGTCCGCAAAGTATTATTATCCGCTCGTAAGCGGCAAGCTCTTCGGCGACTGATTGCGTCAGCGTTCTGCCTTGAGGTGACATATAGACCGTACGCGTGCGCAGAGCAGGGGCTTCGGCGGCGATGGCTCTGTGACATGCGGCGATAGGCGGTACGCTCATCAGCATTCCCATTCCTCCGCCGCACGGTGTGTCGTCGACGCGTCGGTGTTTATCCTCGGAATGATCGCGCAGGTCGTGCGCCCGTATATCAAGTATTCCGGCTTTCCGCGCTCTTCCGATCACGCTTACGTTGAGCATATTATCTATACATTCGGGAAACAGCGTAATTATGTCAAATCTCATTGTATCTCGTTCCTTTTGTGATGTTGTATGTGTTGGAAGGTGGAGTCCGGCTTTTACGATACCGCGGTCAATGCGTAGCGTGACTACGTCACGTTACGCGCTAAGATGTAAACTTAAACTGTC
>CAZMWM010000126.1:0-4798 GCA_964570105.1 uncultured Lachnospiraceae bacterium | reverse complement strand
GGGCAGAGCTTTTTGAGTTTTATCGGGGATCTACCGCGTCTTTGGGGATCCCACACCGTCAACTATGTCATCTATCACGCGTCGGATATCCTCGTGATCCGCCTTCGGCATCAGATAAGTATGGCGGCAACCTTCGTCCCGTTCCCAACGCGTCACAAGATCGTCTCCGACCGTGATCCTGCCGAACTCGTGGTAATTCCAATACTTTCCGGGACGCACCGCTTCAAGCATCGCTGTGTGATCCCAACTGCACCGCCCCTTGCCTTGATTGTGCAGACCGTACGCAAGGGCGACCGGATCCCCCTCCTCGGCACGCGACGGGTATCCCACCATAGTCTTTATATAAGCTCCGATCTCATAGCTTGAAAACACAAGCTCCCCCTGCCACTCGCGGCAGACCGTCTGCGCCGCACGCGCTCCGCTCGCTCGGATGTTCCATTCCCAAGTGACGGGCGTGCCGGACGCGTTTCCGTCGGGGTATATGATCATCGGCCACGTTTCGAAAAATCTACCTCCCATAACCACCGTACGGGCGATCTTTTTCGCTATCAGCTCCTTACCGGTAAGCTCCGATATCCCGTCCGCTCCGCTCATGACCAATCTTTCCATCGAGGTGAGCCAACCCGTGACCACTAACACGACACTGCCGTCGTCAGCATCCGCCAAGGTCTTTCTCAGGACGGCAAGAGTGTCCGGTGCCGCGGAAGCAGTCCCGTATACGCTCGCAGGATATCTGTTCGGAAAACCGTCACAAAGCGCACCTGCATACACTCCGCGACCGCTCTCGCAAATGGCATAATTGATCCCGACCGGCACTTCTCTGCCGTAATATCGGTCAATGGCGTCTATGCAACCGGCAACGTACGGCGAGCTGTAGCAGTGCGTGACCGCCAAAAGCTCCGCCTCACCCATATCACAGAGCCGATGCAACATCGCCAGCGCCCCGGCGTCATCACAGTCTCCGCCTATGTCGGTATCGAATATTATCTTTACGGGCGTCTTTGTTTCCATTTCCGTCTCCCAAAAAATGAAGTAATAGGTAAGAGGTAAGAGTGAAGAAGTAAAAAGAAGAAAATTTCCGTCGCTACACTCCGGAAATTATTTTAAAGCAAGGGGTAGGCAACACTCAATTTTAAGCGTTGTTACTTAACCGTTGTCACTTCTACTTCTTACCTATTCACTATTACTTATTACTTCAAAATCCTCGGGAGCGGATAAGGGAAGTAATAAGTAAGAGGTAATAGTGAAGAAGTAATAAGTAAAAATTCTCGGTCGCTGACGCTCCCGAGAATTTTCTGGTGGACCATTTAGGACTCGAACCTAAGACCTATCGGTTATGAGCCGAGAGCTCTGACCAACTGAGCTAATGGTCCTAACTTCTGTTGCTTGAGTATTATAATACAAAATCGGAAAAATGTCAATACCTTTTTCAATATTTTTTTTAAGTTTTCATTTTGTTAACTATTTCGACCGATCATTTGACGCTCCAAAACGCTCCCGAGATCTCTCTTACTGCAAATATTACAAAAAACCTCAGAAAAAAACTTTTGTTTTCGGTTTGATTTTCCTTCTATTATATGTTGACAGAAAGCCGTTTTTGAGTTATAATATTATTTATTGCTTACATTGCTTACGGTACGAGCCGTACAGACAGTAAATCTATCCGAGAAAGGAACGATATAGATATGGTCAGAGAGGATCTTAGAAACATCGCCATAATCGCCCACGTTGACCACGGCAAGACGACGCTGGTCGACGAAATGCTGAAGCAGGGAGGCGCATACCGCGAAAATCAAGCCACCGAGGATCGCGTTATGGACAGCGGTGACATAGAGCGCGAAAGAGGTATCACCATACTTGCCAAAAACACGTCCATACATTACAACGGAATAAAGATCAACGTCATCGACACCCCCGGTCACGCCGATTTCAGCGGCGAGGTCGAGCGTATACTCAAGATGGTGAACGGCGTTCTTCTGCTCGTTGACGCCGCCGAAGGTCCTATGCCCCAGACCAGATTTGTGCTTGAGCGCGCTCTGGAGCTTGGGCACAGAGTAATAGTCGTCATCAACAAGATAGACCGCCCCGACGCCCGTCTCGACGAGGTACAGGACGAGGTGCTCGAGCTTCTTATGGAGCTGAACGCGACCGACGAGCAGCTCGACAGTCCGATGCTCTTCTGCTCGGGACGCGCAGGAACCGCTTCCCTTTCGGCAGACGTTCCGGGAACGGACTTAAAGCCGCTCTTTGACAAGATAGTTGACTATATCCCCGCGCCCGAAGGCGAGCCGGACGAGCCTCTCCAGCTTCTCGTGTCCTCCATAGACTATAACGAGTTTGTCGGAAGGATAGGCATAGGACGCATCGAGCGCGGAAATATCCGTCAAAATCAAGAGGTCTGCATCGTAAACTACCACACGCCGGACAAGTCCCCGGTAAGAACGAGGATAGTATCGATGTACCAATTCGAAGCTCTGAGCCGCGTTCCGTGCGAGAGCGCAAGCGTCGGCGATATAATCTGCTTCTCCGGAGCGGAAAACATCTCCATCGGAGATACCATAACCGAGGTAGCGACGCCCGAAGCGCTCCCGTTCGTCAAGATAAGCGAGCCTGTTATCGAGATGACCTTCTCGGTAAACGACGGTCCGTTCGCCGGAAAAGAAGGCAAATTCGTCACCTCGCGTCAGATCAGAGACCGCCTTTACAGAGAAACGCTAAAGGACGTTTCGCTTCGCGTACGCGACGGCGAAACAACAGACAGCTTCCTTGTTGCCGGACGCGGCGAGATGCATCTGTCGATACTGCTCGAAAATATGCGCCGCGAGGGCTACGAGATGCTCGTAAGCGCCCCCAGAGTCCTGTTCAAGACGGACGCCGAAGGCAGACGCACCGAGCCTGCCGAGCGCGTCATCATCGACGTTCCGGACACGTATATGGGTGCGGTAATGGAAAAGCTCGGCTCCCGTAAGGGCGTGCTCGTGGATATGGGACAGCACGGCGACAGAATGAGGATAATATACACAGTCACGTCGCGTTGCCTGTTCGGATACAGAAGCGAATTTATGACCGATACGCACGGCGAAGGCATAATGAACAGCGTATTCGACAGCTATATCCCCTTCCAAGGTGAGATCAGCACCAGATACACAGGCTCTCTCGTTGCCTCCGAAAAGGGCGAGGCGACCGCGTACGCGCTGTATTCCGTTCAGGACAGAGGCGATATGTTCATCACCACCGGAGCCGCCGTATACGAGGGTATGATAGTCGGTGAAAATCCGAAAATGGGCGATATCTGCGTGAACGTTTGCAAGCAGAAGCACCTCACCGCCATACGTTCGTCCGGAGCAGACGAAAAGCTCATCCTTACCCCTCCCCGTCAGCTCGGACTCGAACAAGCCATAGAGTTCATAGCCTCCGACGAGCTTGTCGAGGTAACACCGAAAAATATCCGTCTCCGCAAAAAGATACTCGACACCCAGACCAGACTCAAGACCGAAGCAAAGCTTAAAAAATAAGCGCAAGCACAGCTCTGCCCACGAAAAGGAGCTTACCGAAATGGAGATAATACTTGCATCCCGATCCGCAAGGCGCCAAGAGATACTGAGCGGTCTCGGCATCCCGTTCAAGGTGGCGGTCAGCCACGCGGACGAAACGCTGAGCACGCCCGTAGCCCCGTTCAAATACGCCGAGACCGTCTCACTGCGCAAAGCCCAAGCAGTCCTTTCGCACCTCGGCTCGCACCCTGCCCCGGTACCCGACAGACTTATAATAGCCGCGGATACCGTGGTAGTATGCGACGGGAGGATACTCGGAAAGCCAAAAGACAAGGATGATGCGCGAGAGATGCTGAGACTGCTCTCGGGAAAGAAGCACAGCGTCATCAGCGGCATCACGGTGATACTCGGCGACCGTGCCGTGACCGAGCACGAGGAGACCTTCGTAAGCTTCAGAAGGCTGAGCGACAGCGAGATAGAGAGCTATATCTTCACGGATGAGCCGTACGACAAGGCAGGCGGATACGGCATACAGGGCAAAGCCGCGATATTTGCCGCCGGGATAGAGGGCGACTACCTGAACGTGGTCGGACTTCCGGTCTTTAGGCTCTTCGATCTGCTTCAAAGAGAATTTAAGATAAGCTATTTCGACCTTGCAGAGCCTTGCGGAGCACGACCGCTGATATGACGAACAAAGAAAGAGCTGACGCGATAAATCAAAGACTCAAAGCGCTGTACCCCGAAGCCGTCTGCGCACTCGAATACGGCGGAGATCCGTGGAAGCTGCTCGTGATGGCGCGTCTGTCCGCACAGTGCACGGACAGGCGAGTAAACGAGGTTTGCCGCGAGCTTTTCCGCCTGTACCCAAGCGTGGACGCTATGGCGGATGCGGATATCACCGAGCTTGAGAACGCCGTTCGTTCCTGCGGCTTATATAAGACCAAGGCGGCACAGCTGAAAGCGGCTTGCCGTATGCTCATCGACCGACACGGTGGAGAGGTACCGTCGGATATGGAGGAGCTTCTCGCCCTTCCCGGCGTCGGCAGAAAGATAGCAAATCTAATAAGAGGCGATATATTCGGACTTGGCGGCATAGTTGCGGATACACACTGCATAAGGATATCCGCACGGCTCGGACTGACAGAGACGGGGAGCGATCCGCTACGCACGGAAAACACCCTCTCGCCCCTCCTCCCACCGTCGGAGCAGTCCGATTTCTGCCACCGCATCATCCTCTTCGGCAGAGATGTTTGCTCCGCTCGCTCCCCAAAATGCACCGACTGCCCACTCTCCGACCTCTGTGC
>CAZMWM010000125.1:0-4871 GCA_964570105.1 uncultured Lachnospiraceae bacterium | reverse complement strand
ATGATAATTCATATAGCACCATCTCCTTTCGTTTTATTCGCGAAAGGAGCAAAGATGTTCCTCTCGCGTTGTGTCAAACGCGGAAAGGAGCAGACCGCCACCGTTTATTGTGTTCCCAAGGGACTTTCGTCCGATATCGATTATACATCATTCGACGCTTTTTGTCAATACTCAAAATTGCAATCATTACACAAAACCGCGCCGCGCGCCGCTTTCTGAAAAACTTAAAATAGACTTATTAACAAATGACCGCCGAGCTTAATGCCCGGCGGTCGTTTGTTTGTTAATGGCATATTTCGTTGATGATCGGTCATTTACCGCGTTCAAGCAGAGAATTTGCCAAAGTGTCAAGCTCTGCAAGCGATGCATCATTCAGCGCCGAGCGTACGGTAACGCTTCCGAGCAAGTCAAGCTCAGAGCAGCTCTCAAGCGCCGTGCGCATCTTTTTAGCCGCAACGGGTGCCCAGCTTCCGTTTTCTATCAGACCGACGGCGCGTTTCTTGAAGCCGCGCTCACACAAAGCATTCAGAAATTCGCGCATACACGGGAAGATGTCTCCGTTGTACGTCACCGATGCAAGCACCGTGCGATCGTATTTGAACGCCAGCGCCACCGCCTGAGCCTTATCGTCCGATGTGAGATCAACGATCGCGGTCTCGCACCCTGCCGATCTGAGCTTTTCTGCGAGAATTGCCGCGGCTTTCGCGGTATTGCCGTACACGGAGGCGCAAGCTATCAGCACCCCCGACTTTTCGGGAGCATACGAGGACCATACGTCGTACAGTCCTATGTAACGCCCGATATCCCCTCTGAGCATCGGACCGTGAAGAGGACAGATGACATCTATCTTAAGCGCGGACGCCTTTTTCAGGAGCGCCCCGACCTGAGCACCGTACTTTCCGACTATTCCGATATAATACCGTCTTGCCTCGTCTGCCCAATCCTCTCCGTCATCCAAGCTCGGCACACCGAATTTTCCGAATGCGTCGGCAGAAAAAAGTATCCCCTCGCTCTGCTCGTACGAGAGCACCACCTCAGGCCAATGCACCATAGGAGCGGCTATAAAATTCAACGTATGTTTTCCGAGCACCAGCTGCGAGCCGTCACCGACCTCTATCCGAGCGGACGCATGGTCATCTCCGTAAAACTGCGCCATCATCGGAAAGGCGCGAGCACCTGCGACCACGGTGCAATTCGGGTACGACGCGGTAAATCTCCGAATATTAGCCGAATGATCCGGCTCCATATGGTGTATCACCAGATAGTCCGGCTCACGTTCTCCCAAGACCGCGCGGACGTTATCCATCCACTCATCGCCAAGCTCCGCATCCACCGTATCGGTTACTGCTATCTTTTCATCCATTATAACGTACGAATTATACGACATCCCCTTCGGAGTTTCGTACTGTCCTTCGAAGAGACGCCTGTTCGCATCCTCTACCCCAACACAAAAAACGCTGTCGGTCACCTTAAAAGCTCCCATTTTCAAAACCATGCTCCGCTTGCGCAAAAGCTTCCTTTCTACATTACTGTTTTACATTATCCGTATATTTATTTTAGACCGTCCCTTTTCCGCCCGAGCCGATCACTCCATCGGCTCAAAAGCCTCCGCTCCGTGCTTACACCAAGGGCACACGATATCCGACGGCAGTTCTTCCCCCTCGTACACGTATCCACAGACCTTGCACACGTATTTTTTGGGCTTTTTCTCGGGATCTACCGCGTCGTCCGAGCTTTGCGCCGGTTTCGGCTTGACATTTGAGTGATAGTACGCGTACGTCATCGACGGGGCATCACCGAGCGTTTTCGCCTCGGTAACCGAGCATATGAACAGCCCGTGGCTTCCGATCTCCACGCACTCCTCCACCCTAAGCGATATCACCGCGTTATACGCGCCGACGGGCAGTGCAAGCCCGTTCGCCGTGCGCGTGAACGCCACTCCCTCAAGCTTATCCTTATCCCTTCCGCTCACAAAGCCAAATCGCTTTATCAGCTCAAAGTCCGCCGCCTCGGTGATAGAGCACACGTTCATAGCACCGGTACGGCGTATCATACCGTACGAATAGTTCGACATATTGACCGAGACCGCTACGCGGAGCGGACGCTCCGACACCTGCATCACCGTATTGAGTATCAGAGCGTTATCCTTATCTCCCTCTCTTGCGGTAACGGTGTATAATCCGTATCCGAGCTTGAACAGCGCGGAGGTATCGATGATATCATTCATAAATGACCGTATCCTTTCTTATCAAGCCTCGGATATATCCGAAGCTATGTAAGCTTGCTCACTCTTACGGCTCTTTCCGCCACGCCCTGTATCACGCCTTCGGTGATATATATGTCCTCCATCGAGGAGTTTTCCGGGTGAAGCCGTATCCTGTGCTTTTCCGGCTCGGGATAATACCGCTTCAATGTCACCCCCGAGTCTGTAAATTCGGTGGAGAGCATCACCACTATCTGCCCCGGCTCCGCCGTATTCTGACGCCGCACGATAACGATGTCGCCCGGCTCGATACCGGCATCTATCATAGACTCACCGTGAGCAGTGAGCGCAAAATAATCACCGCTCCCGAACATCTCCTCGGGAAACTGCATATATTCGTGGATATCGTCCTCGGCTATATTGAGCTGACCGCAGGGAATACGCCCGACCATCTCTATGACGCGATAGCTCCTGTGCAATTTCGGTTTGCGGCTGGAAAACTGATATCCGTACCGCCCGTCCGTCTCAAGCTCGCCGCTCTCGATCATCTTTTTGAGATAATAACCGACGGTCTGATAAGGTATGCCCGTGCGGAGCGCGATGGAACGGAGCGTGAGACATTCCCCGTCGTAGCAGGTATTTTCCGCGATACAGTCGCGTATCGATTCCATAGTTGCTTGATTTAAAGGACGCATAACGTTCCCCTCCGCCGCTCCTTGCGGCAAGACAGTCTCCGAATATACGGCGACCGCTCCGTGATCTTTTCTTACCCGTTTATTATATCACACCTTGATGCGCTTGTCAAGACAGTTTGTTTAATTATTTTCGCCGCCGTCTGACAAGCCGTCGGACGAGCCGTCTGACGGCATAGGGAGCGCGTATATTATCTTTTCCTTTTTTACGTCGCAATATTCGGGAACGGTCGCATCGGTAATTATAACGTCCATTTCCGACAGCGGCGCAAGATTGAAGGGAGTATCCAGCGAAAACTTCTCTCCACTGCAAACGAAAACATTTTTCTTGCTGTTCTTCATCGCCGCTCGCCTGAGCGTTATCTCAAATTCGTTGGTATCAACTATCATACCTCGCCCGTTTATGCCGTACGCGGAAAAGAAAGCGATGTCGAAATTGAAATCCCTGACGAAATCCTCTGCGCGCGAGCCTACGAATGACATACTTACGTTTCCAAGCTCCCCACCGGTGCAAAACGTGCGTATCCCGGCTTCAACGAGCGAAACGGCGGTGGAGATACTGCTCGTAACGGCTATTATGCCCTTGCGCTCCGAGATATAATCGGAAAGGTGGCAAAAAGTAGTTGACGGATCTATATATATGACGTCACCGTCGTGAACGAGCGCGGCGGCGCTTTCGCAGAGCCTTCTTTTTTCATTCACCTTGAAGGAATTGCGAAAACCGACCGGTATCTCGCTGTGACCGTCGCTCGGTAGCTTTGCGCCGCCGTGATTTCTTATTATAAGTCCGCGCTTTTCAAGCTCCGTAAGATCGCGCCTAACGGTCGGAGGACTGACATACAGCGTTCGGGAAAGCTTCTGTACCGAGACGTAGCTGTCCTTTTCCAGCATAGAAAGTATCCGCTCCCATCTTTGCTCCTTCATATCCTTTATTCTCCCCTTCAAGCGTTACGTCCAAAATGCACAAATGATCGAAAATGATCGTTTATCAACATTTACGCCGAGTATTGCATTTCGTTTTGATTGTATTATAATATTATTATCGCGGTTTGTCAAGAGCGGATGAACAAAAAAAGGAAAAAGTTTGATTTAGAAAGGTATGGTCATAAATATGGACACATTCTCCGTTATAACACAGATGATCGGTTACATAGGACTGATATTTTCAATAATAGCCTTTCAATGCAAGGCTCACGATAAGATAATGCGCTTCAAGACCGCAAACGAGCTGATATTCGCATTTCAGTACGCGCTTCTGGGCGCTTATACCGGATGCGCTATGAATTTGGTCGGCTCGACGAGAAATCTTCTGTTCGCATATCGCGTAAAGAAGGACAAGAGCAACTTTGCGTTCCAGATACTGTTCAGCGTCGCCTTCGCCGTATTCGGAGCGCTCACGTGGCAAGGTCCGATCAGTATAATGATCATAGCCGCAAAGATAGGCACGACGGTGGCGTACGGAATTAAAAACACCCGAGTCATACGTTGCATAACCCTGCCCACGAGCATCTGCTGGCTGATATATAACTTGGTCTCATCATCCTACGCCGGAGCGATAGGCGAAGCACTTACCATAGCCTCCATAGTCACCGCAATGATAAGGATAGATATCGTCGGAACGCTCAAGAACAGAGCAAAGGACGGCGACTGACCGGCTCCGTAGCGCCGCCCCCCAAAAAAACAGAGCGATACCAAAAGACCGTCCGGCTTAACGGAGAAATCTCACAAACCGAATATGACAAAAACTCCATCTTGGACGAAAGTCTGTGATGGAGTTTTCTGTTTCACCCCCAAAATTCACGTCGGATAAAACAAAGAAAAGACAAATACTCCGAACAGACCATTTGCGTTCTTCATTATGAAAATAAAATTTGAAGCATTTTTGCAGAATAAGCTAATAAAAATCATTGACAAGCTAAACGAAATCGTGTATAATATATGGTAGATGAGTATAGTCGGAGGAACATATGAGTATT
>CAZMWM010000124.1:0-4874 GCA_964570105.1 uncultured Lachnospiraceae bacterium | reverse complement strand
AGGCTCCCTTGTGTAAAGGGAGCTGGCGCCGAAGGCGACTGAGGGATTGCCGAACGTACAGATTTTAATTAAAGGTTTACATCTTAGCGCTTAAGTTCCCACTTATGAGATAAATCCCCGCCCTACGAAACGCATGTTACCGAGAACGGAATATCAAACACATTTCACGCGGTTATTCTTAAAGAAATCACTCCACATACAAACATTTTTCATCTCCGACAGGGTTTGAATAAGCACTGCTTTACCTAAAACCGCGTCTTTTCAATCCTTAAGTTGATGACATTGCCCGCTGGGGAAGGCAAAAGGGCGTCCGTCGTCCGTTATAAATGCGACGGCCTTTTCCTTTCCTTTAAATCTCACGAAAGAGTCAGAAACATCTATCTTGCTCATATCTCACACCTTTTATGTAATATTGTCCATTGTTTTTGCGCTTTTTTTCACTATAATATAAATAGAGTCAAAAGTCAAGACGTAGGCTTCGGATACCACGGCTTTTGAATAAGTTAATAAAGTGTGAACAAATATTAAGTTATGCAGTAAAGCCTCTCGCTCGGGGAGAAGTGGCACGGCTTATAGTCGTGACGGAGATGGCTTATTGGCAAAAAAGCGTGCCCTCTCAGTCGCGTTCCGTGACAAAGGTGGAGTCTAAAATGTCTTTTGTTCACAAATTGTTTACTCGTTCAAAAACCGTGAAAATTATCGTTTTATTTCTTGACATATATGCGGCGGTATGCTATAATAAGGCATCACGGCAAAATTCGATCATTAAAACAAATGCAAAAAAGGAGATATGAACATATGAGCATTCCACGTAGCGAATATCCGCGTCCTCAGCTCGTCAGAGCCGATTGGATGAATTTGAACGGTAAATGGCAATTTGAGTTTGACGAGACGGTCAGGGGCTTTGATAACGGATACGCAAAGCGCACATCGCTCGACGGGGAGATAACGGTACCGTTCTGTCCCGAGAGCAAGCTTTCCGGGATCGGTAACACGGATTTCCACAATTGCGTCTGGTATCTTCGCGAATTTGAGCTTCCGGGGTGCGCCGAGGGCAAGAATACCCTTCTGCATTTCGGCGCGGTGGACTATAAGGCTACCGTTTACGTGAACGGCGAGCGAGTAGGCGTTCACGAGGGCGGTTATTCCTCGTTCAGCTTTGATATCACGGGATATCTCGCGGAAGGGAAGAACATTATCACCGTTGCCGCCGAGGATTATCTGCGCGATTGCACTCAGCCTGCCGGAAAGCAGAGCCGAGTATATAATTCGCACGGTCCCTATTATACGCGCACCACAGGTATATGGCAGACGGTCTGGCTCGAGTTTGTGAGCGCCGCGAGAGTGGAGAATTTCTTTACCGAAAGCGATATAGTGAACGGAGTTGCGTCCCTTACGGTAAAGCTCACGCCCGAGGCTGTCGGTGCTACGCTCACAGCTGTTGCCTCGTACGAGGGCAAGGAGATGGGAAGCGCAACGACTAAGGTTACCGCTAACTCCGAGAGTCTTTCCATATCGCTTGCGGAGACGCACCTTTGGGAATGCGGAGCCGGCAGGCTGTACGGCGTCGTCTTTAAGCTTGAGCGCGACGGGGAGCTTACCGACACTGCCGACGGTTATTTCGGACTTCGCACGGTCGCCATTTTGGGAAATAAGTTCCTTATAAACGGCAAGTCCGTATTCGGACGTTGGGTGCTGGATCAGGGCTTCTACCCGGACGGTATATACACCGCTCCGTCGGACGAGGCGCTCAAGGCTGACATAATCAATTCAATGAAGCTCGGCTTCAACGGCGCACGTCTGCACGAGAAGATATTCGAGCCGCGCTTCCTCTATTGGGCGGACAAGCTCGGATATACCGTTTGGGGCGAGCACGCGAATTGGGGACTTGACGGTGACGATATCGCTACCATCGGAAGCTTCCTGCCGGAATGGCTCGAGGCCGTGGAGCGAGACAAAAACCACCCGTCGATCATCGGTTGGTGCCCCTTCAACGAGGCTTGGGATCTGGCACCCAAGCACACCCTCGGGGGC
This sequence comes from uncultured Lachnospiraceae bacterium, assembly GCA_964570105.1. GTDB lineage: Bacteria > Bacillota > Clostridia > Oscillospirales > CAG-272 > SIG673. The sequence continues at coordinate 2,840 of CAZMWM010000124.1, read as the reverse complement.
AATCGTCCGCAGGACGAGCGTCTGCTTAGACTTGCGTATCTTGCCACCAAGGCGGCAGACCATACCCGCCCCTGCATAGATAACAGCGGCGGACCGCACATCGTGACAGATATATTCGATGCTCACGATTACGAGCAGGATCCGGGGAGATTTGCCGCAAATTACGGCGAGACGCTCCTCGATCCGTTCCCGGGACGCGAGAGATACGAGGGACAGCCCTATTTCGTCAGTGAATACGGCGGTATCAAGTGGGACGTCTCCGGAGGGAACGGTTGGGGCTACGGTCGCGGACCGGAGAACGAAAAGGAATTTCTCGAGCGGTACAAGGGGCTTACCGATGTTCTGCTCGATGATGAGCGCATCTGCGGCTTCTGCTATACTCAGCTCTACGACGTGGAGCAGGAGGTCAACGGTCTTATGACGTACGACCGCAGATTTAAGTTTGATCCCGAGTTCTTCCATGCGGTCAATACGCGCAAGGCTAAGATCGAGGAATGAGCGTATATATTATCAGATAAACAATTTGTTAAAGCTATTGACACGGTGCCGCGAAGTTTGATATAATATCCGTACACGGACACCGTGTCCGCGAATAAATAAACAAGCAAAGGAAAAAACAAAATGGTAAGACTTGCGATAATAGGTACGGGCGTAATGTCCCAGGTGTATCATATCAAGGGTGCGCTTGACAATCCGAAGATAAAGCTTGCGGCTCTTTGCGATAACGATGCGAAAAATCTCAGCGATGCCGCGGAGAAATACGACCTTGGCGGCAAGGTGAAGCTGTATTCCGACTACCGTCAGGTGGCGGATGATCCGGAGATAGACGCCGCTGTGATAGTTACCCCGGATAAGACGCACCGCGATATAACCGTTACTCTTCTTAATGCAGGCAAGCACGTTCTCTGTGAAAAGCCGATGGCGCTGAGCGTTGAGGACTGCGTTGCTATGATGGAGGCGGAAAAGCGCACCGGTAAAAAGCTGATGATAGGTCAGGTCTGTCGCTATACGCCGGGATTTCTTAAGGCTAAAGAGCTTATAGACGGCGGAGCTATTGGTGAGATCTTTTTTGCCGAGAGCGAATATGCTCACGATTACTGCGAGATTGGCGGAGAGGGGAATTGGAGAGTGGATCCGGACCGTCATCCCGTGCTCGGCGGCGGCTGTCACGCGGTGGATCTGCTCAGATTTACCGTTGGGGAGCCGACAGAGGTCTTTGCGTACGCAAATCACAAGATGCTTCCGGATTGGCCGATAAACGACTGCACGATCTCCGTGCTCAAGTTTGAAAACGGAGCCGTGGGCAAGGTGATGTGCTCCGTGGGTTGCAAGCGCGACTATACTATGAGGACGCTGTTTTACGGCTCTCTCGGTACTATCATCTGCGACAATACCACGCCGTACATAACGCTTTACGAGGCTGAGGTGACCAAAGAGGGCGTCGTTCGCGCAGGAGGAACGCCGAGACAGATACCGGTGGAGCTTGCGAGCCATAATTCGCTCAAGGAGATAGGCGAGTTCTGCGATATCATCGAGGCGGACAAGCCTGTCATCACCACAGGGGCGGAGGGCGCGACTACCGTTTCGGTCTGCCTTGCGATGGTGGAGTCCGCACGCACCGGGCTTCCCGTTAAGCTTGATCGCTCCCGTTTTCAGTAAATCCGGCGCACAGAACGGAATACAGACAGTTCGTGACCATCCTGTCTTAAAACAAAACTACGGAAAAGCTTGATACTTTGGGACGCCGTAGTGCGTCCCTTTCTTTTTTGTCGGGATCAAGCTTTTTACAAACGAAAGGGTAAAACGAAATGAATGAGTTATTGCTCATAATAAGTATGATAGCGGAATTTGGTCTGGTGCTCCTTGCTTACAGGCTGTTCGGAAGGAGTGGACTTTACGTTATGACCGCTATGTGCACGATAGCGTCAAATATCGAGGTGATGATGCTCGTGAATGCCTTCGGAATGGAGCAAACGCTCGGGAACACGCTTTTTGCCGCCTCCTTCGTGATAACGGATGTTCTGAGCGAGAACGAGGGCAAGGAAGCGGCGGACAGGGCGGTGGATCTGGGGATATTCGTCTCGGTGGTGTTTTTGGCGATCTCTCAGAGCTGGCTCCTGTATACGCCCTCGGCGGAGGATACCGCCTATGCGTATGTGAAGGGAGTTTTCTCTCAGACGCCGCGAATAATGCTTGCGAGCCTTGGTGTGTATGCGATAGTTCAACGTTTTGACGTCTGGCTCTATCACAAGTGGTGGAGCTATACGAGCAAAAAATGCGGCGACAGCGGACGCTTTTTGTGGTTGCGCAACAATGCTTCAACGCTTGCTTCACAGCTGCTCAATATAGTACTCTTCAATTTTGCCGCTTTTTTCGGCAGATACGATACCGTTACTCTTCTTAAGATATGCGCTTCGGGATATCTGATATATATAGTCACGTCGCTATGCGATACCCCGGTGGTATACCTGAGCCGAAGGATCAAAAAAAGATTGGACGGAGCCGAAAAGACTGCCGTTTGATGGGTTGGTTGTAACGGGATATGATCTGAATACGGTAACAGCTTATCCGCTGTCAATGCGGCGCGTGTTGTGGTAGCGGGTGCCAAAGGACACCTCATCCACCGCTATCGCGGTCAACCTTCCCTCGCTTCAAGGTACGCCCCTGAAATAAATTCTAACATAGATTGGGCGTACCTCTGTGATGGAACAACCTATTTCAACCGCGAAGCTACACAGAAGTTTTTGCTCAGCTTTTTTCAAAAAGCTGACGCGAAGCTACTCGAAAGTTTTTGCTCAGCTTTTTTCAAAAAGCTGACGCGAAGCTACTCGAAAGTTTTT
>CAZMWM010000123.1:0-4886 GCA_964570105.1 uncultured Lachnospiraceae bacterium | reverse complement strand
AGCGATAAATTTACGAAAAAGGCTTGAAATCCGACACGTTGTATGCTATACTGTGAATACCGTTTTACAAAGATGCACAAAACGGCATCTACTATTATATAAAAGGAAGTAACCGATGAAAACGAGATCCCTCCGCGCATCTCACCGAGCGCTGTGCATACTGCTCACATTGATAACCATCATCGCCGCCACATCACTTTCGGCGTACGCAAAAAGCTCCGATACCATCACCGAGACCGTTAATCTCGCAAATATCAGAGAAAACACGGACGGCGCCGGATACGAATGGAACAATATGACCAATACCCTCACCCTCAGCGGTCTTAACATAGTGACGGACGATGAGTTCGGACTAAAGCTTCCGTCCGAAGCGACCGTGGTGCTCAAGGGAAAGAATCACATCACAGCCTCAAGTTGCGCTCTCGTATGCACGGGAATGACCACATTCACCGGAAGCGGATCGCTCACCGTCGTCTCGGGAGAGACCGGCATAAACTGCACCTCCGCGCACGAAAGCGACCTTATACGCTTTACCGATGGCAAGATCGCCGTAAGTGCCGCCCGAAACGGCATCGTCTCGGAAAACTCCACTCTTTCTGTAATGGGCAGCAAAGTCAGCATCAAGCTGAGCGCGACCGAAGGCAACCGCACCGCCATAAGCGGCAGGAACGTATCCGTAAGCGCAGGATTTCTGACCGCCAACGCAAGCATCAAAGCAACCGCTTCGCTTTCCGTCTCAGCCGCAGAGCTATCGGTATCCTCGAGCGAGCCGGCGCTTATATGCAATAACGGAATAAAATTGAGCAACGTTTCAATAAAGACCGGAAACGACACAAGCTCGCTCGCCAACGCGACAGAATACGCATCGGAGCACGCGGTAAGCTTGACTTCAAACGCCAAGACCTCAAAGCGCGGCATCCTTTTCAACGCAGACTATCCGCGTTTTCTTGATTATCTCGTATTCATCCTGCTGATCGCCCTTACAGCCGCGGTGATAGTCGTGCCGTTCTACTTAAAACGCAAGCGCACACAAAAGCTGATAGAGGCTTACAACGCGGCAAATCCCCCAAAAAAGCAACCAAAGACCAAGAAAAAATAACAGCATCACGCCCGTATCCCAACACAAGAAAGAGGAAATCGAAATGCCAAAACAAGCACTGAGCTGGCAGCTCACACACAAAAAAGACATGGACTCCCCCGAGCTTGACGCGATCCCCGCGAGCGTTCCCGGAGCAGTACAGCTCGACTATGCGAGAGCGTTCGGGTACGGGGACTACTTTTGGGGAGAAAACTACGAAAAATTCCGCTGGATGGAGGATGAATTTTGGGTATATACCGCGTCTTTCGACTTCACGGTCGAAAACGGCGAGAAAGCGATCATCCATTTTTCCGGCATTGATTACGCTTACGTTATATATATCAACGGCAAAAAGCTGCTCAGCGGCGAGGGCATGTACACCCCGATAGATATAGATGTCACGGAATATTCCGGAATACCCTCAACGCTCAAAGCAGTCATCCTGCCGGTACCCAAATGCCACTTGACACCCGAGGACCGTTCACAGGCACGGGAAAGCTGTAAGCCTCCGTCCGCGTACGGTTGGGATTGGCACCCGAGACTGATACCTCTCGGTATATGGGAGGAAGCGTATCTGGAGACGCTCCCGTCCGGAAGCCCCACTGCACTGGAATGCTCGTACGCATTGAGCGACGACCTGAAAGACGCGGTAATTTCCGCAGAATGCAAGGTGCACGGCAACGGCGAGCTGACCTTGACGCTCACATCGCCCGACGGAAAGCTCGCGTATTCCGAGACAAAGAAGTTCACGGATAACGCCGACAGCGTGAGCTTCGTATTCTCCGTAAGCTCCCCCGAGCTTTGGCATCCGCGCGGATACGGCGCACAACCGCTATACACGCTCACAGCGAGCGGAGCATCCCAAAGCTCCGTCAGCCGAACGATAGGCTTCAGGCGGGTAAAGCTCGTGCGAAATCTCAATGATACCTCGGTCGGATTTCCCAAATCCAGATACTCATCACCCTCCACCGTCGAGATCAACGGCGTAAAGGTGTTTGCCAAAGGCTCCAATTGGGTAAATACCGAGATATTCCCGTCGCTTATGACGGAGGAGCGCTACCGCGAGCTGATCGACCTCGCCTGCTACGCAAATATGAACATATTCCGCGTATGGGGCGGCGGCTTTGTCAATAAAGAAAGCTTTTTCGACATCTGTGACCGCGAGGGCATAATGGTCTGGCAGGAATTTATGCTCGCCTGCAATCTGTATCCCGATAGTGACCGCTACCTTTCCGTACTTGAGCAAGAAGCGACGAGCATCATAAAGCGCCTGCGCACCCACCCTTGCCTCACGCTTTGGTGCGGCGGAAACGAGCTGTTCAACTCATGGTCGGGAATGACCGAGCAATCCCACGCATTGAGGCTTCTTGACAGCCTCTGCTACAAGCTCGACCGCTTTACTCCGTTCAATATGACATCGCCCCTGACTGATATGGGGCACGGTCACTATAACAACGTCGTTGACGCCAACACCATGGACAAAAAGCTCATCGAACGCTTGAGCGCAGAAACAGGCGGAAATTCCGAAGAATGCGAATTTCTTACCGTCCTCACAGAGAGCCACAACGTAGCCTACACGGAATTCGGTTGTTGCGGAGGTGCGTCTCCGAAATATATCAAAAAATACATAATGAGCGAACAGGAATACCTCGATTGCTCCGTAAGCTCCCCCGTTTGGGTAGCGCATCACGCTTTCAAGGCGTGGACAATGGATGACAGTTGGTTGCGCAAGTCTGAGGTCGAATACTATTTCGGTTCCTGCACGGACGTTGACGACCTAATGAACAAGAGCCTGATCATCCAGAGCGTCTGCTACAGATCGATGTTCGAGGAGATGCGCAAGCAATGGCGGCATTGCTCCATGGCGATAAATTGGGACTTCAACGAGCCGTGGCCTTGCGCGGCAGGAAACAGCCTTGTGAATTGGCCGGCAGAGCCGAAGCCGGCACTCGAGAGCGTCAGACAAGCCCTGCGTCCACAGCTCGCAAGCATCCGCACCGGCAGAAACAGATATTTTGCCGGAGAGACGCTTCACGGAGAGCTTTGGATGCTTAACGACACCGACGAGATGCTCGAAGGATGCGAGGTAAAGCTCGAGCTTTGCGCCGATGGCAAGAATTATGCAATATCCACCTTTTCCACCGAGCGCGTCGAGCCGAGAAGCAATCTGAAGTCCGGCAATATCTCCTTCACAGTTCCCGACTCGGAAAACGGCACCTTCAAATTGATGCTCTCGGTCACAAACAAACCGGAGTTAAGCTCCGAATATACACTTTTCTCGCGCCTTCGTTAAAGCAACGAAACGCGGCATCCGGTATCAAAAATCGCACATTTCACGGAGAATTACCGCGTCATTCGCCATTTTGTCTTCCGCGCTCACCCGTTTTTCCCCGGCTCGAAATATTCGGCTCCGCTATCCTGCTCGTACAGCTCACCGAAGCGCTCGTAATAACCTCGGTCGGTAAAGCCGTAACGGCTGTCCTCTTTTCCGAGCACCGCTTCGGGCAAGTTAATAAGCAGAAAGCTCAGAACAACGGTCGCGGCGATAGCCATACACCAATGCGAGAGCCGCGGACGCCTGTCCTCATCCTTGAACAGGCAGATGCCCAGACCGACGCCCACGGGCAAAAATCCGAAAAGAGACGTGACAAGTCCCGGAGAATACAAAACATTCATCCCGTACGCCCGAAACAACTGCATATCACGTATACCGATGATAATGTGTACCGCGACCTCAAAGGCACAGAACAGCATAACGGCAAGCGCCGACGGTCTGCGGTATCCCCAAGTCCCAAGCACGATGCATCCGATCACCACAGCACCGAAATTCGTGATCATATCCGTCAGTCTGTTCATCGGATATCGGTCGAGGAGCGTAGAGCCGTGAGCGACGTTGTACGAATAGTGCAGTCCTCCGGGCAGTACCCATTCCTCAAGCACGTGGCAGATCAGGACTATGATCACAAGACCGCAAAGAATATTGAGCCTGTCCCACACCCTGCGGTTTTTCCAAATTCGGATACCAAGCACGATACCGATCGCCGCCATAACATACAGCCAGACAGACAGCCACGCATTAACAATACTTTCCATAACAAACACTCCTTTAAAAATCTTACGATACTATTGTATCACAAAGTAAAACGCGATGCAATAGCTTGAAAACAAACGCTACGGCAAGGCGCAAGATTGTAGCAGAACAAAGACACGCACACTCGGACACGCGAGAAAGGATAGCAATATGTACCATATCAGCAACGATAAACGCTCGGTACGCTCCGCGGAGCTAATATACTCGGGACTTCTGCAATGCCTGCAAAGCAGGGCGTTCGACCGTATCACAGTGACCGACGTGCAGAAAGCATCCGGAGTTGCGCGGACGACCATCTACCGCTGTTTTGACAATCTTTCGGACATACTGTATTGGCGATGCGACCTCGGTTTCAGGGAAGCGTTGAGCGCTATCGAGCCGCAGAAATCATCCAACGAATGGCAACTGATACGGAATTATTTCAATTATTGGACGAAGCACAGCGATATCTTGAAACTGCTCATAGATGTCGGTCGCCAAGACGTGCTGTACGCCTGCCATATGAAAAATGCCAAGGATCTGGAGCGAATACACGGCAAATTGCCGGGAATAGACGGTCCGAACGCAAAATATTTCATGGCGATCCGCACCGGCGTAACTATCGGTATCCTAAAAACGTGGCTGGACGGGGGAAGAGCCGAGACCGCCGATGAGCTTATCGATATCCTGCGTCAACAGCTCGCTTTTTTGATCAAGAAGCAAGACCTGTTATTGAAT
>CAZMWM010000122.1:0-4911 GCA_964570105.1 uncultured Lachnospiraceae bacterium | reverse complement strand
AGAACAATCCCTCAGTCAGCTTCGCTGACAGCTCCCTTTACACAAGGGAGCCTTTCGGCGCTCCGCGCCACCTTATCGGCGAAGGCACGCTATCTTTTCGAGAAAAGCCGATGCTTTCTTCGAAAAGAGTCACAAAACACCGCCGCAGATGCTCCGCGGCGGTGTTTTGTTATAGCTTTATGAATTTCTCAGTCGATCACTTCGACGCAGTAAGCTCGTAAACGTTTCCGCTTATTGTCAGAACGATGTAATACTCGTTGGTATCAACAGTCGCACCGATCCTGAACATATATTCGTCTCCGTTTACGGTGAACACGTAGTTCATCATATTTCTTGACTGAACAAGCTCGGTGATCTCAACGGTGTTGCCGTTGCTGTCGGTATAGGTAGCCTTGTCCGTGGCGATGGTCATGGTGTAGGAAACGCCGCCCTCTTCCTCGGAAACATACTTATACTCGCCGACCGTATCGGCGTCAAAGAGCGTGGTGGTCGTGGAAGTCGAGCCACCCTCACCTTCGCTCGCGGAAAGCGTCATATCGTCTCCGCCGTTGTTGAATACCATATTGCCGTCAACGAACTTGAAGCTTATGGTCCACTCCATATCGCCTATATTGACGTCGGCAGTATACCAGCCGTCCTCAAGCTCGGGGATGATACCGATGACCGTTGCAGTGGTATCGTTCACAAAATCCCAGTCAGCGTCGTAGAAGTAGGAGATACTGATGTTGCCCTTGTTTACGGTAACGGTAAGCTCCGCGTCGGAGTCATCAGTTCCGGTATAAGTGCCCTGCTCGTCATCAGTGAAGAGCGCGACCATCTCAAGGTCGATGTATTCGGCGCCATCGGTCGAGAAGCTGATGCTTCCGTCATCGGAGAAGCTGAATGTGACATCCCATTCAAATCCGGTAGGTTTAACGGAAGCGCTGTATACACCGTCCACGACCGTAGGAATGACACCGGTCACGGAAACGGTGGTATCGAGCACACCGTCCCAGTCATTATCGTATGAATACGAGATATCAAAGCCGTATGCGCCGACCGTAAGGGTATATTCGTCGCCGAACTCATTGGTACCGGTGTACTTTCCGATCTTGTCCGCGTCAAATATACAAATTTTTTCGAACGTAAAGTAATCATATCCGTCGGTCGAGAAGCTTACGCCGCCCTCGTCGTTGAACTTGAACTTAACATCCCATTCCATTCCGCCGATGGTGACGCTTGCGGTGTAATACTCACCGTCAAACTCAACTGCCACATCGGTCAGGGTATCGGTGGTATCGTTCACTCCATCCCAGTCGTTGTCGTAGGAATACTTAAGTGCGATATTGCTCTCACCGACCGTAAGGGTTATCTCTTCGCTGATACTGTTCTTACCGGAATATGTACCGCGCTGTTCCGAGGTAAAGCCGGAGGAGGTTTCGCTCGTCTCGGTGTACACATCGATATTCAGCACTACCGAGTAAGCGTATCCGGAAGCGAGGTTGACCGCGACAAGCACGGAGTCGCCCTCGTTCAGCTCTATATTGCAGATCTTGCCTGCCGCGTAACTTTCAAATGTCCAGCTGTCTGCATCATAATACACACCGTAATCGGTGCCGTTTACCACAAAGTGGACATGAGCATCGTCATTGAACTTTATAGTATAGGTGTCGGTAGCGGTAGCTGTATACTTGATGTACTTAACATCGGTTCCCACGAGCTTGCTCGTGATATCGTAGCTCGTACCGGTCATAACGAGCGGATTATCCTCGGTGCCGGTAATGATCCTGTTCCATGCCTTCTTATAGGAGGTGGTCAGCTTGGTAGCGGCATCGGAAGCATCGCTCAGATCTGTCTCTACATCGTTGTAGCTCCAAGTGTCCGTGGACTCAAAGCTCACGCTCGAAAGAGCCTTGCACTTACGCATAGCATACTTGCCGATAGTCTCGACTCTAACGGGAATGTAGATCTCTTCAAGCTTCGAGCAGTTGTAGAAGGCGTAGTTTCCGACCGTCTTGAGCGTCGAAGGAAGCGATACGCTGATAGCGGAGGTGCAGTTGTAGAACGCACTGTTACCGATAGAGGTAACGCCGTCGTTCACGACTATGTAGGTAATGAGCGAGCTGTACGCGCTCCAAGGTGCGGTGTTGGCACTGTACTTATCCATCGCACCCGTACCCTGTATCGTAAGAGTACCGGTGTTGGTAAGCGACCACGTGAGATTCTTGCCGCACTGCTGTTCCGAGAAAAGATCATTCTCGGAATCGGGAACTCCAAGCCAAAGCTTAGTATAATACGTGCTTTTGAGTGCGGTAGCGGCAACGGCGGTATCGGTCAAGTCGACATCATCCCATACACCGTTGATGTACCAATAATCACCCTCGAAGGTAACGTTCTTTATTCCGGACTTACGGAATGCGTAATCACAGATAAGAGTAACGCTTGAGGGAATGGTGACGGACGTAAGATTTTTGCATCCGTAGAATGCGTACGGCTCGATAAAAACAAGCGTGGAAGGAAGAGTGATCTTCCTGATAGCGAACTGAGTTTTTTCGGAGCTGAAGGCGTTCTTTCCTATATTCTTAACGCCCTCACCGATGACCACCTCGGTGATATCCGATGCGTAGCTGTACCACGGCATCTTGGTATTGGCGTATCCGGACATTATGCCCTCACCGGATATGGTGAGCACACCCTTATCGTTGAGAGACCAGGTAAGTCCGTCTCCGCAGGTACCGTTAGCGACCTCGGCACCCGTTCCGGTGCTCGCGGCGGCGCAGTACCAATCGCTCGCGTAATAGTCCTTCTTGAGCGCATTCGCGGCGGCGGCACCGTCACCGAGAGATACCTCGAGAGCGACGCCGTCTATCTCCCAGCCCTCAACGTTTTCGAATGCGGCAACGGTCAGACCGGACTTGCGGAATGCATAACTGCCTATATTCGAAACGGACGCCGGAATGGCAACGTTGCCAAGGGACTTAGCGTTATAGAACGCATAAGAGCCTATGGACTCAAGAGTGCTCGGAAGAGTGATCTCTGTGTAAACGAAGTTCACGGACTGAGCCGAGAACGCACTGCTTCCGATGCTCGTAACTCCCTCTCCTATAATTATGCTCTTGATGTCGGAGGCATTATCCTTCCAAGGCATCGTAGAGCCGCTGTAATCGTACATTGCGCCGCTTCCGGATACCGTAAGGACACCGTCAGCGCTCAACGACCAATTGACCGAGCGACCGCAGCTTCCGCTTGCGACGGTGCCGTTCTCATCACCCTCAGCGCCTACGTTCATCATAACGACGGATGCAAGCACTATGAAAGTGATCAGGCACAGCGCCAAGCAGACGAGCGAGCGCCGGCTTTTGAATGCTTTTGCTTTCATTTCAGTTTCCACCTTTTTCAAAATTTGCACAGATATACGGGATGACGCCCGAGCCGTACGGAAGCATTACCCGGATATACCTGTTCATACCTGAAATTATACGCCATATTCGGCGATATGTCAAGGTTTTTAAAACACAGTTTACAATTTGTTATTAAAAAAGCCCCGAAAACCGTTGGCTTTCGGGGTTATTTTAAGTGAAAATGTATAAATATGCACTCGTTTATGCATTTTGAGCAAAAACAGCACGTCCGCTCACGCATCCGAGCATCATTCGAGCTTCTGCGCGCGCACGTCGCGTCCGGTGAAAACGAAGCTTCTGAATTCGCCGAAGAGCCTTGAAACTATCCTGTCCGTATATCTGCCGCGAAGCTGTTCCGGATCGGATATATTGGAGCTTACTATCATCGGTCTTTGGTGATTGAGCCGAGTATTCAGAAGATTATAGAGCGCGGAGACGGTAAACTGCGTGCAAAGCTCCGTGCCGAGATCGTCGATAACGAGCAGATCGCATTCCGTATATCTGGAGGTAAGCTCACCGCGCTCGTAACGCTTTCCGAAATATTCGCGTTCGTGATCGCCGAGCACCGTCTGCGCCGTCTCGTATATCACGTAATATCCCTTTTCTATCACCGTTTTGGCAATAGAGGTGGAAAGATGCGTCTTTCCAAGCCCCGTACCTCCGAGGAAAAGGATGTTTCCGCTGTTCATATCAAAACCGCTTGCGTAAGACCGGCAGAACGAGAGACAGCGAGACATACTGTCGCGTTGCTCCCCCTTTTCGTAGTAATCGAGCGAGAAGCCTTCAAAGCTCTGCGTGCGTATGAGCGGACCAAGCCCGGAGCTTTCGTATCCCATCTTCACAAGCTCGCGGCGCATACACGTGCACATCTCGGAATTGAAGAACCCGGTATCGCGGCATTTTTCGCATTCGAAAACAGGCGCGGTATAGTTCGGAGGATATCCGTGCTCCGCAAGCAGATACCGACGCTCCTCGGAAAGAGCCTCCCTTTCGTTTTCCAGCCGTGCCAAGCGCTCGCGCCGCTCCTCCGTCGAGAGCGAGGCGTCCATGCTCACCGCGAGCACCCCTGCTCCTATCTCCGCAAAACCTCTTTCGACGCGGTAAAACTCCGGTATTTCCCTTTCAAGCTCCCTGAGCCTTTCGGTCGCGGCATCCTTTGCCCGAAGATTTTTTATTCTGAAATTTTCCTTGACCTTGGCAAGATCGTCCTTATTAAATCCCATATCCGACACCGTAGCCCTCGCACCCAAAGGCTTCCTTTCTTCAGTTACAGTTCAGGTGGTGTATCATAAAATAAAAACTAAAATTGATCTGCGAAACGCAGATGACACCGTAGATCGGGGCTTGCTTCCCATAAGTGGGAACTTTCGTTTTAACAATCCCTCAGTCAGCAAAGCTGACAGCTCCCTTTACACAAGGGAGCCTTGCGCGGCGCTCCGCGCCACTTTAGTGGCGATGGTACGCCCGCTTTTCGAGAAAAGCTCGGCAAATAGAGTTGCCCTTCGGTCAACTCGGTGTAACACGGCTTCGC
>CAZMWM010000121.1:0-4928 GCA_964570105.1 uncultured Lachnospiraceae bacterium | reverse complement strand
TGACGTTGCTAACATCGCGGTATACGAGGGCATAGTGCCTTACGCTGTCAAGGGCGTTGTTGACACCGATGCTTGATACTCTGTGGTAGAATACCAATAAAATAAAAGAGACTAAGTTGTGAACAGACGTACTTAGTCTCTTTTTTTATTGCCGCGCGGTCATTCGACTGTTTCGCGAAACGACAGATCGTCGTTCCCTACAAATAAGTTTTTCTCAGGCTTTGTTTTTTATATGGAATATTCCGCGCAAGAGCGGGCGCAGGGGTTTTGGGGCGCGTATGACTACGATCTTCATAAAACTATGACCGTTGCCTTCGAGCGTTCAAAGGCTTCCTTTCTTGGGGTTATCGGACGGGATGGTTTTTTCGTGGGAACAGCTTGGGGCGCGGACGGGATGATTTATTTTTGGTGGGAGATATTGGGATACGGGTGGTATCATCGGCAATTTTTGGAGATAAGGCAGACCGCTCCGAATCCCACCGAGATCATTGCGGACACTCCCACGAGTATACAAGGGGGAAGGAACAGCGTTGTCAGCACGCCGATCCCGAACGCAGGCAAGGCAACGAAGCCCAGCTCACATAACGTACAGCATTTCATCTTCACAGTACAGCTCTCGTCCGTGTGAGAGCATCCTTTCTTGGCGCGATCGGTCGCGAGCCGTGTTTTCTACTCTCATTATACGCCGCGGCGCTCGGAGATGTGCGGACTTTGAAATATAATTTGAAATATCAATTGAAATATCACAAATACGAAAGCCGCACGTTTCTCTCTCGTTAAGGAGAGACGTGCGGCTTAAGAGACTTAATTTTCCATTCTGATCAGTTCTGATCCCCGTCGGCTTCAGGCTCGGTCGCTTCTTCCTCTGCCTGCTCGCCGTCTGCATCTGCGACTTCTTCCTCGGAAGGCTCGTCATCCAGCTCGCAATCGAGCTCACAGCCTTCGCAGTTGCCGTCACATGCATCATTCTGCTCGTCATCTTCGATCTTAGCGGCATCCGGCTTCTTGGTCAGCTTACGGTATACCGTCTCTGCTGCGACAGCAACGGCGGCAATAAAGCTGAGTATCGCAAGGATCTTGAGGATAACGGCACAAGCATTGCACTTCTTTTCTTTCATGGCAAAATACCTCCCTTTCTCTTTATTAAGTATCGCAATTCAACTATACTTCAATTAAAATTATAGCATCAATGTTGTGAATTGTACACTAAACTGATGTGAACAAATATTAAGTTTCGGTTAAATTTCAAAATCGTCAAGTGTGACATCTGTCGAATTTCCGTTATTCTCCATATCCGCGTTTAAATCGACCTTCAGTTGAGCGACAGCCTCGTCGGAAAGCAGCTTGGAAAACTCGATATCGGGGTTTTGCCGCATAAGCTGGAGAAGTGACAGATAGCTTCTGATCATCTCGCGCGGAGTTATCATGGTGTCCGAGCCTGCGCGCGAAAGGCAGAGCTTTAGAAATTCCTGCATCATTTCATCCGTTATACGCACCGGCTCTCCGGAATATTCCCCGAACAGTAGATTGAGTCGGCACATCAGCGCGTAAAGCTCGCTGTCCGTGAGCCGTGTAAGTCTTATTATTGGTCCGGATGTGTTTTTATATTCACCCGAGAGCAGTGCGCAATCCGAGAGTCGCGAGCGCAACGCTTCGTAGCTGAACAGACCGCGCCGCGTGTCCTCCAGAAACTGCGGTGTGCCCACCAGAATAAATCCGAGGTACGGGGCTTTTCCTTGCAACGTATCGTTGAATATCGAAAGTATCTTTTCGTAGTTCTTTTCTCTGGATACGCGATTTGGGATCTTGTAAAGGTTGACGCATTCGTCTATATACACATGCATACCGAGGTAGCCTATCTTGCGGCAAAGGAGCGATATCAGCTTGAGATGATCGTACCAATTCGAGTCGTCTATTATAGATCCGACGCCGAGCTGTGCCCTTGCTTCACTGCGTGTGCGGTATTCGCCGCAGAGCCAGCGCATACAGGCGGAGCGCATAAGGTCGTCGCCCGAGAGTGTGGCGTCGTAATATTTGTACAGCACGGAGGCAAGGTCGAAGCCTCCGACGTTGCTCTCAAGCTCCGAGCCTACGGTATATATCATTTTCTTCATCTCCGCGGCAAATTGCGGTGTTTCGGGGAATATTCCGGATGCCGCCAATGTGCTTTGGAGCGAAGATATCCAGCGCGATATGATCACGGGCAGTGCGCCACCGTCCGGGGAGGTCTTGCAGGAAAGATTGCGTATCAGCTCGCGATATGTCGCTATGCCGGCTCCGCCCGTGCCGCACAGCTTGCGCTCCGGGGAAAGGTCGGCGTCGGCTGTGACGAAGCCGCGTTCGAGCGCGTATCCGCGTATGAGCTGGAGAAGAAAGCTTTTTCCGCTTCCGTACCTTCCGACCAGAAATCTGAGTGCGCTACCGCCGTCCGCTATCGCTTCGAGGTCATTCAAAAGAGCGGCTATCTCGTCTGTTCTTCCTATCGCCACATACGGCGCTCCACTTCTCGGTACCACTCCTGCCGAAAGGGAATTTATAAGTGAATTGAGTATTCGCTTCGGTATCTTCTTTTCCATTTTTATGACCATGCCTTTCTAAATCACAGCAGTTTTGTGACGGTTTCGGCTTTGACGAAATGCGATCGTTCAGATCGTCAAGGCACAAAACGCCTCTGAAAGATTTATCTTTCAGACTTATGACTTCCTTTCTTCGCGTCAGAGCAAGCGCATTTTTGGTTTGTCAAGGGTATATTTTGAGGTCTGAAAAGCGCTTTTAAGTATTTTCATTCACCAAGTGCTCAAGCTCGTCGCGGTATTCTTCTTCGATACAGGGAACACCGTTATCGACGGTGACGCCGATGTCTCCGTACGCGTCATACGCAAGCTCGTTTATCGCGTCCGCGAGCGTTTCCGGCATTTGGGCGTTTGAAGAGGCGAGGCGGAAAAATCCTTCTTTATCGCCGCTCAGCAGAAGTCCGAGGGCTTCAAGCGCGATACCGTTTCCGTTTCCGTTCGGTGCGCACGGCTGTTCGTTTGGTGCATCGGTATGCTCGGTCGGAGGTGCGCTGTTCGGTTGGGTGGCAGAGGGCGCGTCGGGAGACTGCCGGTCGGGGACGTGCAATGTCGGCTCGTCATCCGGACTGTTGAAAGCGCGGAGAAGCAGGTCTGTGGTGTTCCACGACGCCCGTTCTATCTCCATGGCGAGCTTCGGTGAAAAAACGGTGTTCTGCGGCTCGTACAGCTTTTCATATTCCGCCTCGACCGTTTTTTCCTTATCGGCGCGCACCGCATCCTCAAGGCTCTTTTGTCTCAGGAACGGCTCGAAATATTCTGCCATTATCTGTTTCTTGTCCGCGCCGAGGTAGTTTACGGTGATCCTCGATCTTATGCCGAGCAGCTCCCGTACGTAGTTTTCGGCGGCTCGGATGATCGCTGTGACCGTTTGTCGCAGGAGCGGAGAGCGTGTAAAGCATACGCATTCAACGGTCACGGTGCGCTTGAGATGCGGAGAGCGAAGAGCGCCGCGAAAGGCTTCGCGGGTAAGGCGCGTCGTCTCTCGGTTTTGAGGTGAGAATTTCGGATCTGTTCCCGATATTCGGGAAATTACCGCGTCGAAAGCCGCCGGGATGTGTCGGTCGTAGGTCTTGGCTGTGGCGGAGGAGTAAAAGTGACTTTTCTTGTAATCGTACGACGAGGCGGCGTTCAGCATAGCGAAAGTGTCGGGTGAGATGCCGTCGGCGTGGAACGGGATGTAAAACTCTTTCCACGAGGCGAGCTTGCAGATGCGCTCGCGCACCGTCTCAAGCTGTGCAAACGGGCATTCGATACCGTTTATGAGACAAAGGTCCTCGAGCCAATCGCACATATTTGTGAAAAGCGCGTCACTGCACTTGCGGTATGCGACCATGAGCGAGCAGAACATACCGGCGCCCTCCTCGGCGGAGATACGTTCCGTCATATTTATTATCTCGTACAGGAGCATATATATATAGCTCTCGCTGACCGTGGGAAAGTTTCCTCTTCGCACCGCGGAACGAAAGCCGATGTAGCAATTCAGCTGTTCCTCCGTCATACGCGAATATTGCGGAAAATATGAAGCGTACGGGACGTTTTTCGTGAATAATGCCTCGCGGTCGAACAGTCTGTGCATATCCAAGAGCATTCGCTCCGCAAGTCGGATATAGCCGTTTCTTTTTACGACCGTTACGCGCGTTATCAATGGATTTTTCGGGACGTATGAGGTGACCTCGGCGTTTTTGTCGGTGTCCTCGCCGTGCGGTGCGGAATAATTCTTTCTGAGCCATTCACCGACGTCTCCGCCGTGAGTTGCCGAGCGGTCGGCTCGTATCGCTTCGCTCAGGGGCGGTGAGTCCTCATCTCCGAATTCGATATCGACCGCATTCGTGTCGGACGGCTCGTACCGCGAGATATGGCGCCGGGGCATAAGATCGTCGAGCTTCCAAAAGTCGTCGGTATCGGAAATATTGTCCTTTTTGTTTTCCATTATTTCGCATATTCCTTTCCTGCGGTATGCCCCGAAAACGGGCGAACACGGACAGTATACATACGTCATTAAAGTGGTGTGGAGTTTTTGAAGATTCGTGAAAAAGTAACCGAAGTTAAGTTACACCTCATCCACCGCTACCGTCCCCCTTTCCCCGCTGGGGAAGGCTAAAGGACTACCGTTTTGTTTGAAATTTTGTTTAACCGCGGAGTTTCGTTTTTACAATCCCTCAGTCAATACCTTTGAAGGCAAGCCTTCAAAGGGTTGCGTAACTTGACTTCGTCACGTTACGCGCTAAGATGTAAACTGTAACTGTCATCTTTGGCGACAGCTCCCTTTACACAAGGAGAGCCTATGGCACGCCCCGAAATAAGTTCTAACATAGATTGGGCGTACCTCCGCCACTAAAGTGGCGCGGAGTTTGG
>CAZMWM010000120.1:0-4964 GCA_964570105.1 uncultured Lachnospiraceae bacterium | reverse complement strand
TTTATGAAGCTCTCTTCGAAGCTGTCGGCGAATTTTGCGTACAGCCTTTCCATCGGTGTGAGCGCGGCTTCTCCCAGAACGACCATCAGCTCCTTGGCTTCCTTTCCTCTGGCGTAGCTTGAGAACAGCTGATTCATTATGCCGCTGTGGTCGTCGCGCGTCTTGCCGTCGCCTATTCCCTTATCCTTGAGTCGGGAGAGTGACGGGAGAACGTCGACGGGCGGAATATTGCCTTTTTTATACTGCTCGCGAGACAGGATTATCTGTCCCTCGGTTATATATCCGGTCAGGTCGGGGATCGGGTGCGTCTTATCGTCCTCGGGCATGGTCAGTATCGGGATCATCGTTATCGAGCCTTCACTGCCGAGCTTGCGTCCGGCGCGCTCGTACATCGTGGCAAGGTCGGTATACAGGTATCCCGGGTATCCGCGTCTGCCGGGGACCTCCTTCCTTGCCGCCGAGACCTCTCGCAACGCTTCCGCATAATTGGTTATATCGGTCATTATGACCAGAACGTGCATATTCTTTTCAAAAGCGAGGTACTCTGCGGCAGTCAGCGCCATTCGCGGCGTGGTTATACGCTCGATGGCGGAGTCGCTTGCCAGATTTATAAACAGCGCCGTGCGGTCTATCGCTCCGGTCTTTTTGAAGTCGGAAATAAAGAAGTCGGCTTCCTCAAAGGTTATTCCTATCGCCGCGAAAACGACGGCGAATTTGTCGTTTTTACCGCGTACACGCGCCTGACGTGCTATCTGCGCGGCAAGCTCGGCGTGCGGAAGTCCCGAGGCTGAGAATATGGGAAGCTTCTGACCTCTTACCAGCGTATTGAGACCGTCTATCGTTGATATTCCCGTCTGTATAAATTCCGAAGGATAGTTGCGAGCCGCCGGATTTATGGGCGTTCCGTTTATATTGCGCATCTGCTCGGGAAGGAGCTTGGGACCGTTATCTATCGGCACCCCCATTCCGTTGAATACTCTGCCGAGCATTTCCTCCGAGACGCCAAGCTCGACTCCGTGACCGGAAAATCTCACCTTGCTTGAGGAAAGGTTAAGCCCTGCTGAGCTTTCGAACAGCTGTACGAGCACGTTCGGTCCGTTTACCTCAAGCACGCGGCAACGTCTGACGCTTCCGTCCGCAAGCTCGATCTCTCCAAGCTCGTCGAACTTTACGCCGTCCACCTGCCGTATGAGCATAAGCGGTCCTGCGACCTCTTCTATGGTCTTGTATTCGCGTACCATCATCCGTTACCTCCGCCGTTTTTCGTAAGCTCCGCAAGTGCCGCGTCCAGCTCCTCGGATATCCTGCCGTATTCTGCCGCATATTCGGAATACGGGCAGGCTTTGGCGCGTCCTATCCGCTCGCGGACGGGCAGAACGCTTATCGCTTCTATATCGGCTCCGCTCTCGATAGCCTGTTTTCCCTTGCGGTAGAAGGACAGTATCAGCTCCAAAAGCGCCGCCTGCTTGTCAAGAGGGCAATAGCTGTCGTCTGCGTCCATGGCGTCCTGCTGGAGAAAGTCCTCGCGCACGGAACGCGCGCTTTCGAGTATCAGACGGTCGGTGGGGGAGAGTGCGTCCATTCCGACCAGCTTTACTATCTCGTCGATGCCGGTCTCGAGCTGGAGCAGTTTTGATGCTTCGAGCCTGTTTTCGGTCCAGTGTCGGCTTATCTCGGATGTAAACCACGGAGACAGCCGATCCTGATACAGCGAATAAGAGTTGAGCCAATTTATAGCCGGGAAATGACGTCTGTAAGCAAGGGTAGAGTCAAGTCCCCAGAACACCTTGACTATCCTGAGCGTTGCTTGCGTGACAGGCTCGGAAAGGTCACCTCCCGGGGGAGATACCGCTCCTATCGCCGATAGCGAGCCGATCCTGCCGCTGTCGCCTAAGCACCTGACCGCGCCGGCACGCTCGTAAAACTGTGCCAGACGTGATGTGAGATACGCCGGATAGCCTTCCTCGCCGGGCATCTCCTCGAGACGTCCCGACATCTCGCGCAGAGCTTCAGCCCATCTTGAGGTCGAGTCCGCTATCAGCGCCACGGAAAGCCCCATATCACGGAAATATTCCGCGACGGTCATTCCCGTATATATGGATGCTTCACGCGCGGCGACCGGCATATCCGACGTGTTGGCGATCAGCACCGTCCTCTGCATAAGCGATCTTCCGGTCTTGGGATCCGAAAGCTCGGGGAACTCTCTGAGAACGTCGGTCATCTCGTTTCCGCGCTCTCCGCAACCGACGTATATGACTATATCGACGTCGGAGTATTTGGCTATCTGATGCTGTACGACCGTCTTGCCCGAGCCGAACGGTCCGGGTATGCAAGCCGTGCCGCCTCTTGCTATCGGGAACATCGTATCCATATTTCGCTGTCCCGTGATGAGCGGAACGTTCGGCGGAAGCTTTTCTATATATGGTCTCGGTACGCGCACAGCCCATTTTTGCATAAGGGTGAGCGGCATCATATCTCCGTTTTCCGTTCGAAGCTTGGCGACGCACCCCTCGACCGTGTATTTTCCCGAGCTTATCTCGGCTATCTCGCCCTTCATGCCGGGCGGTACCATTATCTTGTGGAGCACCGAGTCCGTTTCCTGCACCTCGCCGATCACACTGCCCCCTTCAACTCGGTCGCCGACCGCGCAGGTGGCTTTGAAGCTCCAGAGCTTTTCGCGATCCAGCGCAGGCTCGTTTATTCCTCTTACGAGGTCCGGTCCTGCCACGGCGCGAAGCTTTTCGAGCGGACGCTGTATGCCGTCGTATATGTTCGTAAGAAGTCCGGGACCAAGCTCGACCGACAGCGGCGCACCGGTGGAGACCACCTCGTCTCCGCGACCGATGCCTGCCGTCTCCTCGTATACCTGTACGGAAGCGCGGTCACCGTGCATCTCGATTATCTCTCCTATGAGCTTTCGGTCGCCGACATGCACCACGTCGTACATATTCGCGCGTCTCATTCCTTCGGCTACTACGAGAGGTCCGGATACCTTTACGGTCCTTCCTGTGATAAGCTCGTTGTTCTTCATTTTTACGTTTTCTGCTCTCGCTTGCGCGAAAGCTTCCTTTCTTTGCGTATTGTGGACGGACGGCGCGTTACTGATATTTTGCGGAAAGTATATCCGTTCCGACCGCACGTTCACAGGCGTTTTTCAGGCTCTTCATTCCGTAGCCCTGCGTTCCCGAGGCTCCCGGGACGGTGATTATCGCCGGAAGCGGCGAGTCCTTATACCGTTCTATCTGTGCGGACAGCTGTTTTGCCAGCTCCTCGGTGATGAATATGACGGCGTGATCCTCTGCAAACCGTTTCAGAGCCGCTTCGCCTGCCGACGCGCTCTCCGCTATCGCAACATCGACTCCGGCAGCCATAAAACACATAACGCTGTCCTGCGAGCCTATGACTGCCGTTTTATACATAGCTCTCACGCAACCTTTCAAGTATTTTTTCACCGCGCTCACCCGAGCTTTTGGCGGAGAATATGATACGCAGATCCTTGATCTCGTATTCCGTCGCGTACAGATATGCGGCGGCTATCTCAAGACCGCTCAAAAGCGATGATGTCGTGCGCACCTTTTTCATTATGTCGGCGTCGCAGGCGGCTTCAAGTGCGGAGAGCGAGCGCTCGCCGTCAAGTATCCTTCTGCCGAGCTTCTCGCATGATGGAAATGCGAGGAGCGTCTCGGCGTACTGCGCTTCCGTTCCGTTCATATTTTCCGTGAATGTCTCAAGCGGAACGTCACCTCCGCAGAGGAACGATGCTTCCATAAGCTCCACCGCCGATGTCGAGCCGAGCCGCATTATCCTAAGTGCCGTCAGGGTATTGAGCGTGTCTGCCCTGATGGCGAGAAGCTCCCTGAAAAACGGGATGCCGACGCGCTCCGTGGCTTCTTTTATGTCCTCAAAGCACGCTTTGTCAAGAATGAGATCTATAAGTCTCGGAGATGCGGTCCTTGAATACGCGTTTTTTGCCTTGGCGATGCCCTCAGCCATATTGTGAGGCAGAGCACCCGTCTCTCCTCCGAGCTTTGCGGCGTCGGTGATCTCGTCTATGCTCACGCTCCCTATCGGAATGAGCGGCAGTGCGACCTCACCCTTGAACAGCTCTCCCTTGATCACGGTCTTGATATTGTTGCAAACGTACGGGTACAGAAGTATAGCCAGAGGTGCGGTGTCGCCGACGAGCTTGGTTATCTCGCGATAAGCCCGACACAGTCTCTCGCGAAGAGACGGCTCGTAGCTTGTGTCTCCGTATTCGTCGGTCACCGGAGATATGCCGTATTCATCCGCCAGCCGTCTTAGCTCTTCCTCACTCCTTGCCATCGCCATTGCCCTCAGCCGCTCTGTCGGGATAAGCGACAGCTCCTTGGCACGTATCGCCGATGACAGGAACAGATATTCCTCCGGATGATATGCGTTTTTCTTCAAATCGGTATCCGTCCTTTCAATGTTGTACGGGAGCTTTTGTCCGGTTTTTTGGGGGATTTTGCTTAAACGCGGATGATATTTCACGGAACGACACGCAGGTCGTTCCCTACTGACTTTTTGTTTACAATCCCTCAGTCAGCTTCGCTGACAGCTCCCTTTACACAAGGAGAGCCTATGGCACGCCCCTGAATTAGTTCTAACACAGATTGGGCGTACCTCGCCACTAAAGTGGCGCGGAGTTATGATGGTTGTGGATACACGCCCCTGAATTAGTTCTAACACGGATTGGGCGTACCTCTGTGATGGAATAATAATCTTCAACCGCGAAGCTATTCGAAAGTTTTTGCCAAGCTTTTTTCAAAAAGCGGCGCGAAACTATACAGAATTTTTTGCTAAAGTTTACATCCTTGCGCGTAACAATGGCGAAGCCTTGTTACGCCGAGTTGACCTTCGGTCAACTCTATTTGCCAAAGCATTCTTCGTTTACAATCCCTCAGTCGCCTTCGGCGACAGCTCCCTTTACACAAGGGAGCCAA
>CAZMWM010000119.1:0-5074 GCA_964570105.1 uncultured Lachnospiraceae bacterium | reverse complement strand
TTTGGTATACCTCATTGCCTTTTTTCTTTTAGTATACCACATAATTTTTAAGAAATAGAGTTTTAATTGTTACATCGTACTACGGGTGTGATCGTATGGAATGCGAGCGAAGGTTTTGCGCTTGCCCGATGTTCGGTAGGGGCGGATATCATCCGCCCGAAATACCTCCGCGCCACCCATCAAATAAACGCAACGTCTCGCATTGGCGGATACCATCGGTTCTACCTTCTGATGGAACAACAAACTTCCACCGCGAAGCTACTCAGAAGCTTTTGCCCAGCTTTTCTCGAAAAGCTGGCGTACCTGTCTTTGGAACAAGGTATTGAGATGAAATTGTGTATTTTGAACAAAAATGCGACGGGATTTTCTACACGTTTGACGAGAGCAAATTTTGAAAAGTTTCCCGTAAGGTCACAATTATATGCTATAATAAAGTATGATACGGTCAACGGTGCGAGCTTTGCGCGTGCATTTGCGGCGGCGGGTGATGCTCGGAGACGGGAAATCAATATTCTTAAGGAGATCTTTATGAAACGGTCAAAACGTGTTTTGATACTTTTGTTGGTCGCGGTAACGGTCGTATCCGCGCTCTCTTTGACGTTGTCGGCAGAGGCGCAAAAGAGCGGCTGGTACATCGACGGTGACGGCGCTCAGCGTTATTACGAGAACGGTAATTATGTTACGGGCGTCAAGTATATCAACGGCTATCCGCACAGCTTTTCCGAAAGCGGCGAATATCTTGGGGTATACGACGGATATAAGGCTATCGGTACAGCCGACACGTCCAACACCGATGCGTACAGGTCGGCTTTGGCGGCTCTTGTGAGCGGCGGCGGCGACGTATACGGATACTACACTTTTGAGGGCGGAGAGACGTATACCTCCTCGAGCCTTGACGAGGCTCACGCGGTCGGCGAAGGCTCGGCTTGGGGCAAGGAGGACGACGGAAGCGACGCTTTGCTGTACACCAAGCAGGACGCTGTATTTACCTCCACGTCCTCGCGCTTTCTTCAGATAATTCCGAGGTACACCGTGTTCAGATGCGAGGCGCGCGTCGGCGGCGGTAATTCCCTCAAGGTCAGCTCGTCCGTAAAGCTTGCGGACAAGGCTAACGTTTCAAATCATTCGTACATAGATATGCGCACCAACGCCAAGGTCGGCGAGGAGCTGGTGATCGAGGGCGAGTTTAAGCTTGGTGAGGGATATTCCGCTTCGGCTAATCTCTTCGAGCTTATCGATAACGGAAATCTGGATTCCAACTCAAGGATATTCAACGTTCCGCTGTGCGTCAATTCGAGCGGTGCGGTGTATCTTCCGAGCAACAATACTCAGTTCGTTTGTCTCTTGACTGAGAATGCGTATACGCGCATCTCGGTGGCGTTGCATCCGTCTGCGAACACATACGACGTTTACGTCAACGGCACGCTTGCGATCGGCGGCGTCAAATGGGTGACCGCGACCGATTATACCGCCGCGAATTATCAGGTAGACCAGATCCGTACGGCTCAGATGAGCGGTGTGGATATCGGCTCCATATACGTGGATAACCTTGCCGTGTACGGCGCGACTGCACCCGTGTGCTCCTCGTCGACCTCTGAGGTAAAGAACGGTGTGGAGCTTGAAGGCGGCGTGCTCCGCTATTACAAGAACGGTCTTATCTGCACCGGCACGAAGTCGATCAGCGGTACTTATCTCGGAAAGACCTTTGACAATACGCCGATAAGCTTCGGCACTCGCGGAGGAAACGGCGCTTATACTCTCGGAGATAAGGCTACCGTTGTGATAGACGGCAAGGTCAACAGCGAAAAGCTGGTGTCCGGCAACGTTTTTATCGCTCCGGATGAGGTGACGCTTGCTACGGGCGGCTTTGGCGGATGGCGCATCACCGACGGCGACAAGACCACCGTGCTTGCTCCCGGTCAAAGCTATTATATGAACGGAGATATCACCTGCGAGGCTATCGCGCTGGATTTCTCGGTGCTTGACGGCGCTTCCGTGAGGACATCGGAGGGAGACACGAAGCTGCGCTTTATGACCAAGCTCAGCCGCAGTCAGTACGAGCTTCTTACGAGCTTCGGCGCAACGGTCGAATTGCACACCGTGATCGCGCCCACGTCGGCTTTTGACGCAACGTACGGTTATTATACGCTTGAGGCGTTCGCTTCTGCCGGACGCACGGATATAAAGGATATCACCCTTTCGGAGCAGTATGCATCCACCGACGGATATTACTATTACGTCGCTTCCACGGATGCGATACCCACCGATAAGTATACGGAAAAGTATTCTGCCGTCTCGTATCTGAAGCTCAGATTTACAAACGGTTACGAGCTTGTGGTCTACACCGATTACGACGGGGAGGCTAACAGCAGGAGCGCATATGAGGTCGCGAACAGCGCTTACAACGACCGTACCACGCTCAAAAAGCAGACCGGTTACGATAACAAGATAAAGTACAATAAGAGAAAGACGTACAGTCCTTACAGTGACGCCAAGCTTGCGGTAATAAAGCGTATTGCGGACAGCGTTATCGCGCTTGACGTTTCGGACGAGGGCGTAAAGTCGTACGGAGATTTTTATGACGCTCCGTATTCGGTGAAGGAAGAGTATAATGATCAGACGCTGATGACCGACGTTACGCTGACCTTCAAAAAGCAGGCGAGCATCTGCGGAGTCGACGTGAACGGCAGTCTGCTCGAAAGCGGAAAGTATACGCTGAACGGTGATGTTTGCACGCTCAGTGTGGATATCGGTAAGACATTGCTTGCAGACCTTGCGATAAGCAGTGAAAATTCGAAGATGTGGACGTTCCTTTACTGTGATCAGCTCTGCGACGAATATACGTATGACTATAAGTACGGAGAGTTCGACGTGACGGGCATCTGGTCGTACAGCCGCGATACGGTCTCGATCAATGCTAACCCCGGTGCTAAGTGCGGAGACGTTTTGGCTAAGCCTTCCGACGGCAAGTATTACTTCGATCTTTCGGAAGCCAAAGCGTACCTGTTCTATGTCTACAGCACGAATGACGATCAGACCTTCGTGTTCAAATTCGACAGCGAAAACCCGAATACAGATGGCGCAGATTACTATTCCAAGACCGTTAAGCTGAAAAAGGGTTGGAATACCGTCTCATTCAGCCTTGCAAACATGGGTACGAGCAGAGCACCTCTCGGTTGGGACAAGATATCGAACGTCGTGTTCACCGCCACCGGTTGGAACCAGACCAACGACAAATCCACGGTGCTCTATATCACGGATATCATCGCATACGATAGCGAGGTGGTGAGTGACGTCATATCCGGCACCGAAGCCTTCAAGGATGCCGCGGTATTTGCTCTCGGCGGATACTATTCCGCGGTCGACGGGGTGAAATATATAAATTCCGATACGGACACCGATTCAACCGTGTTCGAGGATGGCGGAATATACTACGTGCCGATGTCGTCTCTTGCCGCGGCAAAGGGAAGCGATGCTAAATACTATACCGCTTCGGAGACGCTTGCATTCAAGTACAACGGAAACAGCTACGTCTTTAAGGCGGGAAGCAAGAAGTACACCGTTAACGGAACGGATGCCGAGCTTAGCGTTGCGCCCCGCACGAACGGAGATGCTCTGTTCTTCTCGGTCGACGACGTTATGGCGCTGTTCGGATACAGTCAGAAATATATCGACCGTATGGGACTGATAGTTCTTTCGAATACACCCGACGTATTTGACGAGGATGCGGATTACGATACGATATACAGCGCTATCGAGGAACTTATCTACGTAAGACCGGAAGGGGAGAAGATAGTCAGCGATCTTAACGAAAACAGCGGTGGGGTGCATCCGTACCTTATGTTGGACGGAGACGATTTCGACCGTCTGAGATATTATTCCGTAATGGACACGACGCTTCAGGGATATATCAAGAAGCTTGAGAGCAGTTACGGAGTCGGCACGAGGAATTTTAACGCAAATGTCAACCATTACGAGCTTACCGACGGACAAAGACTGCTCAGCATATCGCGAGACGTAATGAACAAGGTCATTCCGTGGGCACTGCTCTCGAAGCTCTATGAGGTCAGCAACCCCGAGCTTTCGGCAACGTACGCCGAGAGATGCTGGGATGAGCTTGAAGCCGCGTGCAATTTCCACGACGGGCAGTATTATTCTTGGCACCCGGCACACTTCCTCGATACCGGAGAGCTTGCGTACGCCGTGGCTATCTGCTACGACTGGCTGTACGATTATTGGGCTAAGACGAACAATGACATCGACAGCACGACCTACACGTACGACGGCGAGGTGACGAGACTCTCTCTCCTTGAGGACTCTATGTATTGGATGGCTCTGGCGGTGACCAATGCTCTGCCGAGCGATACCACGGGAAAGTACATACAGTATTCGTATGGTCTGACCAGCGCCACCAACAACTGGAACGGTGTGTGCAACGGCGGACTGATGGCTGCGGCTCTCGCGATATGCAATGTTGAGAGATACGCGGACAATGTAAAGACTTATCTCGGTGAAGCTATAACGGCTATCGAGCGCGGTATGTGGGTGTATGCTCCCGAGGGCGGATACGAGGAAGGTCCCGGATATTGGTCGTACGGAACTACGTACGTTCAGGTATTTATCTCCTGCCTTGACAGCGCCTGTGGCACCAACTACGGAATATACAACGCTCCCGGATTTGCAAACTCCGTATACTTCACGACTTATCTCGGAACAAAGAACACGACTTGGGGCTTCCACGACGGCGGAAGCGGCTCTGCCGATACCGGTATAGCGGCTTGGTTTGCTAAGAAGAGCAACGATCCGAACGTCAATGCGATCAGGCGGCAGGCGATAGAAAACGGTTGGAAAGGCTCGACGTTCTACGATATAATGTACTTTGAGCCACATATAATAAGCGCGAACATAACGCTGTCCTTGGACGCATATTATTCGCTCGATACCATAATGACGTTTAGGTCGTCTTGGGATGCGGACACCTGTCTGTTTACCGGTCTGCACGGAGGAGACAACCAAGCATCGCACGGAGACCTTGATATAGGTAACTTCGTTATAAGCGCGAACGGAACGTTTA
>CAZMWM010000118.1:0-5122 GCA_964570105.1 uncultured Lachnospiraceae bacterium | reverse complement strand
CCATAGGCTCTCCTTGTGTAAAGGGAGCTGTCAGCGTAGCTGACTGAGGGATTGTTTGATAGTACTATGGAGCTTTTTACAATCCCTCCGTCACAGCAAGCTGTGCCACTTCCCTTTACACAAGGGAGGCTTGCAAAGCTCCGCGTTTAAGCAAAAGTTTGAAAGCGGTGGTAGCCCTTATGCCTTCCCCAGCGGGGGAAGGGGGACCGCGTTAGCGGTGGATGAGGTGTCAATACAGTTGCCAAAGGCAACTGTGGCTTACACAGCTCTGCTGTGTAAGCGCTAAACTATAAACCTTAAATTAAATTCCGTGAATAAGGTGTTCTTCCGCGTCGGTCACTCGCGTATTCGTTTACGCAGATATCACCCATACCGGGGTGCGCAAAATCGAACGGTGTGCGTCAATGTTACACCATCTGTTTTCGGGCGTTATTTCTTCTGCTCGGAGCCGTCGACCTCGCCCTTTTTCTTGGTCTTTTTAAACGAGAATTTATTCTCCGTACCGTTCAAAAGGCGCTTCATATTGCTTCTATGCATATATATCACGATAAGGCAGGCGATAAGCGATATTATCAGCCTCAACGGACGGTCGAAGTAATAATGATACTGTACCTCGAGCCTATACAGCAAAAACGGGTACATAAATGCGCACAGCACCGAGCCGAGCGAAAGGAATTTCGTCACATACACGGTAAACACGAATACCACTGTAAGTATCAAAGCGGTAAGCGGCTGAATGTAAAGCAGGAACATCGCCGTAACGGCAACACCCTTACCGCCCTTAAAATGATAATACACGGGCGCCACGTGTCCGAGCACCGCAAAAAGTCCGGCAACATAAGCACCGTTGAGACCGCAAAGGAGCGTTCCGATCAAAAGCGCGACGAACGTCTTTAAAATATCCCCTGCAAACGTGGCAAAAGCCGGTGCTTTTCCGTACGTGCGCATCATATTGGTCATTCCTGCATTTCCACTGCCCTTCGAGCGGATATCCTCGCCGTACACCAGCCGCGAGATCACGATAGCCGTATTGACAGAGCCGAGCAGATAAGCCACGAGTGCGATCGCCGCGTACATAAGGCACAGAAGCCAAGGGGAGAATTCGACTTCGAACTGCGACGGTATTCCAAAAAACCATATCTGCTCGCCAAGCAGACCTTGCAACAAGCCCTTGAACATATATCAGATCCTCCTCTCACGACCTTTGTGCGAGCGTCCTCAGACCTGACCTTCTCCGCGCTCGCGTATCACCAGCTTTATGGGCGTCCCCTCAAATCCGAACACCTCGCGAAGCTGATTTTCGATATATCTCTGATATGAAAAATGAAACAACCCCGCGTCGTTACAGAAGATAACGAACGTCGGCGGTGCGACACTGCTCTGCGTCATATAATAGAGCTTGAGCCTGCGACCTTTATCGGACGGAGGCTGTACCTTTGCCGTACAGTCGGAGAGCAGATCGTTCAGTATTCCGGTGGTGACGCGTCGGTTTGCCTCGGCGTACACCTGTTTAACATACTCAAACACCTTGTCCAGCCGTTGCCCCGTCCTTGCCGATATAAAGAGTATCGGCGCGTAAGACATATAAGCCAGAGCCGTGCGGAGCTTTTGGGTAAATCCGTTCGTGGTGGAATTATCCTTTTCGATAAGATCCCACTTGTTCACGCATATCAGCGTTGCCTTTCCGGCTTCGTGCGCAAGACCTGCTATATGCTCGTCCTGCTCGGTAACGCCCTGCACGGCGTCTATCATAAGTATGCAAACGTCCGATCTCTCTATCGCCAGCTTCGCCCTCATAACGCTGTAGCGTTCTATCTTATCGTCCACCCTGCTCTGTCGGCGCAGACCGGCGGTATCTATAAAATTGAACACTCCGAATTTATTCTCCACGCGACTGTCGATAGCGTCGCGCGTAGTTCCGGCAACATCCGAAACTATCATCCTGTCCTCGCCGAGTATCTTATTGATGAGCGATGATTTTCCGGCGTTCGGCTTTCCGATCACCGCGACCTGTATCGGCTTTTCGGACTCTTCTCCATCCCCGTCCTGCGGAGGGAAATAGCTCACAACGCGATCAAGAACATCACCCGAGCCTGTGCCGTGAAGCGACGAGAGCGGTATCGGATCCTCACTAAAGCCCAGAGCGTAAAATTCGTAAAACTCCGGCGGCGGAAGTCCGACCTGATCCACCTTGTTCACACAGGGCACGACCGGCTTTCCCGACTTCAGGAGCATAGTCGCTATATCGCGGTCGTCAGCCGTCATACCTGCTCTTATATCGCACATAAAGACGATAACATCCGCAGTATCTATCGCTATCTGCGCTTGGAGCCTTATATGCTTAAGTATGGCGTCGGACGTTTTCGGCTCTATACCGCCCGTATCGACGAGCAACATATCCCTGCCGTTCCAATGCGCATCAAAATATATCCTGTCCCTCGTTACACCGGGCACGTCCTCAACTATCGATATCCGCTTTCCGGTGATCTTATTGAACAAGGTGCTCTTGCCTACATTCGGTCTACCGACTATAGCTACCACGGGCTTCATACGCACCCCTCCTTCCTTTCAACTCTGTCAAATGCAGAAACGGGCATATCAGCCCTCTGTCAGTGCGTCAAAAAACGCACCTCCGTCATTATCGATAAATGTTATCGGCACACCGAGCTTATCCGAAAGCTCCTCGGGCGTCATCCCGTCAAGGAACAGATCGCCCTCCGCTCTCAGCATCACCCTCGGAAGATACAGTCTCTCCCCGAGCGGCTCGCCCTTGAGCTGAGCACATATGTCCGTTCCGGTAAGCAGTCCGGCTACCGTAATATCCTCACCAAACCAATCGTTGCGTATCGCGTACACCCTCACCCGAAGCCCCGGACGCTTGCTCTCCGCCTTACGCGCAAGCTCGCATATGAAGCCGTACGCCGCTCTTCCTGTGGCAACGGAGACCTCAAGCTCCGAGAAAACCCCCGTATCAGGCTCCGCCGTTGAAGCGGCAAGGTCAAATTCCTCCTTCATCGAAGCTATCATTCCGACGCCGTTCTCAAGCTGAGCGTATCCCTCGTAAAACTCACCGCTCGGCAACGGAAGTCCGGCTTTTATATACAGCTCGTCTCCGCAGAAAAACAGTCTTGAGCCAAACCTCTCCAAGCATTCGTCGCCAAACTCGGTCACCTGCCTTATCACCTCGGCGCATTCCTCCGGGCTGTACGGCGAGAGCGGATAGAGCTTGTCCCTGTATTTCGTAAGTCCTGCCGGGACTATGGACACGCTCTCGACAGCAGGATAAAGCTCGCTAAGCTCCCGCATTGAACGCTCAAGCGCTTCTCCGTCGTTTATACCTCTGCAAAGGACTATCTGGCAGTTCAGCGTTATTCCGCCGTCCGCCATCCGTTTCAGATATTTCAGCACCTCGCCTGCGTTTTTATTGCGCATCATCTTAACGCGAAGAGCGGGATCTGTCGTATGCACCGAGACATTGACCGGCGACATACGCATCTTTATGATACGGTCGACGTCCTCATCCGTAAGGTTGGTGAGCGTTATATAATTCCCGAGCAAAAACGAAAGACGCGAGTCATCGTCCTTGAAATACAGGGTGTCGCGCATCCCCTCGGGAAGCTGATCTATAAAACAGAAAATACACCGGTTGCGGCAGGAGTGCTTCTTATCCATAAGATAAGTTTCAAACTCCAAACCTATATCGGCGTATGTTTCCTTGTGTATCATTACTTGAAAAAATACACCGTCACGGCTAAGCTCCAATTCAACGCGGCTCTCGGTCAGATAAAACCGATAGTCAAGAACGTCACGGATCTCATGACCGTTTACGGTGTGAAGAACGTCCCCGGGCAATATTCCCGCCCTTGAGGCAGGGGCACCGGGAACGACGTCATACACAGTTACCACGGCGGTAAACTCTATAAAGGCTTCCGCATCAGTCGGAAACCTTTATAAGCTCCTTACCCTTGTACGTGCCGCAAGCTCTGCAGATCCTGCCTGCGAGATTGTACTCACCGCACTTGCACCGGATCATAGCGGGAGCATCGAGCTTCCAGACGTTCGAACGGCGCTTATCGCGTCTCGCCTTGGATACTTTCTTCTTTGGTACAGCCATTTTCGTAACCTCCTGTTAATTATGCTGATTTTCCACATCGGTAGATTTATATGAAGCAGACCGTGTTGATCGGCGCGCGTCATAGCTACGTATCGGAGCTGTCATTCCGCTTGAGCTTCTCAAGCACAGCCCAACGCGGATCGGGATCCCCCTGCTTGCATCCACACCTGCCGAGGTTAAGATCCTTGCCGCACTTAGGACACAGCCCCTTGCAATCCTCATCGCACAGCAATCTTGACGGAAGCGAGAGCAATAGCTCATCACGGAGCGGCTCGCCTATCTCGATCTGATCCTGACTCACGAGCAGATACTCGTCGTTGACATCCTCTTCCTCGAGCTGAGTTGCGACCGTGCGGCTGAACTGCGTCGCCAGCACCGTGCTCACAGGCTTAAGACACCTTGCGCACAGCCCGTCCACCCTGACGGTACAGCTTGCCTCGAGCGGCATATATCCGCCGGCGTTGCGCACCTGTCCCCGTACGTGAACATCCTCGGGAAATGAATAATCGATACCTGTGTATTCAAGCGGAAAGGCATAGTCAAAGTCTATAACGTCCGTCTCGCCGTTCAAAAGTCGCTTAACGTTCAAAGTCATATCCCGACCTCAGCTCTCGCGCAAGCGAAAGCATCCTTTCTGCTGTGATACCGAGCATCATCCTGCCAACGCATAGGGAAAGAATGTCACATAAAATGTCACATTCTATATTATATACTTTTGATACGGGTTTGTCAATAGCTTTTTGAAAAAAAGTTCACCGTATCCCGAAAAAAGCTCACAGCTCAGGTGCTCCGGGGCATCATGCTCTTGATCTTTCGGAGTCACTTATGATCTGTCGTAGGGTGAGGGCTTGGCTCATAGATGGAACTTTCGTTTTTACAGTCATTCGATGTGAGACAATCCCTCAGTCAATACCTTTGAAGGCAAGCCTTCAAAGGGCTATCTAACGTGACAAAGTCACGTTACGCGCTAAGATGTAAACTATAACTAAAATCAGCGTTTTTGGGCAA
>CAZMWM010000117.1:0-5251 GCA_964570105.1 uncultured Lachnospiraceae bacterium | reverse complement strand
TATCTTTGACGAACTTCCTATACTTTTTGGTTCATATCATTTTAACACATACATATTTTGCAAAATATAAATGAATAAAAATGAACGTTCGAAAAGCTCGCAGACGTGCTTTTGAGGATATTTTTGAAAAGCTTCTACTTTTTTCGAAAAACCTCTTGCATATCCGTCGAAATTCTGCTATAATAATGACCGTTATCTGATAAAGTCAGAAATACCGATACGAGGAGATGATGACGGGGTTACGTTTAATTCCTTTCGAGACGGTGATATAACCGTCCGTGCTGTGCGATTTGTTTTCCACCATTTTCGGAATACAGCCCGGCTGTGCTGTCGGGAGGCGAGTGCGCCTTTTGAAAACGGTGTTTTTTTCGCGTAGCAGAAAACACGTGCCACGCCTGACAGGTCGGGAGCGATCTGTAGGAGCGCAGAGCTTTTCGGAGCGCTTGCGTTCTAATTCCGGTAACAGGCTGGATCCGGGGCGTCGGGGCTTTTATGTCATCGGCGCAAAACGGCTTACAAGGTGAGCCGTCTCCTACTATTATTTTGAAAAGGAGTTCGGAATGAACAAAAACAAAACCCCTGACAGAGGATCGGTAAGAGAGGACGACAGAGTCATCCGTCTCATATCGATATCAAAGGAATTTAACGGTGAACAGGTGCTAAGTGAGATCAGTCTTGATATTCACGACAACGAGTTTGTCACCTTGCTCGGTCCTTCGGGATGCGGCAAAACCACGACCTTGCGTATAATCGCGGGCTTTGAGTCTCCGGACAGCGGAGACGTCCTTTTTGACGGTCGGCGTATAAACGAGCTTCCGCCGTATAAGCGAGAGCTTAACACGGTGTTTCAAAAGTACGCGCTGTTTCCGCATCTGAACGTCTATGAAAACGTAGCCTTCGGGCTTAGGCTCCGAAAGAAAAAGGACAGGCTCTCGGAAGCGGAGATATCCGAGAGAGTCAAAGAAGCGCTTGCCATGGTCAACCTTTCCGGATTTGAGCGCAGGAACGTGGAGCGCCTTTCCGGCGGACAGCAACAGCGCGTTGCTATTGCGAGAGCGCTCGTGAACAGACCTAAGGTGCTCTTGCTCGATGAGCCGCTCGGTGCTCTGGACCTCAAATTGCGTAAGGATATGCAGGCTGAGCTTAAGAATATACAGCTAAAGACCGGGATAACGTTCATATTCGTTACGCACGATCAAGAGGAGGCTCTTTCGATGTCCGATACCGTCGTCGTTATGGCTGACGGTAAGATACAGCAGATAGGCTCTCCGACGGATATATATAACGAGCCTGTGAATGCGTTCGTTGCCGATTTTATAGGCGAGAGCAATATTCTTGACGGCACGATGCTCAAGGATCGCTGTGTGCGATTTGCCGGTCACGTTTTTGAATGCGTAGACGGCGGTTTTCAAAAAAATCAACGGGTCGACGTGGTCATCCGTCCCGAGGACGTTGACGTGGTGACGCCGGAAAAGGGAATGCTTACCGGACGTGTTACCAGCGTTACCTTCAAGGGCGTGCATTACGAGATAATCGTTGACATCGGCGGCTTTAAGTGGATGATACAGTCGACGGACTACGTCGCGCCCGAGGCTGATATAGGTCTTTATATCGAGCCTGATGCGATACATATAATGAATAAGAGCGAATACTCCAATAAATACGGAGATTATTCCAGCTTCTCGGACGAGCTTGAACACCTTTCCGATCTTGACGGTGAGTCGGAGGAAAAGACAGCTTACGAGGAAGAGCTTTGAAGGGAAGGTGAGTTTTTTGAAGCAACGTTCTCTTATGGCAAGGCTCTGTGCGGCACCGCATATAGTTTGGACGGTGATGTTCATAGTCGCCCCACTGCTCTTTGTCGCTTATTACGCGTTTACCGACGCCGAAGGTGGCTTTACCTTTTCCAATATATCGGCTCTTTCCATGCACGCGGAGACCTTTTTGCTTTCCGTTTGTATGGCGCTTATAGCCACGGTGATCTGTCTTATCATAGGTTATCCGTTGGCGTATATAATATCCAAGGCACCGGCTAAACGTCAGTCACTCATCATAACCCTTCTTATGATCCCGATGTGGCTCAATCTGCTCATCCGTACCTATTCGCTCATGGCTATACTTGACGACGGCGGATTTTTGAATGCTGTCCTGAGTAAGCTCGGAATACCGGAGCTTCATATAGTCGGGACTGCCGGGGCGGTCATATTCGGTATGGTGTACGATTTTTTGCCGTATATGGTGCTTCCGATACATTCGGTGCTCAGTAAGATGGATCACAGACTGACCGAAGCGGCGTACGATCTCGGATGTCACCGCCTTGCGGCGTTGTTCAAGGTCACCTTACCTCTTTCGGTATCCGGGATAATATCCGGTGTGACTATGGTGTTCGTGCCGTGCATAAGCACGTTCTATATCTCTCAGAAGCTCGGCGGCGGAACTATATTCCTTATAGGCGATACGATCGAGCTTCAGTTCCAAAATCCTTCTACGTACAATGTGGGAGCGGCTATCTCGCTGGTGATGATGGTGCTCATACTCATCTCGGTCGCGGTGATGGATCACTTCTCAAGCGGTGAGAATGAAGGAGGGATGGTGCCGTGAAAACGCTTTCAAGAGTCTTTATCGCGCTGATATTCGTGATACTCTATTCTCCGATAGCGGTGCTGATACTTTTTTCGTTCAATTCTTCAAGGAGCACAGGTGTGTTTTCCGGCTTTTCGTTGCGCTGGTACGCGGAGCTTTTTTCGGATCCGTCCACCTTCGTCGCCCTGCGTAATACCCTCATCCTTGCGGTCTCTTCGGCTGCCATAGCGACAGTCATAGGTACTTGCGCCGCCATCGGAATACATTCGATGAAGAACAGATATCTTAAGGGTGCGGTCTCGGCGATCACGAACGTTCCGATGATGAATCCGGATATAGTCACCGGTATATCGATGATGCTTCTGTTCGTGTTCGTAGCCGGGATACTCAAAATGAGCGAGGCACTGTCCTTCTGGACTATGCTGATAGCTCACGTTACCTTCAATCTTCCGTACGTGATACTTTCGGTCATGCCTAAGCTGAAACAGATGGATAAGCACCTGCCGGAAGCCGCTATGGATCTCGGTTGCACGCCGGTACAGGCGTTTTTCAAGGTCGAGCTGCATTCCATCCTGCCCGGAGTGATCTCCGGTGCCGTTATGGCGTTTACGCTCTCGCTTGACGATTTCGTCATCAGCTATTTCACCTCCGGAAGCAGTTTCCAGACGCTTCCGCTCTTGATCTATTCCATGACCAAACGAGAGGTGACACCGGATATGTATGCTCTTTCAACTATCATAATCCTTGCGGTGTTGGCTTTACTTACGCTCTCGAACGTGCTCGGCTCAAAAAGCGAGAGTAGGTCATCAAAGTGATGCAGAGGAATTTTGATAAAGGAGAATACTGAAATTGAAAAAAGCCTTTTCACTGTTGCTTGCCGTGATGATAGCGGTGACGGCGGCGGTATCTTTTTCGTCGTGCGGCGGAAAAGAGCAGATAACGCTCAACGTATACAATTGGGGAGAGTATATATCGGACGGCTCCGAGGGGACACTGAACGTCAACGCGGAGTTTGAGAGGTACTGCGCGGAGCTTGGGTATAACGTGAAGGTGAACTATTCCGTATACGCCTCGAATGAGGATATGTATAATAAGCTCAGTAGCGGAGCGACGTCATACGACGTTATAATCCCGTCCGATTATATGATCGAAAGACTGATCAGCAACGGGCTTCTCGAAAAACTGAATTTTGATAACATACCGAATTTCAAATATATCGACGAAGCTTATGTCTGTCCGGCATACGATCCCGAAAATCTGTATTCCGTTCCTTATACGTACGGTATAGTCGGCGTGATATACAATACCGCTCACGTTGACGAGGAGGACGTCGGGACTTGGGAGCTTATGTGGAATGAGAAGTATGCCGGAAAGATACTTCAGTACAACAATTCTCGCGATGCCTTCGGAACTGCGATGTATAAGCTCGGCATAGACGTGAATACCACGTCAGAGGAGGATTGGAGCGCCGCACTTGAAGAGCTGAAAAAGCAAAAGCCCCTCATTCAAAGCTACGTTATGGATGAGATATACAACAAAATGAAGGGAGAGAGCGCGTATATCTCGTCGTATTACGCCGGTGATTTTCTCACGATGTACGCGGATAACGAAAGCCTCGCCTTCTATTATCCCGAGGAAGGAACGAATATATTCACCGACGCCATGTGCATCCCCACGTGCTCGAAAAATAAAGAGATAGCCGAAATGTATATCAACTTTATGCTGTCGAGAGACGTGGCTATAGCGAACGCAGAATACATCGGTTATGCATCTCCGAATACGCTCGTATACACGGATCCTGAGTATATAGCGGATATGGAAGAGGTGCATCCGGACGTTATGTCGATACTTTATCCCGAGGGTGAGACACTGAAATTGAGCTACTACGAAAACCTTGACGAGGAAACGCTCGATATGGTGAATACCCTGTGGGAGGAGCTGAAGATCGATAGCGGAACGGAGAATTGGATATACGTTACCTCGATCGTGATACTTCTGTTGCTTGCGGCGTTTCTCGTTTATCGCGCCGTGATAAAGCGTCTCAGAAGTCGAATGTACTGAATATATTGAGGTCATCACGACCGTTTTTTGCCACGTTGCCGCGCTTGCGGTAGCGTGGCTTTTGGGCTTTTGTGATGATTTTTTAAATACCTATTGACATTTTTCGCCTTTGGTGTTATAATACGGTTAAACAAAGACTTAAAACACAAAAAAGGAGAGAAATCAAAAATGAAAAAGTTGATAGCGATACTCTTAGCGTGCATTTTGCTTGCGGCGGTGATGCTTGTTACCGGGTGCGGTGACGATACAACGCCGCCGAATACGGACGGCAACGGAGACGCAGGGAACACAGGTGGTAATGGAGACGAGAAGAATGCCGAGCCGTCACCCGTGAGCGATTTTGAATTTGAGCTTAACGATGACGGAAACTCGTATTCGGTGATCAATTACGTTGGCTCGGATAAAAATGTTATTATCCCATCAAGTTATTTGGATAAGCCGGTAACGGGCATAGGAGAGAGTGCGTTCGAGGCTTGCAATAGTCTTACGAGCATAACGATACCTGATAGTGTAACGAGCATAGGAGATTATGCGTTCTGGAATTGCATTAAACTTACGAGTATAACGATACCTAATAGTGTAACGAGTATAGGAAGTTATGCGTTTG
>CAZMWM010000116.1:0-5399 GCA_964570105.1 uncultured Lachnospiraceae bacterium | reverse complement strand
AAGGGACTTTCGTCCGATATCGATTATACATCATTCGACGCTTTTTGTCAATACTAAAAAGCATTTATTTCTCAAAAGCTATTGACGGATCGGAGATATTTTATCACGGTAAAAAAATACCACCCCGTAACCAAAACGGAGTGGTATTTCTTTTGCGCTGATAACTCAGATAAGCTCCTTGACCTTCGAGCTTTTGCCGACGCGACCGCGAATGTAATAGAGCTTCGCACGTCTTACCTTACCGCGTCTTACGATCTCGATCTTCGCAACGTTCGGAGAATGAACAGGGAATATCTTCTCAACACCAACGCCGTAAGCGATCTTTCTTACGGTGAAGGTCTCGGAGATACCGCCGCCCTTCTTCGCTATCACAGTACCCTCGAAGATCTGTATCCTCTCGTTCGTACCGTCCTTGATCTTGCAGTGTACCTTAACGGTATCACCAACGTTGATAGGAGTAGTCTGCTCCTTCAACTGCTCATTAGTAAAAGCCTTAAGCATATCCATCTTGGCTTCCTCCTTTATATCTCGGATGTTCATGCAGAGCTTCGCAGCGGACCATCCTGTTGTAAACGGAAACATTATATCATATTTTTTTGCAAAAAGCAACGGTTTCACAAATTATTTACATTTGATCACCGATATTTCTATGTGGCGCTTCGTGCGTTACGGCGCACGTCACAAAATTTACACAAATATTTCATTTTGCTTTGCGTTTATCTATATTTTGAGTATAAAATAAACTATTATACGGTGTGCTTCTGCATCGCCGCGTACCGTTTGGTAATGAAAGGATGCTCCAAAGTGAAATATTTCGTACTTCTCTGCGACGGCGCCGCAGATTATCCGATAGAAGCTCTCGGCGGAAGGACACCGCTCGAGGTCGCAAGCAAGCCGATGATGGACGCCCTCGCCGCCAAAAGCACGGCGGGCACGGTATCAAATGTTCCGGAAGGAATGGTGCCGGAGTCCGACACGGCAAATCTCGCCGTGATGTCGTACGATCCCAAGCAGTACAGCAAGGGACGCTCTCCGCTTGAAGCGATGTCGCTCGGAATAGATATGCGACCGGACGAGACGGCGTATCGCTGTAACGTCGTAACGCTCGCATCCGCTGACGGCTCGTTCGTGAGCGATACCGCTTACGAGGACCTCATTATGATAGATCACGGCGCGGACGAGATAACCACGCCCGAGGCGGATCAGCTCATTAAAACGCTTCAAGAAAAGCTCGGAGACGAGTTCTGTCATTATTACACCGGCGTCAGCTATCGCCACTGTCTCATTTGGAGGGATGCGCCGGAATTTAAGGATTTTATGCGTCCGCACGATATACTCGGGCAGTGTGTAAGGAATTATCTGCCGGAGGAGCCGTTCCTTTCCTTGCAGAGGAAGAGCTACGGGATACTGAAGGATCATCCGGTAAATATCGACCGCATAAGGCGCGGACTGCGCCCGGCAAATTCCGCGTGGTTTTGGTCTGCCGGAAAGAAGCCGGCACTTCCGTCGTTCGAGGAGAAATGGGGGCTTAAAGCGTCCGTGATATCCGCCGTAGACCTCATAAAGGGCATTGCGATATGCGCCAAGATGACCTCCGTCGACGTGGACGGCGCTACCGGAAATATAAACACTAACTTTTCGGGAAAAGGTCAAGCGGCGATAAACGAATTTAAGCGCGGTCAGGACTACGTTTACGTTCACGTTGAAGCTCCCGACGAATGCGGACACAGAGCCGAAGCGGAAAACAAGATACTTTCGATAGAGAAGATAGACTCGCTCATACTCAGACCGATATACGAATACCTCCTTTCCGCAGGCGAGCCGTTCCGCATACTTATCCTTCCGGATCACCCAACTCCCGTCTGCCGCCGTACGCATACGATGGACGCAGTTCCGTTCATCTTGTACGACAGTGAAAACGAGGTCGACGGTATATCTTCCTTTGACGAGAAGTCGGCAAGCTCCGCTTCGCTGTATCTGCCGCGCGGCGAGATGCTGATGGATATGATGCTTAAAAACGGCAGATGAACATCTTGATGCGGCAATATCGCACCAAACGAGATATTAAGGAACGGGGAGTGGTAGCAGTGGAGCAAAACGATCGGAATAATAAGGATGCCGAGCTTTCCGGCGCGGAGGCGAAAAATAATGGAAACACTACCGGAAACAGCGGTGGCTTCACCGTTGCGGACGCCTTCGAATGGGTGGAGATGTTCGCCGTATACTTTGCCATCGGAGTTGCCGTTTTGGTATTGCTCTTCCGTCACTGTCCCGTGAACGGGGAGTCGATGATGGGTACTCTGAAAAACGGCGACGTGCTGATAGTCTCCGTCCTCGGTTACACCCCGTCGGGCGGTGACATCATAGTATGTCAGTCGGAAAGCTACGGGCTTGACAGACCGCTCGTGAAGCGCGTTATCGCCACCTCGGGACAGACGGTGAGCATAGATTACACCGAATGGAAGGTGACGGTGGACGGCGTGGAGCTTGACGAGGACTATGTTCTGAAAAGAGAAGGCTTCGATATGCTGCGTTCGAACTACCTTGACGGCACCTTCACTGTCCCCGAGGGGACGGTATTCGTTATGGGAGATAACCGTAACAATTCCAAGGACAGCCGCTCAAGCGACATCGGCTTCATAGATGAAAGATATATACTCGGAAGAGTGGTGCTCAGACTGCTTCCGATATCCGAATTTACCGTATTTTGAGCTTTCCCGAGCGCTCGGGGAACGGCTCATACGAAAACGAAAACGAGAAAAGGAAGCTTTCGCACAGGCGGAAGCGATGGTCGTAAAAATGCCGTCAGAGCTGATACAGTGGTTTCCCGGTCATATGGCTAAGACCAAGCGTCAGATAAAAGAGAGTCTGCCGCTCGTTGATATAGTCATCGAATTACTTGACGCAAGGATACCGTATTCATCACATAATCCCGATATAGAAAAGCTCACGGAAAATAAGCCGCGGCTCGTTCTTATGAATAAGGCGTCGCTTGCCGATCCGACGGTGAGTGCCGAGTGGACGCGAGCATATTCCTCGCGCGGTACCCGTTGCATACTTACCGATTGCAATACGGGAGAGGGACTTCGTGACGTTGCCCCGGCGGTCAGAGCCGTGCTTTCGGACAAGCTTGAAAGATACGCGACCAAGGGGATGTCCGGCAGGAGCGTAAAGGCGCTGGTGGTCGGCATACCGAACTGCGGAAAGTCCACGTTCATAAACCGACTTGCGGGATCCAATAAAGCCAAGACCGAGAACAGACCTGGTGTAACGAGGACGCAACAGTGGATATCCACCCCCATCGGGCTTGAGCTTCTTGACACCCCCGGCGTGCTTTGGCCGAAATTCGAGGATCAGGCTGTGGGTGAAGCCCTTGCGGCTACCGGAGCGATAAAAGACAGCATACTTGACACGGAGCGTGTGGCGTGTATAATCTGCAACCGCCTGAAAAGTATCGCAAGATCTGCTCTCGTTGCAAGATACAAGCTGACCGAGGAAGCCATCGACGCCTGCGAAACGGATCACGATCTGCTTGAGCTGATCGGTAAAAAGCGCGGATTTCTTATCTCGGGCGGTGAGATAGACGTGGAGCGTGCGGCGAATACCGTCACCGAGGAATTTCGTTCCGCAAAGCTCGGCAGGATAACGCTCGAGCGTCCGTGATTTGGCACGCAAAGATGACAGTTAAAGTTTACACTTAGCGCATTAGCCATTTATTTCTTCAAAAAGCAATCCCTCAGTCGCCTTTGGCGACAGCTCCCTTTACACAAGGAGAGCCTATGGCACGCCCCTGAATTAGTTCTAACACAGACGGGGCGTACCTCCGCCACTAAAGTGGCGCGGAGTTTTGATGGTTGTGGATACACGCCCCTAAAATAAATTCTAACACAGATTGGGCGTACCTATGTGATGGAACAACAATATCCAACCGCGAAGCTACACAGAAATATTCGGAATGTAGGCTAAAGCGTACATCCTTGCGCGTAACAAGGCTTCGCCATTGTTACGCCGAGTTGACCGAAGGTCAACTCTATTTGCCAAAGCTTTTCTCGAAAAGCTGGCGCGTGCGGCGGAGATATACATATCAGCATTCGGAAGTTCGTTGTTCCATCAATAACCGTCGAAAAAGAAAGGAGTTGAAAGTATCATGCCAAGGAAGTTACCCGAGCCGCTCGCCTGGACGCTTGAGGAGGAATATTTCGCCGAGGGATATACCGTCATATGCGGAACGGACGAGGCAGGAAGAGGTCCGTTAATAGGACCGGTCGTTGCCGCCGCCTGCATATTGCCGAGAGGGCTGGTGATACCGTCACTCAACGACTCAAAGCAGATATCCGAAAAAAAGCGCGAATACCTATACGGCGTGATAACCGAAAATGCCGTATCGTGGGCTGTCGAAGCGGTCGGTGCCGAGGTCATAGACGAGATAAATATTCTGAACGCCGCACAGCTTGCGATGAGACGCGCAGTGGCAAGGCTGACGTCGCAACCCGATCTTGTGCTGGTGGACGGAAACGTTGCGCGTGATTTCCCGATAAGGGCAGTGCCGATAATAAAGGGTGACGGCATTTCTCCGAATATTGCCGCGTCATCCGTGCTTGCGAAGGTCACCAGAGACAGAATGTGCATAGAGCTTGACGAAAAATATCCGCAGTACGGTATAGCCGCTCATAAGGGTTATCCGACCAAGGCGCATATGGATGCCGTGCGCAAGTACGGACCTTGTCCGGAGCACCGAAAAAGCTTTCTCGGATTTCTGAACAAATGAAGGGTGTGGAAAAGAAGGGGCGCTCAAAGACGGCGCTCGGCAGACGGGGCGAGCGAGCCGCTCTGCGTTATATGAAAAAGCAGGGTTGTAAGAAGATCGCCGTAAACCGTCACGTCGGACGCAACGAGCTTGACCTTATCCTCAGAGATGGGGAGCAGACCGTGTTCGTCGAGGTAAAGACGAGAACGTACGACAAAGAGAACATAAAGCGCTACGGAAGCGCCGCGGACGCGGTAGATCGCGAGAAAAAGGCTCATCTCCTCACTGCGGTACGCTCCTATATAAAGCGCCACCCGGACGCCGCATTCTGCCGTATAGACGTTATCGAGGTATATTACCCTAAGTCGTACGGTCTGTTCACCAAGCCGCAGATACACCACATAAGGAACGCCATCGGCGCGAGTGACGGCGGGTATCGTCGGTGATCCTCGGCGTTTTACCGCGTCGAAGGACATATAGGCACAAGATGCAAACGAAATAAGCGTTGCGGTTTATGTACTCAAGGTCATTATGTATGCTCTTGATTTTTCGAGGTTACGGCTGAACGGTCGTAGGGCGAGGGGCTTGCTCCCATAGGTGGGAACTTTCGTTTTAACAATCCCTCAGTCAGCAAAGCTGACAGCTCCCTTTA
>CAZMWM010000115.1:0-5420 GCA_964570105.1 uncultured Lachnospiraceae bacterium | reverse complement strand
GTGGCTTGCGTGGCAAAACCACGCTACGCGCTAAGCTGTAGACTTCGGTTATAAAAATAAGCCTTTGAA
The DNA here is from genome assembly GCA_964570105.1 of uncultured Lachnospiraceae bacterium. Lineage (GTDB taxonomy): Bacteria > Bacillota > Clostridia > Oscillospirales > CAG-272 > SIG673. Next base: position 5,351 of record CAZMWM010000115.1, on the reverse strand, counting down.
GTGTGGCATACACTGCTCTGCTGTGTATGAGCTAAGATATAAGCCTTAAATTAAATTTCGTGAATAAGATGTCCTTTCCGCACCGGTCACATTTTCAACCACCCAAGCTCCGCGCCACTTTAGTGGCGAGGCACGCCCAATCTATGTTCGCACTTACTTAGGGGCGTGCCTTTGCTCCATTGCTTACGGCAAGATACATTATACCATCAAAATCCTCTCGCGTCAAGGCTATTTTGCGGCAGTTGCGCAAAAATTAACCGAAAAGCTATTGACAAACGGACGATTAAATGCTATCATATCCCTGTAAGCGTGATATTCTTACAAAATAAAATTACTTATACAGAGGGAACGAACTTATGAAAAAGAACGTAACTGTAATAGGCTACGGCGGTCAGGGCGGTTGGCACGCGGATCATATACTGAAGAGCGACGTAGTCTCGCTTCTCGGCATCTACGATATAGCGAAGGCTCGCACGGAGCTTGCCATATCGCGCGGCATCCACGCGTACGGCTCTCTTGAGGAAGCTCTCGGCGACGAGCGTTGCGATATCGTAGTCATAGCCACCCCTAACGACGTACATAAGGAGCTGGTCATAAAGGCGCTTGCGGCAGGCAAGAACGTCATATGCGAAAAGCCCGTGGAGATGTCCGTCAAGGCGTTCGACGAGATGGCAGATGCGGCAAAGAAATACGGAAAGCTCTTCACCGTACACCAGAACAGACGCTGGGACGTTGATTTTCTCGCCATCAAGCAGATAATAGACAGCGGCGATATAGGAGAGCCGATACGCATCGAATCCAGAATACACGGCTCGCGCGGCATTCCCTCCGATTGGAGATGTCATAAGCCCTACGGCGGCGGAATGATACTTGATTGGGGCGTGCACCTTATAGACCAGATGCTCAAGCTCCTTCCCGAAAAGATAGTCAAGATATCCTGCGACATAACCAATATAACCACGGACGAGGTCGACGACGGCTTCCGTCTCAACATCTATTTCGAGAGCGGAAAGACCGGATACGTCGAGGTCGGAACGTTCAATTTCATCGCGATGCCGAGATTTTATATGCAGTGCAAGAACGGCTCCGCCAAGATCGAGGATTGGAGGATGAAGGCTCAGGTAGCCAAGTGCCTCGCATGGCACGAGAGCGATGTCGTTCCCGTTCAGACAGCCGCCGGCATAACCAAGACCATGGCTCCCAGAGATGAGATAACCCTCAAGACCTACGAGATAGAGCGCCCTCTTTCCGACGTTCACGACTTCTACCGTAACGTTGTAAAGGCAGTTGACGGAGAAGAGCCTCAGCTCATAAAGCTTTGTGAAGTAAGACGGGTGATGCAGGTGATGGAAGCGGCGTTCGCATCAGCTGAGAGCGGCACACCGATAGTGACCGAGATCTGACGTCCCAATTCGATACATAGCATAAATAAGACCTGTGCACACACGGATATGCTCCGTAGCACAGGTCTTTTTGCGTCCTAAATATCAAAGTATGCTCTGTAGGAACTGTCTCAGACGCGGATTTTCGGGCGAGCCGAATATTTGGTCGGGCGTTCCCTGCTCGCATATCTTGCCCTCGCACATAAATATCACCCTGTCCGCGACCTCTCTTGCGAAGCTCATCTCGTGGGTAACACACAGCATCGTCATACCGTCTCGGGCAAGTCCCCTCATAACGTCGAGCACTTCACCGACAAGCTCGGGATCCAAAGCGGACGTCGGCTCGTCAAAGAGCATTACCTCAGGCTCCATACAAAGTGCACGCACGATGGCTATCCTTTGCTTCTGACCGCCCGAAAGCTGGCTCGGATATGCGTCTGCCCTGTCCGCAAGCGCCACCCTTTCAAGCAGAGCCATCGCTCTCGCCTCAGCCTCCTCCTTGCTCTTCTTTAAGAGCTTGACGGGAGCCAACGTAAGATTTTTCAGGATGGTCATATGCGGAAACAGATTAAAATGCTGAAATACCATTCCCATCTTCTGACGGTGGATATTTATATCGACGTGACGCGCGGCAATATCCGTCCCGTGAAACATTATGCTTCCCGAGCTTGGCACCTCAAGGAGATTGAGCGAGCGAAGCAAAGTGGATTTTCCGCTTCCGGACGGACCGATAATGACCACCACCTCGCCGGAATGCACATCGAGATCCACACCGTCAAGCGCCTTGATAGCTCCGCCGTTATAATGCTTTTTGAGGTCCAACGTGCGTATTATCACAGATCCGCGAGAGACGTCTCCCTTATTCATTTCAGCGTTCACTCCTGCGAAGCCTCCTTTCAAGGATATTCACCAGCTTTGTAAGCACGACGACGGCAACGAGATATATAAGCGCGACCGCGATCAGCGGCATAAACGCCGAAAACGTTGCTCCGCGTATCAGCTCTCCGGCTTTCGTAAGGTCCATAATACCCACATATCCCGCCACGGAGGTCTCCTTGAGCAGGACGATAAATTCGTTGCAGAGCGTCGGAAGTACGGTCTTTATGACCTGCGGTATGATGATATAGATCATAGTCTGCAAGTAATTGAAGCCGAGCGAACGCCCTGCCTCGAACTGACCGTTATCGATAGACATTATACCGCCTCTGAATATCTCCGCAACGTAAGCACCGGAGTTCAGACCGAAGGCAAAGATAGCCACGCCGATACCGTTACGCGAGGATGCAAATATCACGAAGTACGCGATCAGAAGCTGCACCACCACGGGAGTTCCGCGCAGTACGGTAAGATACAGGCGCGCAAGTGCGTTGAGTATCCTCATAACGACATAACCTGCGCCGCCGTTTTTCTTGAGCGACTCGACATTCTTATCGTATGTTGAGCGCACAGCCGCTATCACTATACCGATAGCGATACCGATAAGCACGGAGCAAAAGGTGATGAAAAGGGTATTTTCCAACCCCTGCACCAGCATCTTCCAGCGTCCCTTGGTTATAAAATTTCTTATAAATTCATTCTTAAAATCTTCGAACAAGCTTAAGACCGTTCCTTTCTTAAGTATCTGAAAAGCTCCAACAAAGCCCTTGATTTGTCAACTTAACTGCCAAACTGCCAATATCGCGTCTGCATCAGTTATTAAGCTCAGCGCTTTTCGTTTACGATCCCTCAGTCGCCTTCGGCGCCGCTTTCTGAAGGAAAGCATCAGCTTTTCAAGAAAAGCTGATGGCAAAATGAGTTGACCAAAGGTCAACTCTGTGTAACACGGCAAAGCCGTGTTACACGCAAGGATATAGACTTCAGCAAAAGACCTTCGAGTATCTTCGCGGTGGAAATGGGATATTCCATCATAAAGGTACGCCTGTCTATGTTCGCACAAATTTAGGGCGTACCGTAGGCTCCCTTGTGTAAAGGGAGCTGTTGCCGAAGGCGACTGAGGGATTGTGAAAACCAAAACTTCGCGTTTAAGCAAAATCTCGAGAAAAGCTGTAGCCCCTTATGCCTTCCCCAGCGGGGGAAGGGGGACCGCGTTAGCGGTGGATGAGGTGTCCTTACGCACTGATCACATTTTCAACAACCTGATCCCACGCCGACAGCCCGAGGCTTTGCTCAAACAGTCGGGAGCCTCGGGCAGGATAAAAAGCTCGCCGTATCTCAGTCAGCCTTGATATATTTGTTTATGATAGCGGTGATAGTACCGTCAGCCTTAAGCTCCTTAAGAGCGTTGTTGATGTCCTCAAGCAGCTGAGTATTCTCCTTGTTCACGCAGATAGCGTAATCCTCCACGGTATACTCTTCGTTCTCGAGAATGAATATCTTACCGGGATTGGCTTCAACGTAAGACTTAGCAGGCTCGTTGTCGATTATAACAAGATCCACCTTGCCGGTCTTAAGTCCCTCTATAGCATCGGCTCCGGTCTTATAGCGCTCGACACGGTCGGTAAGTATCTTGCCGTCCTCGTCGCAGTTGTTAAATCCCCAATTGCTTATATCGTCGGAGCAATATGCATCTCCGGTCGTATCCTGCTGAACGCCGACCTTGATATTCTCGTTTTTGAGCGATACGGGATCGCCGTTTTCGTCAAAGTTAAAGATGGAATCAAGTCCGGTAATGCTTGAGCCGTTCTTAACTATTATGACCTGAATGCCGGTAGCGTAAGAATCGGAGAAGTTTACCTTTTCCTTACGCTCATCGGTAACGGTTATTCCCGCCATACCGAAATCGTACTTCTTTGACTGTACTCCGGCAATGACCGCACCGAAATCCACGTCCTCGATCTTGAGCTTCTTGCCGAGCTTGTTCGCTATCGCCTGAGCTATCTCAACGTCGATACCGGCATACTCGCTCCCGTCGACGAATTCGTACGGAGGGAACGCGGCGTTGGTCGCCATTATGAGGGTGTTTGAGTCATCGTTGCAAGCGGACAACGCCGCGAAGCAACCGATGCACATTGCTAACAACAGGATAAATGCAGTGATCTTTTTCATTTGGGTAATCTCCTTCATTTTAATCGTGACATCTCACAGAACGTCACAAAATCGTTACCCGTCTATCATACTACATTTTAGTCCGTTTGTCAACAGCTTTAGAAAATTTATTAACCCGAAAATGCATAAAAATTCATTTCGGGGTGATATTTGCCCGAAAACAAGCCCCCGATAAGCGCTTTTTTCGGAAAGAACTTTTTCGGAAAATAAAAAAATCCCCACCCTCGGAAACCCTTACAGATAGGATCCGAAAATGGGGATAGCGCATCCGGCGATCAAGCGTCGGATAAATATTTAATTTAAATTGCAGCCGATCTTGATCGCAACCGATCTCAATTGCAGCTGACGGATACGTCCGAGCCGTCCGGCAGTGCGTCTATGGCTATGAGAGCCGTTCCCTCGCCCCGCCGTCTGATTATCTCGTTTGCGATCTTATCCTCGACGTGCGTCTGGATGTATCTCCGCATATTTCTCGCGCCGTAAGCGGCTGAATACGAATTTTCGGCAATAGCCCTTGCCGCCGCCTCGGTATACATAGCCTTGTGACCGTGCTCACGGAGCGCCGCCACCGTCTCATCCAGCATAATGACGGCGATCTTCTCAAGATCGGACTTGTCGAGCGAACGGAAGGTTATGATGCCGTCGACGCGGTTTAAAAATTCCGGTCTCAAAAATCCGGACAGCGCACGCAACGTGCGTTCCTCATCCTGCTTTTCCGTATCACCGCTGAAGCCTATCACACCGCTCGCGGTAGCACCTGCGTTCGTCGTCATAGCGATGACGGTATTGGAAAAGTCCACCACTCTGCCCTGAGCGTCCGTCACTCTGCCGTCGTCAAGTATCTGAAGGAGTATATTCATGACGTCGGCGTGAGCCTTTTCTATCTCATCGAACAGTATGACGCTGTACGGACGGCGACGTATC
>CAZMWM010000114.1:4083-5503 GCA_964570105.1 uncultured Lachnospiraceae bacterium | reverse complement strand
TACGCCCGTCTGTGTTCGCGTTTGTTCTAATGTGTGCCGCTTGTGTCATATTTTGTAAAGTCTGAAAGGAAAAATAAAATGAATCTTCCGAATAAACTGACCGTGCTTCGCGTTATAATGATACCGTTCTTTTTGTTCTTTCTGGTCTTTCCGGAGCTTGTTTCGGCGGACGAGGGTTACACTCTCGCAAGGATCATCGCGGCGGCGCTGTTCGGGCTTGCGTCATTTACCGATATGCTGGACGGCAAGATAGCGAGAAAATACGGTCTGATAACCGATTTCGGAAAATTTATGGATCCGCTTGCCGACAAGCTGATGGTCTTTGGAGCTATGCTCGGGCTTTTGGTGATGAACAGAGGAAACGTACTGTTCTCGCGCGTGTTCGTGTGGGTGGCGTTCATCATCATATTCCGCGAGCTTGCGGTCACCTCGATGCGTATGGTGGTATCCTCTGCCGAGGGTATAGTAATAGCGGCGAACATTTGGGGAAAAATGAAAACGGTGTGTCAGATATTCGGGGTGATAGTCATACTTATCGAGCCGATCATCTGGGACGGGCTGATCGCCAGCTTTATAATGATGGGACTTATGGTCGTTACCACTCTGTTTTCCGGATTTAATTATTTCAAGGCTTATTGGCCTTACATAAACTCAAACAAGTAAAAAACGGAGGGCGTAAAGGGGAATGGCTTATACCTTTTGTCAGAATTGCGGACAGAGAATGGACGACGGCGAACGGAGCTGTCCGAGATGCGGCAGAGCGAATATGGGCGGTGCAAACGGATATCAGCCGAACGGTGGCTACTACGGTCAGCCGAACGGTGGACTTTATAACACCGGATACGGAAATTGGCAACAACAGCAACCGCGCGAGCGCAAGCTGAGCGTGGGGATGCTCGTGTTCTCGCTCATAAACATTTTTGTTATAGGAAGTCCGCTTTTCGGTATACTCGCCCTTATACAGACCATTTCGGCTCGAAATCAGCCGACGGATATGCTTGAAGCCGAAAAGCTTAGATACGCAAAGATATTCAATATAGTCGGCTTGGTCATAAGCGTCGTGGTGATCGTCTTGTCAATGGTGCTTTTCATCCTGATGATGGAGAGCGGGTACTATGCGGAATATATATTTCAGTAAAGAGTAAAGGTATACAGCGGATATATAGCGGAAAGGAAGGATAAAAATGGCGTTTACCTATTGCACGGAATGCGGCAAGAAATTTGACGATCAGTCCGAAAACTGTCCGTATTGCGGTACGAGACGTGCCGGAGCTACCGCGGACAACGGATTTTTCCACGGTGCGTACGGAGATCAAAACAACCAAAACGGACAAAATCAAAACGGTGGAGACCAAAACGACCAAAACCAAAACGGCGGAGATCGGAACGGTCAAAACCCGTACGGACAAAATCAAAACGG
>CAZMWM010000114.1:0-3983 GCA_964570105.1 uncultured Lachnospiraceae bacterium | reverse complement strand
CAAAACGGCGGAGATCGGAACGGTCAAAACCCGTACGGACAAAATCAAAACGGTGGAGATCGAAACGGACAAAACCCGTACGGACAAAACCCATACGGACAAAGACCGTATCGGCAACCTCCTTACGGAAATCCGTATGGACAAAATCCATACGGTCAAAACCCGTACGGACAAAATCCATATGGTCAAAATCCCTACGGTCAGAATCCGTATGGAAAGGGCGGCTCGACGAGACCTATCAACGTATTGACGATGGTGCTCGCTATAGTAAATCTCGTGCTCGCCTGTTCCTGCGTCGGGATACCGTTCGGAGTAGCCGGCATCATGTTCACGATGACTGCCAAAAACGCGCCGACCGACGAAGAGGCGCAGAAGAACGAAAGGATAGCGCTCGTCCTCGGGATAGTGGGGATCGTGCTTTCCGTTCTGCTCTACGTGGCGATGGGGATATTTATGTTTTTAGCTCCCGATGAGTCGGAAACGATGGCTTTTCTGATAAGCCGTTTCATTCGCAAATAAAGATATTTTAATAAAGTGACTGCGGAATAAAAAAGAGATCATTTTAAAGGAGAAAGCGAAAATGCAGAACATTAAGGAAATATTTGACGAGATAAAGGGCGGATCCCCCAAAAAGGTGATCCTCGATACCGATACGTATAACGAGATAGACGACCAATTTGCGCTTGCGTGGGCGTTGCTTTCCGATAAGGTCGAGCTGCTCTCCGTGAACGCCGCTCCGTTCTTCAACAACAGGAGCGTCTCGCCCGAGGACGGAATGGAGAAGAGCTTCAACGAGATACATAACATCATCTCGCTCGTGGGATGCGAAAAGAAGCCCCCGGTATACAGAGGCTCGACGCAGTATCTTAAGGATAAGAAAACGCCGGTCGAGAGCGACGCCGCGGACAATATCGTAAATACCGTGATGGCAAGCGACGGGCGCATTTACGTCGTGGCTATCGGCGCTATCACGAACGTTGCATCCGCCATTCTCAAGGAGCCGAAGATCACCGAGAAGATGGTCGTTGTTTGGCTGGGCGGTCACGCTCTTGAGTGGAGCCATACGAGAGAGTTCAACATGGTGCAGGACGTTTATGCCGCTCAGACGGTGATGAACAGCGGTGTGCCGTTCTATCAGATACCCTGCGCCGGTGTGTGCGATCATCTTTCCACCTCCATACCGGAGCTGGAGCATTATCTCGGCGGAAAGGGCAAGCTCTGCGACTACCTCGTTGACATAGTTAAGGGATACCCGGATCCCAAGCACGCATATTGCTGGTCCAAGGTCATATGGGATATTTCCGCCATAGCCGCGCTCGTTATCCCGGACGCGCTCAATGCCGTTATCATTCCCACACCGATACTCACAGACGACTGCCATTATGCGTACGATAACGCGCGTCATCATATGATCTACGTTCGTTCGCTCGACCGTGACCGCATCTTCCGCGAGCTGTTCCCGTTGCTCATCTCAGCTTGAGCGGTACGTCAGCTTTTTGAAAAAAGCTGAGCAAAAACTTCTGTATAGCTTCGCGGTGGAGACAGGATGTTCCATCACAGAGGTACGCCCTGTCTGTGTTAGAACTTATTTCGGGGCGTACCTTTGCCTTCCCCAGCGGGGGAAGGGGGACCGCGATAGCGGTGGATGAGGTGTTCTTTTGCATCTGTAACAATATTCAGCGCTTTTGTTCGGCGATCCCTCAAAATCCCTTTGAAGGCAAGCATTCAAAGGGATATGTAACGTGACTTTGTCACGTTACGCGGCGCGGAGTTACACGGAAATAAATTACGAGGTCTACATTATTGAAGGATAAGAAATTGCTCGTGCTTGGCGGCACTGCCGCTTCGCTCGACGTGGTAAAGATCGCAAAAAGACTTGGCGCATACGTTATCATAGCCGACGCCGAGCCGCCCGAATGCGGAGCGGCGAAGCCCTTTGCGGACGAGTGCCGTCGGATCAGCACCACGGATACGGACGGCTTGCTCGCCTTGATCTCGGCTGAGCACATAGACGGTGTGTTTTGCGGTCCGGGAGAATTTAATATCAGAAATATGATAGCTCTGTGCGAAAGAGCCGGACTGCCCTGCTATACCGGAGCTGAGCTGTGGGAGCGTTGCGCGGATAAGCTGTCATTCAAGCGTTACTGTATGAAAAACGGGCTTGACGTTCCGCGGCTCATATGCGAAAGACGCGGTAATTCCCCGGAATTTTACGTAAAGCGCGAGGATATCGAGTATCCGGTCATAGTAAAGCCGTCAGCCGGTAGCAGCTCCAAGGGGATAACCGTTTGCAGGAGCGAGGGGGAGCTTTGGGGCGCGTTTGAGAAAGCCGGCAAGGTCGGCGGAAGTGTTTACGCCGAGGAATATATCGATAACGGCGGCAGGCTGTTCAGCGTGCGTTATCTTGCCGCGGACGGGGAATATTACCCGTATCTGATGCTGGATACGTACATTGCCGATCCTATCGAAAAGAAGCGACTGATAAGTGCACTGAGCGTCTATCCCTCGGTATTTGCCGCGGAATATATGAAAAAGTACGACGCGAAGATGCGCCGTATGCTCCGCGATATCGGTATCAAGAACGGCACGGCGTTCATACAGTGCATACCGAAGGACGGAAAGCTCTACGTTATGGAGATGGGCTACCGTCTCAGCGGTGGAATGATGTATAAGCTCACGGAGCGGCTCAGCGGAATTAACGATATGGAGATGATGATCCGTTACGCGCTTGGTGGCAAGCTGTGCACCACTGAGGATATAGAGCGGACGCGGCATCCGCGCGATCTTGCTTTTGCACAGCTGACCGCTCCGCTCGAGTGCGGACGCATCGGTGAGATCTCCGGTCTTGACAAGGTGCAGGCTCTTCCCGAGGTCATCGATATTTTGCAGTATTACCGCGCCGGAGACGTTATCACCCCGGATGTGATAGGTACGCTCGGACAGCATTTCGCGAGGTTTACGCTTATGTCAGATACGCGTGAGGCTGTTCTTGCGGCGACCGAAAAGCTCCGTTCCTATCTCCGCGTGACCGATACCGAGGGGAGGGAGATGTTGTCCGCGGTGCACCTTGATGTCAAATGTTAAGAAATGTTAAGCGGCGATCGTCTTGTTTCATATTTAATGTTTATGGAGGTATCATATGACAAAAAATGAAGCTTTAAAGAGAAATGCGCGTGCCCAGCTCGGAGGAAACATCTTTGCCAACGAGTGGCTGATGTTTATGGTATGCGGACTTATAGTCGGTGTTATCAGCGGTGTTGCAACGAGTGCGGTATTCGTTGCTTATCTTCTGGTTGCGGGTCCTCTTGAGTACGGTATGGCAAGGATAGCGATCAAGCGCGCCTGTAACATCGGCTCGGTCGATATGCGTGATCTGTTCGCTTCCTTTAACGAGAATATCGGAGATGTCATCATTCTCGGCATTGTCCGCATGGCGTACATATTTTTGTGGGCATTGCTATTTATAGTTCCCGGTATCGTGAAATCGTATTCCTATTCGATGGCTTTTTATATAAAGCAGGATGATCCCGGTAAGGGGTGGAAAGAATGCCTTGCGGAAAGCTCGGAGATGATGAAGGGCTACAGATGGCAGTTGTTCTGCATAGACGTCACGATGTTCCTGTGGACACTGCTCGGCAGTCTCGTGGTGATCGGCGGGCTGTTCGTCACGCCTTACAAGGAGATGTCGCACGCTAATTTTTATCTGGCGCGTAAGGCGACCTATTGATGCCTGTTTATGTCTTGTGTTGATGTTTATATTTGTGTGATGCTGTCAAAAAGCCGCCCGGTCTCATCCCGGGCGGCTTTTTCTCGCGGTAATTCCCCGATAGATCGGCGAGGAGTTTGGGCGGTATCCGTGTAAACGAATACGCGAGTGACCGACGCGGAAGAACACCTTATTCACGGAATTTAATTTAAGGTTTATAGTTTAGCGCTTACACAGCAGAGCTGTGTAAGCCACAGTTGCCTTTGGCAACTGTATT
>CAZMWM010000113.1:0-5555 GCA_964570105.1 uncultured Lachnospiraceae bacterium | reverse complement strand
GAAAGGAGCAGACCGCCACCGTTTATTGTGTTCCCAAGGGACTTTCGTCCAATATTGATTATACATCATTCGACGCTTTTTGTCAATACTCAAAATACTCAAAATTGCAATTATACCGCAAAGCCACCGGTCTCCCGGTGGCTTTGCGGTATTTGAATATGATATCTTCCGTTTCGTATCAGTCGGAGAGCCTTGCAAGCAGCTCCGCGCGGCGATCCTCGTGACCTGGCTTTCCAAGGAGCGCGTACATATTCTTTTTATAGTCCTCGACACCGGGCTGATCGAAGGGATTGACGCCCAGAATATACCCGGAGAGCGCACAAGCCAACTCGAAGAAATACACCGTATAACCGTAATTCTCTTCGTCTCTTCTGTCCATCTCAAGCACTATATTCGGAACTCCGCCGTCGTTATGAGCAAGTGCGGTCGCTTGGAACGCATAATGATTTACCTTATCCAGAGCCTCGCCGGCTATAAAGTTCAAGCCGTCAAGATCCCCCTCGTCCCTCGGAACGCATACGTTCGCACCGGTATCCTTTATATCAACAACGGTCTCAAAGATATTTCTCGTTCCGGACTGAATGAACTGTCCCATCGAGTGCAGATCCGTGGAGAAGATGACCGAAGCCGGGAATATTCCCTTTCCGTCCTTGCCCTCGCTCTCGCCGTAGAGCTGCTTCCACCATTCGCACGTCATAGTGAAAAAGCTGTTGTAGCAAGCAAGTATCTCGATGGCTTTTCCGCTTCTGTACAGGCAGTTGCGCAACATAGCGTAGTTTGCGCAGTCCGTGTCGTATTTTCCGAGAAGCTCCTCGCGAGCCTTGGCGGCGCCATCCATGAGAGCCTTAATATCACAGCCGGCGACCGCTATGGGAAGCAATCCGACTGCGGTAAGCACGGAATACCTGCCTCCGACGTCATCAGGAACGACAAAGGTCTGATATCCCTTCTCGTCGGAGAGCGTCTTAAGGCTTCCGCGCGCTCTGTCCGTAGTGGCGAATATACGCTCCTTTGCGCCATCCTCGCCGTACTTCTTCTCCAGAAGCTCGCGGAAAACGCGGAACGCGATAGCAGGCTCGGTGGTCGTACCGGACTTCGAGATAACGTTCACGCAGACATCCTTGCCCTCGCAGATCGCAAGAAGCTCCTCAAGAGCAGTGCCCCCCAGACCGTTTCCGGCGAAATATATATCCGGCGTATCCTTTTTCATATTGTTATACAGCGGACTTTTAAGGAACTCTATCGCCGCACGCGCACCGAGATACGAGCCGCCGATACCGATAACTACGAATACGTCGCAGGTCTCCTTTATCTTTTCCGCGCTCTTTATTATCGCGTCGAACTCCGCCTTATCGTAGTTCACCGGCAGATCCAACCATCCGAGGAAATCGCTCCCTGCTCCGGTACGGTCAACGAGCTTATCCATCGCGATTTTAAGCTCCGGCTTTATCGCCTCGACCGCGCCGTCTCCAACGAAGCTGCCGAGATATTTTTTGTTTAGCTTAAGCGCCATTTTTTATGTCCTCTCTTTTTTAAAGCATTGCAGAGCCGACCGCACCGCGGATATTCGACGGCGCACGACTCCATATCAAGTGGTATTGTACTACAAAATCTTTCGGATTGCAATAGCTTTAACAAAAATTTCCCTTAAAATTTGCAAAAAAACCGTCGCTTCGTTTTGAAATCAATACAAAAGACCGCAAATGAGCGCCCAAAGCTGTCCCACAAAGCCTATCCGCTCCACATCCTCGGCGGCGTATATCGCGCTCTCGTGTATCACATCACCGTTAAGCGTGTATACAGCCTTGCCGACCGTGTCCCCTCGCCGCACCGGAGCGCTCACGCTGTCGGGAAGCTCAAGCGTCAGCTCTATCTTTCCGGAATTTCTCTTTTCCGTTACGACCTCGTAGTCTCCGTACTCCACGGCAACGCTCCTGCGCGTACCTCCGAGCACACGCACCGGCTCCGGCTGTCCGGAGGGAAAATATTCATATGAGTATCCGGCAAAGCCCAGATCCAGCAATTTTTTGGCAATAGCGTTTCTCGAGTCGCGCGTGGACGCCCCCATGACCACGCAGATAAGCTGTGTATCTCCGCGCTTCGCGCTTGCGCTTATGCAAAATCCGGCTTTTGCGGTAGAGCCGGTCTTAAGCCCGTTCGCACCGTTGTAGAACCTTATCAGTCGATTGGTGTTCGTCAAGGTAAATTCACCGCCGCGAATGCTGTCCATCCATATCGAAGAAAATTCAAGTATCCCCGGATGCTCGGTTATAAGCTCCGCGCTCATTATGGCAATATCCCTTGCGCTGGTAACGTGATTTTCCGTGGTGTCGTCCAGCCCGTTGGTGTTTTCAAAGCAGGTGTGCGTCATACCAAGCTCCGCGGCACGCCTGTTCATTTCCGCAACGAAGCCCTCTTCACTTCCCGAGATGTGCTCGGCAAGCGCCACAGCGGCGTCATTTGCGGAGCTGACCACCACGCATTTTAACATATCACGGACGCTCAGCTGCTCGCCCGGCTCAAGATATACCTGCGATCCTCCCATTTTTGCCGCGTTTTCGCTCACTGTGACCGCATCATCGTACGATATTCGCCCACTGTCTATCGCTTCCATAACAAGAAGCATAGTCATCACCTTTGTGACCGAAGCCGGAGCCAGCGGCACGTCCGCTTCCTTTTCATAAAGCACAGTGCCGGTCTCAGCCTCGATGAGTATCGCAGAGCGCGCATCCGCGATCAGCTCGTCGATATTGCGGATAGCGTATATTCCGCCATCCGTCGTCTCCTCCGCCGCCGACACGGTCAAAAACGGTGAGATACCTCCGCAGAGCAACATCGCAAGCGTCATTATCCCACATCCGAGCCGCCGCATAAAGCTCCCCACGCGAGCTTTTCCGAACATATTTGCACACATAAGAACAGACCTCCGAAAAATACTTTTTGTACTCAAAAAATATTATTCGAAGGTCACGTGATTTATTCCGCCTCGCCCATACTTCAAAACAGTCTGCGAAGTCCTTTCGGATAGTGATTTTTCGCAACGCCGCCTACCACCTTGACGCCGCCGACGGCGCAACCGTGGGTGGTAACGACGCTCCAACCGTTATCTCCGTCCGTTTCAAATTCCTCCCCCCGAAGAAAACGCGCCATCTGCTCGCTCTCCGGAGAAAGCTCTATCTTTCTTTTAAATCGGTCACCCATAGCTGCAAACAGCTGATGATGCGGCTGGATATAACCCTTTCTGACCTCGCCCACGGTCACGCCGAAGGAGAAAGCAACTCCGTCAACGAGCGAAATGCCGCCCGTAAATATCACCGGCTTACCGTTGTACACGCGCACCTCGTCGGGCGTAAAGTCGACCAGCAGATCCGAAAGAAAAGCGAGCGTCTCCCTGCCGGGCGCGGATACCCTTTTCGCATCGGGCACACGCTCATCCACACACACGGGCAGCTCGGTGTTCCTCATCAACGCCATAAACTGACCTTCACCCCTGCCGACGTGCGGATAGAAACGCCTCGTATAGCTTATATTTCGGCACGTACACCCTTCAAAATCCACGCCGGGCGAGGTACAGCTCCGCACTCTTTCGCTCACGGGCACCAATTCGTATTCGGGGTGAGTACGAAGAAATCGGTCGACGTTCATCTCATTCTCTTGCAGGGAATACGTACAGGTCGAATAGAGCAGATAACCGCCGCGCTTGACCGTGAGTGCCGCGCGATCGAGTATCTCGCTTTGGCGCACCGCGCATCTTTCAACGTTTTCCGGCGACCACTCCTGCACCGCTATGTCTCCTTTTCTGAACATCCCTTCTCCCGAGCAGGGCGCGTCGACCACCACAAGATCGAAATATTCGGGGAATTGCCGCGCGATTCGAGCAGAATCAAGGCAGGTCGTGACGGTGTTGTGCGCCCCGAGCCGCTCGATATTTCCGGTAAGTATCCTGCAACGCGAGGGGACAGTCTCGTTGGAGACGAGCGCTCCACCCTCGCCGAGCGCGTTGCGTATCTGCGAGCTTTTTCCGCCCGGAGCGGCGCACAGATCAAGAACGCGCCATTCGGGCAGGATATCCACACATTCCACCGGCGTCATAGCGCCCGGATCCTGAACGTAAATCATTCCGGCGTGATGGAACGGGTGATTTCCGACACCGTCAGCTTCAAGGTAATATCCACAGCGGACGTACGGCACTCTCTCCGTACCGAAAACGCTTATCCAATCCGTGTCGCCGCGCGAGACCTTATCCGTGTTTACGCGAAACGCTTTGACCTCAGGCTCGTTCAGAGCCTGCTCAAAGTCCCCGTACCCGTCACCCAAAAGCTCCTTCATCCTGAGCGTAAACTCAGACGGAAATTCTTTCATAGCATATGACTTCATAGCATATGACCGTAGCTCCGTTACCCCAAAGCTCCCTTTCCAACACATATTTCCGGCGTTTTACCGCGTCGTTCGCCATTTTCTCTCAGTTGATCCCCGCATTTTCGGTGTGCTTATCAAGTGCGCCAAGCTCCATTTGAAGCATACATATGCTAAGTGCGGTGATAGCCGCAGTCTCAGTCCTCAGTATGCGCGAGCCGAGCGATATACAATGCGCACCCGATGCTCTGGCAAGCTCCACCTCGCAAGGCTCAAATCCGCCCTCCGGTCCTATCATCACAGAGACCGAACAGCCGCGCCTTACCGCATCCAGCGCGTCCTTGGTCGCCGCCATACCGCGCTCGTTTTCGTAAGGAAGCAAAAAAATGCTCGCCTGCGAAGCAAATTCAACCGCTTCTTTATAGCTCATAACGCGGTGGATCTGCGGGATAACGTTACGCTTGCATTGCTTTGCCGCGCTTTCAGCCACACTTCTCCAGCGTTCCAAACGCAAAGCCTTTTTCTTTTCGTCAAGCTTAACGACGGAACGCCCCATTTCCACGAAAATTACCGCGCCGACGCCAAGCTCCACCGCTTTTTGGATTATCAGCTCGGGCTTGTCTCCCTTAGGCAGACCTTGAAAAAGATACACCGGATACGGAAGCTCCGAGTTGCGTTCCTCTTCGCCGACGATCACCGCGTCGACCGCAGAGCCGTCATCGCCCTCAAGCCTGCAAAGATAACACTTCCCCTCACAGCACACCGTAAACTGCTCACCCGGCTTCATTCGCAGAACGTTTATCATATGCGTCCTGTCACCGCCGGTGATATGAAAGCAGTCTCCGCTTCTCGCTGAGACATCGGCAAAAAAATTGTACATACGATCGGTCTCTCCTTTTTTCGCTTTTTGAAGGAAAGCATCAGCTTTTCAAGAAAAGCTGATGGCAAAATGAGTTGATCAAAGGTCAACTCGGCGTAACAAGGCTTCGCCATTGTTACGCGCAAGCTTTTTGAAAAAAGCTTGGCAAAAACTTTCGAATAGCTTCGCGCCGCTTTCTGAAGAAAGCTTGGCAAAGACTTCTGAATAGCTTCGCGGTTGGATATTGTTGTTCCATCACAGAGGTGCACCAATCTGTGTTAGAAGTTATTTCGGGGCGTGTATCCACAACCATCAAAACTCCGCGCCACTTTAGTGGCGA
>CAZMWM010000112.1:0-5728 GCA_964570105.1 uncultured Lachnospiraceae bacterium | reverse complement strand
TAACGTGACGAAGTCACGCTACGCAACCCTTTGAAGGCTTGCCTTCAAAGGTATTCTGAGGGATCGCCGAACAAACGTACAGATTTTAATTAAAGGTTTACATCTTAGCGCTTAAGTTCCCATCTATGGGAGCCAAGCCCCCGCCCTACAAGATCAACTAACAATATCCACATCAAAAGGAGGGCAACGCGCAAATGTTTGAAGAGACTATCGGAAACGAGATATACGAGGTATCGCACAAGCTGCTTCCCTCTCCCGACGCAAGCTCCTTTCGCAACCATATACACAGCTACTGCGAGCTACTGCTGTTCATAAGCGGAAATGCCACACTCAACGTAGACGGTCAGCTGTTCACTCCAAGACCGTACGATCTGTTCTTCATACCCAAGGCAACGTATCATTATATCGCTCCGCAGGTTGACACACCGTATGAGAATTACGTCATCGACCTTGCGCCGGAGCTTATGACACAGGAGCAATATGACGGTATATTCTCACCCCCGAGAAGGCTCAACATACGGCAAGACGGCGAGCTTTGCCGATTTTTCACCCGACTTGACCTCTACCGCGAGCGATACTCGGACGCGGATTTCTCACAGTGCGCACTTTGTCTTATAAAAGAGCTTCTGGTATATTGCAGTTATATCCCTCGGCGCGAACAGCCGACGGAGAGACCGACTCGGCGACTGGTGAGCGATATCGTGGAATACGTCGCCGACAACCTCGAATCTCCGCTTAACGCAGATATCATAGCAAAGCATTTTTACCTCTCAAAATCGTATATCCAGAACGTTTTCGCCGAGGAGATGCGGATAGGTCTGAAGCAGTATATACTCCGGAAAAAGGTGTTCGCAGCAGAGAACGATCTGCGCTCCGGTGTCTCTCCGGGCGATGTGTGCAAAAAGTACAGCTTCAGCGACTATACCTCATTCTACCGACTGTACCGCAGATTTTTTTCAGGCTCTCCAAGAAGCGTATCCGCCCACTCCACCGCTTTTTGAAAAAAGCTTTGGGCAAATAGAGTTGACCTTCGGTCAACTCGGTGTAACACGGCTTTGCCGTGTTACACGCAAGGATGTAAGCTTTAGCCTGCATTCCAAGTAATTTTGAGTAGCTTCGCGGTGGAAAACGGATGTTCCGTCAGTAAGGAACGACCTGCGTGTCGTTCCGCAAATTACGTTCGCGTTTCAACGAAATTTCGAAAACCGCGGCAACCCATTTTGCCTTCCCCAGCGGGGGAAGGGGGACACGCGCTTGAGGTGGATGAGGTATCCTTCCGCATTTGTTACTTGCGTACGCGTTTACTCGAATTTCACCCAAACTCCGCGCCACTTTAGTGGCTGTAATTTTCTTTCACAAAAACTATTGACAAATCGGAGATATCGTTGTATAATAAAAACACAAGGGAACACCGGCAACGGTTTGCTCCTGTTAAGCGATTAAAGAAATAACCGCTAAGTTGGAAGCTACGGCGGTTATTTCTTTTTGCTTACTTCTTGCTGATATTATGTATAAAATCAGCAAGTATAACAATGAACGTTGCAAACGCGATAAGCGTTTCGAACGTGACCATTGTACAAAGCAAGGTGCGTAATGATAGTTCATATGCACCAACTCCTTTCGTTTTATTCGCGAAAGGAGCAAAGAAGTTCCCTTCGCGTTGTGTCAAGCGCGAAAAGGAGCAGACCGCCACCGTTTATTGTGTTCCCAAGGGACTTTCGTCCGAAATTGATTATACATCATTCGACGCTTTTTGTCAATACTTAATATTGCAATTATTACAAAATCTCCGCGCCGATCTTGATAGATACCCAAAACGCCCTTCCCTTACCAAAGCGGTAAAGGAAGGGCGTTTTCATTTTTCGGATAAACACCGCGATCCCTGTCACTCAAACGTATATTCGTTCGTCGTGCGGAACACCGTGCCGTCGTCAGCCTCCTGTGCAACGGTGATAACGTCACCGTTTTCGATGCGGAGCGCGATCTTAAGCTCGGTCTGTGAGATAAATTCGGTCTTTCCTGCGTTCTTGCCGTTCACGTACACCTTGCTGAACTCATTGAAATTCTTGCCCTTGACCGACAGGATGAGCTTTTCTCCGCTCTCACCGGTGCGCACATAGGATATGCTGTCGATCTCGGTCACGCGGATACCGAAGTCAAGCTCGGTCGGCAGATATGCTCCATCGTCACCGTAAGCGTAGCGGTCGCCGAACAGCATATCGTACTCCATAAGCTCGAGCACATCGAGATAATCCGCATCGTCACGAAGGTACGTGTGGATGTCGCTCATCCTTCCGCCCTCAAGCCCCAATAGCTCGAAAATGTAGGACGAAAGCTGATAAGCCTCGATATCCTCAGCCTCGGGAAGGTCCTCCCCAAGCTCATAATTGCTCCACACGATGTACTCGGTCTTGTAAAGATCCCCGTTATCCAGCTGTTCCGCTTCAAGCTCAAGATAAGGAAGGTGATCCCCGTAGAACACCACCAACGTCTTTTCATCAAAGCTCTGAAGGAACTCGATAAGCTCTCCGATGAACGCGTCCGTTCCTCTCAGCTGGTTTACATAATACAGATACATATTTTCGAGCCGTTCCGTCTCAAGCCCGTCTATATCGTCATATCCGTAATAATAATCCGAGCCGTCGCCGAGCATCGTTTCCGGGTATTTGCCGTGAGCCTGAACGGACACCGTGAATATGAAGTCGCGCTCAGCACTCGAGAGCAACGTCTCCTTTATCTGTTCGGTAAGGCAGGAGTCCTTCGCCCAATCGAGCGCGTTATACTGCACATCGTACATACATTCCACGGGCGTGAAGGTGTCAAATCCAAGATTTGAATAAACGGTGTTACGACCGTAGAACGTTCCCGTGTTGTTGTGCATAGCGTGAGTTTTGTAGCCGTATTTGCGATATATGTAAGCCGCGGACTCGCAGGTGTTCTCGTCCAGCACCGAGGTGTACGGGTACTCCCCTGCTCCGAAAAAGTCTATATCCATACCGGTCAGTATCTCAAATTCCGTATTTGCAGTACCTGCACCGACCAGCGGTACACCGAGATATCCGCTGGGACAGCTCTTTTTGAGCGCGGTAAAATTCGGTATTACGTCCTCCGAAAGCTCCAGTCCCAAAACGGACTTTATATCAAAGAAGGACTCAAGCTGTACGTATATCACGTTCGGAGCGTCCCCGTTAGCCCCCGTCAGCTCCCGTTCCGACTTTGCGGCGTTCACGCGCTCCATAACGGCATCAACGCTCTGCCTGTCGTAGCCGGAAGGCTTGTTTATACCCTGAACGAATATACTGCTGAGAAATCCGTAAGGAAAGCCGTAGTCGGAATACGCCCTGTTTATATCCGAAAAATTACGCGGAAGAAGCTCGGCAAGCCCCAAAGAGACGAGCAGAACGGCAAATACGAGAACGAATATCAAAAACTGCTTAAGCCCGCGGCGCGTGTCCGCTTCCCTTCCCGGCGCCTTTATCCACAGAGCCACTATCATCCCAACGGCGGCTACTATGCCAACAGCTATCAAAACTATCTGAAACGGCGTAAGATACACACCGATTATCGGCAATACCGAGCCGAGGATGGCAAAATCCGAGCCTGAGAGCGGCGCGGCGCGGTAGATCAGCACGATGCAGTCAGTCAGCGCAAGCCCAAACCAAATTATGAAGAAGGTGAGCCACATAACGGCACGTTTCTTAACGATAAGCGACAGCGAATAAGTGAGAAATATCACCGCCACCCCGAACGCAAACATCAGCGGATGCTCAAATACGAACACAAACGCGTCCGTGAAGGAATGTCGGCAGAGCATCTCAACTATAAGCTCGGTTATAACGGCGGATATAAGGCAGGTCCTGAGAGGTGCCTTGTAAAACAAGTCCGAAAATTTATTGACGGCAAACAAAAGACCGTTGCGTGCGCGGCGCAGTATATCCATATGTACGGTAATTATCTCCTTAGATATCGTGTATAGCCCGTGGCCGCAGACGCGGCGACGGTGCGACGGTTACTCAATGATTATACCACCAATACAATAAGTATCTGTTTCCTGTATGTAAATATTTTAACCCGTGATGTTTTATCCCGAGCCGACGCCGAGACGGCGTAACACGCAACGGGGACTCGGCATAAGATGAGCAGTGAGAGATATAAACGGAGCCGCGAGCGGATGCTTATCGCCGCCGCGGTCTTGATATCGACACGGTACGGAAAGGAATATGCGTACTTATGAAAAGTATATCGGAGATAAGGAAACAGCTGGGTGAGATGGATGACGAAAGCCTTGGGATACTTATAAGCACGGTGGCTCAGGCATCCGGCGTTGATAAGAGCCGAGCAGAGGCTATGGTGTCGGATATTCCGGCTCTGCGCCGCGCCATCGGCACCGTGAGCGACAGCCGTTTTTCACAGCTCATCGGAGCTATCGGAGACTCGGGAGTGGACATAGCTAACGGAAAGCCCCCGAAAAAAAGATAGCCAAACAATCCCCGAGACTTAACTCGGAGAGCTTAAACTTAAAGAAAGGAAGCCTTCGTGCAAGCGAAGCTACGGTCAAATATGACGGATAACGGACAAACGCCGGACATCAGCGCATTGATATCCGGTATAGCGGCAGATCCGGCTATAATGTCGACTGTCTCAAAGCTTCTTAGCGCAAATGCCGAAAGAGAGCCGCCGGCTACAAAGGAGCCGGATCTATCGGCTTTAGCCGCCGCCATCAAGCTGTTCACATCGGCAAGTAACGGCTCGGAGCAGTCAGCAAAACGCGAAACACGCGGTAATTCCCCGAAAAACAGCGCCGCAGACACTCTCGCCAACGAGAGTCTCGGGCAGAGTGGAGCTTGGCGCGACACGGGCTTTGATAACGTTGGCGAGCACGTTAGCGAGCGGGGTAGCGAGCGCGATAGCGAGCGCGATAGCGAGCGCGATAGCGAGGGCAACAGAAGTTTTGGCAACGGGCGCGGCAACGGAAAAGGCGGCTTTGCACCGAGCGGACTGCTTTCGGGAGAAGCGACACTATCATTAAAAAGGTTGCTCGGCGGAAGAGCGGAAGCCGAAAACCGCATTCGGTTGCTCAACGCTCTGCGCCCCTATCTGTGCGACGAGCGACGCAGTAAGCTCGATACGGTAATAAAGCTCCTTAAGCTCGCCGAGCTTGGCGAGGTCAGCGGTCTCTTCGGCTGATATCACGCTTTTTGAAGGAAAGCCACAGCTTTTCTTGAAAAACTGTGGGCAAAAAGCGTAACACGGCAAAGCCGTGTTACACGCAAGAATGTAAGCTTTTGCCTACATTCCGAATATTTCTGTGTAGCTTCGTGCCAGCTTTTTGAAGAAAAGCACCGGATTTTCGAGAAAAATCCGTGGCAAAAACTTTCGAGTAGCTTCGCGGCGGAAGTTTGTTGTTCCATCAGAAGGTAGAACCGATGGTATCCGCCAATGCGAGACGTTGCGTTTATTTGATGGGTGGCGCGGAGGTATTTCGGGCGGATGATATCCGCCCCTACCGAACATCGGGCAGGTGCAAAACTTCTGCACGCATTCCATACGATCACACCCGTAGGGGCGGATATCATCCGCCCGCGTTAACGCTCGTGTCTGTGTTCGCACTAAGCACCGAGGTACGCCAATCTGTGTTCGCACAAATTTAGGGCGTGTATCCTTAAACCACCCAAACTCCGCGCCACTTCAGTGGCGGAGGTACGCCCAATCTGTGTTAGAACTAATT
>CAZMWM010000111.1:0-5741 GCA_964570105.1 uncultured Lachnospiraceae bacterium | reverse complement strand
AATATTCGGAATGTAGGATAAAGCTTACATCCTTGCGTGTAACACGGCAAAGCCGTGTTACACCGAGTTTTCTCGCAGAGAAAACTATTTTGACCGAAGGAAAACTCTTTTTGCCAAAGCTTTTCTTGAAAAGCCGGGGGTGGAAGTATCGGAATATGCAATGAAAGGAAGCTTTCGCTTATGCGGAGGCGTTGGTCGTATATATGAGCGATAAGGATATTGGCGGATACGGTATCGGAGGGGATATCGGCGATGATACCGATATGGGCTACGATACCGATTACGAGAGCCGTATAGTCAGCTCCGCTTATTCCGGAGAGGATGCGGAGAATGAGGTCTCACTCAGACCGAAAACGCTTGACGAATACGTCGGTCAGGTCAAGGCAAAGGAAAATCTTAAGGTATATATAGACGCCGCAAGGGGACGCGGCGAGGTGCTCGATCACGTCCTTCTTTACGGTCCTCCCGGGCTTGGCAAGACGACGCTCTCCAACATAATCGCGAACGAGATGGGCGTCAACATAAGAGTGACGTCCGGTCCGGCTATAGAAAAGCAAGGAGATCTTGCAGCTCTGCTGACCAACCTCGGAGAGAACGACATACTGTTCATAGACGAGATACACAGAATGCAACGCTCCATAGAAGAGATACTTTATCCTGCTATGGAGGACTTCACGCTGGACATAATCATAGGAAAAGGTCCGTCGGCAAGAAGCATCCGTCTTCCTCTGAACAAGTTTACCCTTATAGGGGCTACGACGAGAGCAGGACAGCTGTCAACACCGCTTCGTGACCGCTTCGGGGTGCTTTTGAAGCTGGAGCTTTACACGAGCGAAGAGTTGGCTAAGATAGTTGCCCGTTCCGCTTCGCTCCTTGATGTCGGTATTACTGAGGAGGGAGCTTACGAGATCGCCTCGCGTTCGAGGGGAACTCCGCGTATAGCAAACCGCTTGCTCAAGCGCGTGAGGGATTTCGCGCAGGTGAAGGGTACGGGCGTCATAGATCGTGAGATGGCTGATTACGCGCTCGGAAAGCTCGAGATAGACAAGCTCGGTCTTGACAACATCGATCGCAGGATGCTTGAGACCATAATTCGCTTTTACGACGGCGGTCCCGTGGGACTTGAGACGCTTGCCGCTACGGTCGGCGAGGAGGCGATAACCCTTGAGGACGTTTACGAGCCTTATCTTATGCAGATCGGTTACCTGAGCCGAACGCCGAGAGGACGTTGCGCTACCAGACTTGCATACGAGCATCTGGGGATACCTATGGTCAAGCGTCAGGCAAACGACGCCGTGAGTGGGCAGATCAAGCTCTTTGACGGAGATGGCGAGGACGCATCAAAATAAACGTACCGAACGCCGAGCGGCGGTCGGGGGAAAGGAACTTACATGTGGGCTGATCGCAATTGGAAGGATTACGAGCTTATAGATTGCTCGGACGGGGAAAGGCTGGAGAGATGGGGAAGATACGTTCTCGTAAGACCTGATCCGCAGGTGATATGGCGCAATATGCGCAGTAGCGGCGTTTGGGGGCGAGCCGACGCGACTTATTCACGCTCGCGCTCCGGGGGAGGAAGCTGGTCTCAAAGTAAGCTCCCCGAGGAATGGAGAGTTTCATTTCCGCTCGGAGATAAGAATGCAAGCTTTTTGATACGTCCGATGGGATTTAAGCACACGGGACTGTTCCCCGAGCAGGCTGTGAATTGGAAATGGTCGTACGGGCTTATAAGGAACGCCGGCAGACCGATAAAGGTGCTCAACCTGTTTGCTTACACGGGCGGAGCGACGGTCGCCGCCGCGCTTGCCGGCGCGTCCGTATGTCACGTTGACGCGGCGAAGGGAATGGTGGCACAAGCCAAGCAGAACGCGGCTATCAACGGTCTCGGAGATGCTCCCATAAGATATATCGTGGACGACTGTCGGAAATTCTGCGAGCGCGAATTCCGCCGCGGAAACCGTTACGACGCGATAATAATGGATCCTCCGTCATACGGCAGAGGTCCGAACGGAGAGGTCTGGAAGCTGGAGGAATGCATAAGCGATCTGATAACGCTTGCCGCGTCGTTGCTTTCGGACGAGCCGCTGTTCTTCCTCGTAAATTCCTATACGACCGGGCTTTCGCCGTCCACCGTTGCGTATATGATGTCCCTTACGCTCAAAAAAAGGTACGGCGGCGAGATAACGGCTGACGAGATAGGCTTGCCGGTATCGTCTACGGGTGGGATACTTCCTTGCGGTGCGTCGTCAAGATGGGTGGCGGACGTATGAGCGGTATCGCTCGGGGGACGTACCTTTATGTGTCGCTGTGTGCGATTCGATAAGATATGGAGGCTGAGAAGATGGGAACGTCGGTGGGTGACGTGTTTATAAAGGCGGAGAAGCTGTGCTTTGCGTACGACGGAGACGGTCCGGACGGGAGCGTTTCCGTTATAAAGGATCTTGACCTTGAGATAAGGCGCGGAGAATTTGTGGCTGTTCTCGGGCACAACGGTAGCGGTAAATCAACGCTTGCGAAGCTGTTAAATCTTATTTTGGTGCCCGACTCCGGAAAGATATTCATAGACGGAAAAGAGATAACGGATGAGTCTCTTACGGAGGATCAGCTGTACGAGATACGCAGAAGAGTTGGGATGGTATTTCAAAATCCGGATAATCAGCTCGTTGCCACGGTGGTGGAGGAGGACGTTGCCTTCGGACCTGAAAATCTCGGTATACCTCCGACCGAGATACGGAAAAGAGTCGACGAGGCGCTTGATACGGTCGGTATGAGGGAATTTGCAAAGCACGCGCCGTCACAGCTGTCCGGCGGTCAGAAGCAGAGAGTCGCTATCGCCGGTATCATCGCTATGCGTCCGGAATGTATAATATTTGACGAGTCCACCGCTATGCTCGATCCCGGCGGAAGGGCTGAGGTGATGGATACCATAGAGAGGCTAAATCGCGAGGAAGGCATCACCGTTCTGCATATCACTCACAATATGGATGAAGCGGTACGCGCCGACCGCGTGATAGTCATAAACGACGGGGGGATCATACTTGACGGAACGCCGAGGGAGGTGTTCGGTAACGTGCGCCGGCTCCGTACGGTCGGGCTGGACGTACCGAAGGTCACGGAGCTGTTATACGAGCTTAACGAGGAAGGGTACTGCGTGCCTTCCGATATACTTGACGAGACCGAGTGCGCCGAGACGCTCGCGGGGCTGATCCTCGGTCAGGGACAATAATATCCGTGTGAAAGGAAGCTTTCCGTTTATCGGAGGGCAGTCGTGAACATACAGTGGATGCATTAAGATTTGAAAACGTCAGCTATACCTACAGTAAAAAAACGCCGTTTGAGAAAAGGGCTATCGATGATATATCGGTCTCCTTTCAGGCGGGAAGCATAAACGCCCTGATAGGTCATACGGGAAGCGGAAAATCCACTCTCGTACAGATGATGAACGGTATACTTCGTCCTGACAGCGGTAGGGTGATGCTGTTTGATAAGGATATATGGGAAGAGCCTAAGCGTATAGGCAGTGTGCGGTATCGGGTGGGACTGGTGTTTCAGTACCCGGAATATCAGCTCTTTGAGGAGAGTTGCCGTCGGGATATCGCCTTCGGTCCGCGCAATATGGGGCTTGAAGAGACGGAGATCGCACGCAGAGTGAGTGCCGCGGCGGAATTCGTCGGGCTTGATGAGGCGCTTCTCGATCGCTCCCCGTTCGAGCTTTCCGGCGGACAGAAACGGAGAGTTGCGCTTGCCGGTGTCATCGCTATGGAGCCTGAGGTGTTGGTGCTCGACGAACCTGCCGCCGGGCTTGATCCGATGGGACGCGAGGAGATATTTGCAAGACTGCGTACTTATCAGCGAGAAAAGGGCAATACTATGATAATAGTAAGCCACAGCATGGAGGATGTAGCCTGTTATTGTGATACGCTGACCGTTATGAACAACGGAAGGCTCTTTGCACAGGGAAGCTGTGAGCAGGTGTTCGGTCGCGAGGAGGAGCTTGTCGGGATAGGGCTTGGAGTTCCGCAGATCACCCGTCTCGTCCATATGCTCCGCGGGCGTGGGGTGGATATCAGCGGCGAGCTGTTTACGGTCGAGGCGGTAAAGCGCGAGCTTTATAAGCTGCTTCCCCGCAAAAAGGAGGAACGTTCATGATAAAGGATATTACCTTGGGACAGTTCTTTCCGGGAAATTCGCTTCTGCACCGTATGGATCCGAGGATGAAGATAGTGCTGATGGTCATATCGATGGTGGGGATATTTCTTGCCGATACCGCCATGGCGTTGGCGTTCGTTGCCGTGTTTACCGCGGTACTGACGCTTATCAGCGAAATAAAGCTCTCCGTCATCATAAAAGGTCTTAAACCGGTACTGTTCGTTATGATAATAACGGCGATATTCAATCTTCTGCTTGTCAAGGGCGAAGGGGATCCGCTCATCTCGTTTTGGGTGATACGTATATACACGGAGGGTGTGGCGTACGCTATTATGATCGCCGTGCGTATCGTGTGCATAGTTACCTGCACCAGCGTGCTGATCACGTATACCACATCGCCTATCGATCTTACGGACGGGCTTGAAAGACTGCTCTCTCCGCTTAAAAAGCTCCACGTTCCGGTGCACGATCTTTCTATGATGATGACTATGGCTCTTCGCTTCATTCCCACTCTGATAGACGAGACCGATCGCATAATGAACGCTCAGAAGGCGCGCGGTGCGGATATCAATTCCGGAGGTCTCATAAAGAGGATCAAGGCTCTCATTCCGATAATGATACCGCTTTTCGTCTCGTCCTTCCATAGGGCGGAGGAGCTGGCTACGGCTATGGAATGCCGTTGTTACCGTGGGGACAGCGGGCGCACGAGAATGAAGGTCCTGCGCACCTCGGCGGTCGATTGGGTGTTCCTCGCTGTCTTTTTGGCGTTTTGTGCGGCGGTCGTGATGATAAATATTTATCTGCCGCCGCTGTACGCTTACGGGCATTTGTGATGAAGATACTTCTTGAGATATCCTACGTCGGCACGGCTTACTGCGGATGGCAGACGCAAAAAAACGGTATCAGCGTCCAGACGACCGTGCAGGACGCGGTGGGGGCGGTGTTTGGGAAGCGTTATTCCGTTACCGGATGCAGTCGCACCGACAGCGGAGTTCACGCAAGGGGCTTCTGCTGTACCGTTGAGCTTGACGGCGGCGCACCCGTGATACCCGAGGAGAAGATACCGCTTGCGATGAATACGCGACTTCCGGGCGATGTATCCGTGCAACGCGCCCGATACGTTGATGACTGCTTTCACGCGAGATATTCGGTAAAGAGCAAGCGTTACGAATATGTGATAGACAATTCTCCCGTGAGGGATCCGTTCCTATACGGAAGAGCGTGGAGCATTCCTGTGCCGCTCGATCGCGACATTATGGACGCCGCGGCGAAGGAGTTTATCGGAAAGCATGATTTTTCCGCATTCAGAGCCGCAGGCTCGTCCGTCCAAAGCTCGGTAAGGACGGTATACGACGCCTCAGTCAGGCGCGAGGGGAAGCTTTTGATATTTTCCGTTACGGCGGACGGCTTCCTTTATAATATGGTAAGGATAATGACGGGGACGCTCGTGGATATCGCGAGAGGACGGATAGAGCTGAGCGTGGGGGAGATCATCGCGTCGCGTCGGCGTTCGTCAGCCGGCATTACCGCTCCGCCGGACGGACTTTACCTCGTGAAGGTGGAGTATCGGGACGGATACGTATATTGAATTT
>CAZMWM010000110.1:0-5820 GCA_964570105.1 uncultured Lachnospiraceae bacterium | reverse complement strand
AAATTCCGCGTTTAAACAAAATTTTGAGAGCGATGGTACCCCTTGAGCCTTCCCCAGCGGGGGAAGGGGGACCGCGGTAGCGGTGGATGAGGTGTCCATACAGTTGCCTTCAGCAACTGTATGTCATAGCTCTTAAGTTCCCATCTATGGGATCTGCCCCTTCCACGTCAACGCCGAACGTGCTGAAATATAAACAAACGACCTCTTTTGATGCCGCGAAACGGTATCGAAGGAGGTCGTATTTTTTACGGTGAGACCGAAAAAGCATTTTCAAAAGCTCGGCGGAGCAGATCGGCGGCATTTGCATATGATATTAAGGGATATATTTCCCAAGGCTTCCGTTACGACAATACAGTAAGCAATGGAAGTCGTGATATTTAGAAAGGCATGGTCATAATTATGACATCGGATAAAACCGCCGAGAACATCACGTCCGAAAGCCAACACGGCGCACAGATATGCGTTCTCGGGGGCGACGCTCGGCAAAGCTATATAGCGCAAATACTGTCGGACAGCGGTTTTCGCGTCTCGACATACGCGACCGTACAGTTGCCGAACGAAAACTCAAATGACGTGGCAATTCCCCGAAATATCACCCGTCACGACACCCTTGAAGCGGCGCTTTCGCAGAGCCGCGCCCTCGTGCTTCCGTTTCCGTTATCCCCCGACGGAGTGAGATTGAACTGCGGTATTTCGGAGGAGCATCCGCGGCTACGCGAGATATTCGAGCTTGCCGCGAAAAGCGGATGCAGACAGATACTCGCAGGAATGGTGAGAGCGGACGCGGAGATAATGGCAGAAAGCTTCGGACTACAGCTTACAGATTACGGCAAATTCCCGGAAATAGCCATAAAAAACGCCATTCCGACGGCAGAAGGCGCTCTCGCCATAGCTATGCGCGAGATAGATACCACCGTACGCGGCACGAGCTTCGCAGTGGTCGGTTACGGCAAATGCGGAAGCGCCATCGCACGACTGACTGCCGCGATGGGCGGATATGTGTACGGAGTTGCGCGTTCCGAGACAGACAGAGCCAAAATGTACGCCGACGCGGTAATTCCCCGTGATATCTCGGATCTTCCGAGCGTTTGCGAAAAGGTCGCCGTGATATTCAACACGGTGCCAGCTGAGATATTCGACGAAAAACTTCTTTCCGCGCTTCCGCGAAACACCGTGATCATAGATATAGCGTCGGCTCCCGGAGGGGTAGACACGCATTGCGCGGCAAGCTACGGTATAAAAGCGATACACGCGGCATCACTTCCCGGAAAATATGCACCGCTCACCGCGGCAAGGATCATATGCGACCGCATCCTGCCGGCACTGCAAGCTCTCCAAGCACTGCACGTCCGTACAAAAGAATAAACAAGAAAGGAAACCTTTCGCCTGCGAAAAGACGCGGCAATTCCCCGAGAAAACACCAAACCACGGGCGATAAACGCACATACCGTCTCGCCTGTTTCGCGTATTTTCCCGACCGCAGAGCGCCGCGCAAGACGAAAGGAACGGTCATATAAATGATAGGTTACGCCTTGACCGGCTCGTTCTGCACGGTCTCAAGGTCACTTCGGGCTTTGGGCGAGCTTGTCGAAACGCAGGATGTACTCCCGATAGTCAGCCCGTCGATACAGAGCACAGACACACGTTTCGGACGCGCGGATGAAACGGTGGCAACACTCACTCGCCTTTGCGGAAAGGAGCCGATAAGGACTGTTCGCGACGCAGAGCCGCTCGGTCCGGTCTCGCCGCTCGAGGCACTGATCATCTGCCCCTGCACCGGCAACACCCTCGCAAAGCTTGCCGGCGGCATCACCGACACCTCCGTGACAATGGCGGCAAAGGCGCATCTCCGATGTGACCGACCGCTCATAATAGCCATAGCCAGCAACGATGCGCTTTCGCAAAACCTCAAAAACATCGCCGCGATGCTGACCAGAAAGAACGTTTATTTCGTTCCGTTCGGTCAGGATGATCCGAAAAATAAGCCTTATTCGCTCATCTCAGACCTTTCAAAGCTCCCGGATACGCTTAGGTGCGCACTCGACGGAACACAGCTGCAACCGATACTTTGCTAGGCTCTCGAGTCTCGGTGACGTGCGATATTTTACACCCAAGCCCCCGTCAAAAAGGCTCTCCAAAAGCCTCCCTTATAATATAAGCCGCCCCTTACCGCGTGAGCTTCACGGTATGGGGCGGTTTTATTTCGTCAAAAAGAAAAAGCCGATCGGTAACGGCGTAAAAATCGCCAAGGCAATGACACCAAGGCGAGCTTAAGACCTCATCCTGTTTCCGACCGAGCGAAGGTAAACGTCCGTCAGCGCAAGCGCGATATACTTTTCGCGTTCGGAACAAGCGAGATATTTTTCGGTCACTTCCTCTTCCTTCAATTTCAATGCCGTGTTTTCTTCCGTCAGAACGTTATCCGGAGTTATGCCGAGTGCGTCGCATATCTTAAGTAAGGTCTCTATCCGCATATTTACGTTTCCGCGCTCAATATCGGCGTAGCTCCTGTCGGCAAGTCCTGCTTTTTCGGCTAATTCCGCTTGGGTAAGCCCGAGAGCCTTCCTAAACTCAAGAATTTTGTTCCCTATTTTCCTCGTATCATAAATCAGCATCTCTGTCCCGCCTTTTCGTCCTGGAAGTTTTCTTCCTTTTTTTGTTCCCACATAGGAATTATACATCCAAAAGCTCTTGACAAAAAGGAGGAATAGGCGTATAATTATAAGCAGAATAGCTCCTATAAATACCGTTCTGCCAATAAAAAGAAAATCAACAGGAGAATAATTGATATGAAAAGACTCATTTTATTATTACTAACCTGCGTGCCTATAATTATGTCGCTTACCGTTATTGGTTGTGATAATAACCACACGCACTCATATGGCGAGTGGGACGTCATAACTGAGGCAACTTGCACAAGCCAAGGTTTGAAACAAAGAACTTGTTCATGCGGTGAGGTAGAAAAGGAAGTAATACCGGCGGCAGGTCACACCACAGTAACAGATAAAGCAGTTGCCGCTACATGTACAACGACCGGACTTACAGAAGGCTCACATTGTTCTGTATGCAATAAGGTATTTGTCGAGCAACAAACAGTACCCGCTAATGATCATAGCTATCAAAACGAACTTTGTGTGAACTGTGGAAAAAATCAATACAGCCAAGATTTATTATACACTTTAAATAGTGACCTTGAAGGCTATTCTGTTACAGGGATCGGTACTTGCACGGATACGGATATAAATATACGAAACACGTATAACAATTTGCCTGTGACGAGCATAGGAGATGATGCGTTCTATGGTTGCAGTAATCTTACGAGCATAACTATACCCGATAGTGTAACAAGCATAGGAGGTTATGCGTTCTATGGTTGCAGTAGTCTTACGAGTGTAACTATAGGAAATAGTGTAACGAGCATAGGAAATTCTGCGTTCTACGGTTGCAGTAGTCTTACGAGTATAACGATACCTGAAGGTGTAACGAACATAGGAAATTATGCATTCTACGCTTGCAGTGATCTTACGAGCATAACTATACCCGATAGTGTAACGAGCATAGGAAATGATGCGTTCTCAGGTTGCAGTAGTCTTACAAGCGTAACTATAGGTAATAGTGTAACAAGCATGGGAAGTGATGCGTTCTCGGGTACCGGATATTACAACAATGAAGCAAATTGGGAAAATGAAGTATTGTACATCGGTAAATATTTGGTAGAAGCTAAAGATACTATATCCGGCTCATATACGATAAAAGACGGTACGCTTTGTATAGCGAATTCTGCGTTCTACGATTGCTGTAGTCTTACGAGTATAACTATAGGTAATAGTGTAACGAGCATAGGGAGGTATGCGTTCTACAATTGCACAGGACTTGAAGAAATAAAGTTAAATGCTGTAGCAATGAATGATCTTTCGTTATATAACGATGTGTTCTCTAATGCAGGAAAGAACGGAGACGGAATAAAGGTAACGATAGGAAAAGATGTTACAAGGATACCGGCATATCTGTTCTGTCCGTATGGTTCTTCGTATTCACCGAAAATAACGAGGGTAGAATTTGAAGATACAACGACATGGTACAAGACACAAAACAGTTCATACTCCGACGGAACACAAACCGATGTAACCAACGCAAGCACAAACGCGACATATTTCACATCGACATACTGTGAATATTATTGGTACAAAAAATAATAAAACTAAGACAATGTAATTTTCCAAGCTCGTATATCCTCGCGATATACGAGCTTTTCGATCTCGCATTGATCTTTCTAAGCACGACCTTGTATTGTTCGGAAACAAATTACCAAAAACGACGGATAATTTACGTTTTGTATCATAATAGTTCTTGACTTTTTGTCACAAAAGCATTATAATAGAATAGAAAAATGTCCTCAAGGGCAAAAATCTATTTTAAAAGGCTGTACAGTAATGGAAATAAAACGTGATCTATATTTGAACCAACTTATAGAAAGAAAACAAAACGGACTCATAAAAATAATCACCGGCATTCGCCGATGCGGAAAATCGTATTTGCTGAACACGCTGTTTTATAACCACTTAAGATCCGAAGGGGTTCAAGAGGATCATATTATAAAATTCGCATTTGATTCAAGCGCAGACCTAAATTTGATCGGCGAAAACATAGTTACACTTGAAAAAGAAAAACGGAAAGTCGATCCGAATAAATTTATGACATATATCCAAAGTAAGATGACGGATAGTGAGGTCTATTATCTCTTGCTTGACGAAGTACAGCTTTTGGAGTGTTTTGAGGCGGTATTAAACAGCTGTTTGTATACAAATGCGGACGTTTACGTCACCGGCAGCAATGCCAAATTTTTATCCAAAGATATAATTACCGAATTTGCCGGACGCGGTGACGAAATTCATATGCAACCGCTCACTTTCGCAGAATTTATGTCCGTTTATAAAGGCGATAAATATGACGGCTTGACGGAATATATGCTTTACGGCGGAATTCCCATGATCGTTTTGAGGGAAGGTGCGGAAAACAAAGCACTTATGTTGAAACGCCTTTTCGACGAGATCTATATACGCGATATAGCGGTGCGGCATAAAGTCAGAAATAAAGCCGATCTGGAGGATCTGCTTAACATTTTATCTTCCTCGATAGGCTCGCTTACGAATCCGGAAAAGCTGAAAAACACATTTCATTCGGTAAAAAAGTCAAGGATAACATCGACTACGATAAAAAAATATCTTGACTATTTTTCCGACTGCTTTTTAGTGGAAGCGGCTACGAGATACGACATAAAAGGCAAAGCATATATAGAAACTCCGCTCAAATATTATTTTTCAGATCTTGGACTTAGAAACGCATGCATAAATTTCAGGCAATTCGAGCAAACTCATTCAATGGAAAACGTGATCTATAACGAATTAAGATCGCGCGGTTTTTCGATCGACGTTGGCTTTGTGATCACAAAAGAAAAAGATGTACGCAAACAGTTAGAAGTTGATTTTGTATGCAATCTCGGTACTAAACGTTATTACATTCAATCGGCGTATTCTATACCGAACGAAGAAAAGCGGATCCAAGAAATACGACCGTTTACGAAAATTGACGATTCATTTAAAAAGATCGTGATCACGAGCGATATGTCTCCCACGTACTACGACGACAACGGTATATTGTTTATGAATATCTTCGATTTCTTGCTGAAGCCGAATAATATCAACTTGTGATTTCATTTTCGATGTTAACACCGTCAGTCAACTCCCCATAGATGGGAACTTAAGCGCTAAGATGTAAACTGTAACTGTCATCTTCGGCGACAGCTCCCTTTACACAAGG
>CAZMWM010000109.1:0-5943 GCA_964570105.1 uncultured Lachnospiraceae bacterium | reverse complement strand
GATGGTTGTGGATACACGCCCCGAAATAAGTTCTAACACAGATTGGGCGTACCTCCGCCACTAAAGTGGCGCGGAGTTTTGATGGTTGTGGATACACGCCCTAAATCGGTGCTAACACAGATAGGCGTACCTCTGTGATGGAACATCCTATCTACACCGCGAAGCTATTTAGAAGTCTTTGCCGAGCTTTCTTCAGAAAGCGGGCGTCTTTAAAGTGCGGGAAGCTCCTTATACTTTCCGTTTATGAAAAGCTCAAGTCCCTTCTCGAGATTTACCTTCATAGCCTCGTAAGAGAACGCTTTAAGCCGTGCGCTCTGCTTTTCCACGATCTGCGATCTAAGCTCGCTGTCGTTGACCAACCGCTGTACCGTCCTTGCCGTAAGCACGGGATCCTTCTCGCGCAAAAGTATACCGCTTCCGCCGAGCGTTTCGGCGATCGCACTGCTGTCGTACGCTATGATGGGAAGCTTAAAAAACATAGACTCAACGAGCGGAACGCAAAAGCCCTCGTGCTCGCTCATACAGAGAAACACGTCGGCTATCGAATAATACGCAAGTATGGCTCTAAAGCTTGTCTGACCTGTGAAGATGACGTTGTCAAGCCCCAGCGCACGCACGTATTTTTTCAGGCAAGCGCCGTATTTTTCCACTCCGCCGTCGCTTCCGACGAGTATCAGTCTCGATCTCGGATCTATATGCTTACTGTAGTAGGCAAATGCGGTTATGACGTCCTCCTGACGCTTGTTCGGAACTATCCGTCCGAGGAACAGTATATTCGTATACCCGTCGTTTCCGTATTTCGCTATCACATCGGAGTCCGGCTCCTTGGTATAGTCCTCAAAGGGTATAACTATCGGACGCACATACATAGGGCAGGTGTAGCCAAGCTCCCTAAGACCGCTCGCATTGTACCGCGAGACCGGCATAACGTACTCGATCTTGTCGCTCAGATACCGCGTACCGTCGTATCCCTTGTTTATACTGCTCACCGTTTCGTGACTGTAGCCGTCAAAGAAATGTGCAGGGGTGATATTGTGATATATCATCATCTTTCTGCCGCCGAGCTTGGGAAGCTCGTAGCAAAGATCGGTGCCGGAGCAATGATTGAATATGACTATATCGTCATCCTCGAGCTTCGGCAGCTTCGACATCGGATGCACGAAGCTGTCCTTCACTCTCGGATCGATGTCGTACGTATATATTCCGGTCTCATATCCCATCTCGGATATGACCTTGCATACAGCTCTTGCGTCGTTCCCGACCGCGTCGCCGAAAAACACCGACGCTATGACCTGTACGATCTTCATAATACAGTTGACCGTAGCTTCCGTTCATCACGAAAGCTTCCTTTCATACATATTGCAATTTCAACGAAGCCAAGGACGCGACCGCCGTCCGGATGCAGGCTCTTATTTTTGACCTCCGAGAGAGATGAACGCCTCGAGCTGTCGCACGAAGCTCTCCCTCACCCTCCCGTATGAAAGATCCGCAAGCCGCGCCCTCTGCTTTTCAAGTATACCTCCGCGAAAAGCCGCGTCGTTCACCGTTCTGTCTATGATCCTGCATACAAGCTCCGGCTCCTTGCTGTCAAGAAGTATTCCGCTTCCGCCGAGCGTCTCGCCGACCGCACTGCTGTTATACGCGATTATCGGAACGTCAAAGTACATAGCCTCGACGAGCGGAACTCCAAAGCCCTCGTGCTCGCTCATACACAGAAATACATCCGCCACACGGTAATACGCGATAAGTGTCGGGAGATCCGTGTGTCCCGCGAAGATCACATCGTCCACCCCGAGCGCCCGAACGTAGCCGCGCAAAAGCTCTCCGTACGTCTCAAGCCCCCGATCGTTTCCGACAAGTATCAGCCTTGAGCGCACACCGAAGTGCTTCTTGTAATGGGCAAACGCGCGAATGATGTCCTCCTGCCGTTTGTTCGGAGCTATCCTGCCAACGAACAGTATATTAACGAAGCCGTCATTCGAAAACCGCTTCATCACGTCCCTGTTCGGCTCACGTTCGTAATCGGAGAACGGTATCAGTATCGGTCTTACGGTCATAGGGCAGGTATAGCCCATCTCCCTCAGCGACCTTGCGTTGTACTCGGACACAGCCATAACGTGAGAGATACAGCTCATAACCTGCCGCGTACCGAGGTAACCGTTTTGCATGGCTATCTCAAGCTGTGCGCTGTAGCCGCGAAAAAATTCCGGAGGGGTGATGTTATGGTAGATCATAAGCTTTCTTCCGCCAAGCTCGCCGAGAACTCG
Organism: uncultured Lachnospiraceae bacterium; assembly: GCA_964570105.1. Classification (GTDB taxonomy): domain Bacteria; phylum Bacillota; class Clostridia; order Oscillospirales; family CAG-272; genus SIG673. The sequence continues at coordinate 3,676 of CAZMWM010000109.1, read as the reverse complement.
ACACAGATCCGTTCCGGTGCTGTGATTGAATATCACCACATCATCAGCCTCAAGATGGGGCAACGAGGCAAAACCGTGCACCAGCCTGTCATCCACTCCGCACCCGATGCTCTTTGCATAGATGCCGGTACTGTATCCAAGCTCGGAGATGACCTTGGCAATAGCACGCGCATCGTTGCTCACCGCATCTCCGAACGTGACGGATGGCATTACTTGAACTACCTTCATTTCGCCTGCTCTCTGAGAGCGCGATTTTCGTCCTCGACAGCTAAAAGTCGGCGTTTTACCGCGTCAAGCTCGTCACATATGAGCTTCAGCCGCATTTCGAGCACGGCATTCTTCTCGTAAAGCTGAGCATATTCCGTGATGCCGCTCTCGCCGATGTGCTTCTCGATGGATACAAATATCCTTCCGCTCATCGCGTTTATGTCGTTCTGGGCGTCAACGATAGGTCTGATATAAAACCGAGTGAGCTTTCGTATCAGCCGCTTTATGAACACAACGATGGGGTTGCCCTTAATTGGCGTCGACTCGACCACGTAGCACGACGAGCCGTAAGCCTCGACCATTCCCTTAAGGTCGTCCTCACCGAAGCTGACAGTCTCGGGAGCTTGTATACTCATAATGTCCTTAAAGCTCGGAATATCCGAGACACAGCCTTCCCTTTCTATATCGTTTTTGATCTCTTGAACGACAACGTCAACATTGATCTCCACATTTCTTCTCCTTTTGTACCGATATGCGCATCTCCGCGCCGTACCGTATTTAAAGCGTTATCCGTCATAGGCATTTGATACTGACTGTATATTATAGCATACCTGCGTGCCTATTGCAATATATTCCGACCGACAGAGCCACGTATTTTGAAAAATTTACATTTCTTTCCCGCATTCAGCGCCGAGAGCGACGCTTGACGCGCTCCGATACCGCGGTAAATACCGCGAATATCATACATCCGTAAATAAAAACGTCACCGATATAGCTGTAGAGCGTGCGATCGCTCCTTGCGTATACCGTCGCCGCGGCGTGACCGCTGACGAGCGGCTCGATCTCCGTAAGCTGCCTGCCCTCCGGAGATATCACCGAGGATATCCCGGTATTTGCCGCGCGGACCACGTATCTTCCGGACTCTATCGCCCTGAGGGCGGCGTGATGGTCGTGCTGATATACAGCCGCGGAATCCGAAAACCACGAGTCGTTGGTGGAGAGCACTATAAGCTCCGCTCCGTCCCGAACGGTATCGAACGTAAGCGACGGATATATCGAATCAAAGCATATGAGCGAGCCGAGCCTGCAAAGCGGCGTTTCCGCTATCGCAGTACCGTCGCCCTCGGTGAGCGGCTCACTTACCAAGTTAAGATCGAGCAGTATCGGTAAGAACACCCTGATAAAGCCCTCCAGCGGAAGCGACTCGCCGAACGGCACCAGCCTACGCTTGTAATACCGCGCATCACCCTCCGTCCCGTCCGGAAGAAAGAATATAAGAGCGTTGTATTCGTCATCGCCCACATCGTCAAACGCGCCGACGACGAGAACTATATCAAGCTCCCGTGCAAGCTCCTTGTAGCTATCCCTGAGATAGTACACGCTGTCTATCTCGGCAGGTATCACCGTTTCCGGCCATACGACCAGCTTCGCACCCGTCTCCTCGACGCATTCGCGCGTGAGCGAGACATACAGGTCGGACGAGGTGATAAGGTGGTCGTCCGCCCATTTGTCCGTCGACGATATGTTCCCCTGTATCACCGCCGCAACGAACGCATCGCCCTCGTTTTCATCGTAAATTGCCATGCGTATCACGCCAAACAGCGCGTTTACGGAAAGCAGAGCGGCGGCTGTGATGGCGAAAATCCTGACGCTCCGCTGTTTTTTGAGCGCACTCAAAACACACGCGGCAAGCTTCGAGAGCCTTTCGGAAAGCTTCTTTCGGAGCTTCGTCTCCCCTTCCGAAATGTCGCCGATACGATCGGTCGGCTCACCGACGGAAGCATCGTCGGAGACGTCGGCGAAAACGTCGGAAATAACATCGGAAGCATCGGCTCTCGCTCTGTGCGCGGTGAGCACCGCACTCGCTATACAGGCGTTGACCGCTACGATAAGAGCACTCACGAACGCGCTCCCGAAAAGCGACGCGCTCTGAAGGAACGGAAGCGCAGACGACTGCGAAAGGGCAAGCCTGCCCCACGGCACACCTCTCCAGCCGAGCGTCTGTTGCCATTCGAATATCACCCAAAGGCAGACGAACAGTATGCAACCGCGGACGGGAACGCGCTCCTTGGGAGCAAATAATTTATATATCAGCGTGACAAATCCCATCTCAAACGACTGCAAAGCCGCAAGTCCGAGCCAGCAGACGATGATGACGAGTACGCTCGAAAACCCGTTCAGACCGGCAAAATCCATAGGATACAGGTACGCAAACCAATGGTACATCACGCCGAAATATCCGCATCCGAAACAGACTCCGAGAAGATACGCGCGACGCTTTGTCATCTCCGCACAGTCGCGCATAAGGATATATATCGCCGGGCTGAGCGAGATCCAAGAGATCAAAAAGGCACCCCCAACGATAAAGGGCAGAGCGGTCACAGCTCCGCACAGGATAAAGATGATAGGAGCATACCGCGAGCCGCTTCTGTCGGTCTTATGCATATCAAGCTTCATAATAGGTATACATCCGTGAAAACAGGCTCAGTCGTCATCCGGGCTATCTTTAAATTCCTTGGTAACCTCGCGCAGTATCGAGGATATGCGGTTTCCTCTCTCCGTGCTGTCGTCAAAGATAAAGTTGAGCTGAGGGGTTTCTCTCAGATCCAGCGTCCTTGCAAGGTGAGAGCGAAGATAGCCCGAAGCACCCTTGAGCGCTTTTTTGATCTCCTGCTCGGTGTACGAGGTGCTGAGAAACGAATAGTATACCCTCGCCGTCTTGAGATCCTTCGCGCAATCCACCTCTCCGACTGATACAAGGCTCTGCGCAATGCGCGGATCGCGCACCTCACGTAAAGCTATCGAAAGCTCGTGCGCCATCTCGGTGTTTATTCTTTCAAGTCTGTGTCCTGCCATAGATATATCCGACCTTTCCGCGCCGAGGGGAGCCACCCGAGACGACGAAAGCAGTGCGCTTCCGAAAGCTCCAAAAGCCTGCCCGATACCGCGGTATCCGTACATGCCCCAAGAGCCGTCTCGCGCGGCGTTATATGCTACGCGGCGCTTTATCCTATAAGTATAACAGTTATTATTAAAAAAATCAACCGCTTTTTGAAAAAACTTTCACGACTCGCTTTTACTTTTTCGATGCGGCAAAAAAAATTTACAAATAGGGAAGAATATTAGGTATTTACAATTTCGCGTATGTGTGATATAATGTAAGTAATTTTGAAATAAAATCAACAAAATTTCAGGAGGCAAATTCTACTATGGCAAGAACAAAGCTTTCCATGGATGGAAATACCGCTGCGGCTCACGTCAGCTATGCGTTTACCGAGGTTGCCGGTATCTATCCTATCACCCCTTCCAGCCCTATGGCTGACTACGTTGATCAGTGGTCTGCTACCGGTAAGAACATTCTCGGTAAGCCGGCTCTGAACATCTTCGGCACTCCCGTGCGTGTCACCGAGATGCAGTCCGAGGCAGGCGCAGCGGGTACCGTTCACGGCTCTCTCGCCGCCGGTGCTCT
>CAZMWM010000108.1:0-6005 GCA_964570105.1 uncultured Lachnospiraceae bacterium | reverse complement strand
TCTAACACAGATTGGGCGTACCTCGCCACTAAAGTGGCGCGGAGTTTGGGTGGTTTAAGGATACACGCCCTAAATTAGTTTTAACATAGATAGGCGTACCTCTGTGATGGAATATCCCATTTCAACCGCGAAGCTATCCGAAAGTTTTTGCTCAGCTTTTTTCAAAAAGCTGACGCGAAGCTATACGAAAGTTTTTGCCAAGCTTTTTTCAAAAAGCGGCGAAGCTACACAGGAGTCTTTGCCAAGCTTTCTTTATTAAGCGGAGCGTGAGGTGATGAAATTCGACACCCAGTATTTAGTGTACTCGTACAGGTCATCGAGCGTTACGTTTGAGTATTTGCGGCAGTATTTCATATATTCGCAAAACAAGCCTTCCAAAAATATTTGCAGTTCTATCTCCAGATATCGGCGGTCTTTTATGCGGTTATCGGCGCGGCACAGTTCTATCAGCTTTTCCGATGCTATCGTTGCAAGCTTCTTTGCCGCAAAGATAACTTCATTTGACCGACAGAGCAAACGGTAATTTTCATCGTTGCGGCGGATATATTCAAAGACTGAGTCGATGAACTGCGATATATCCTGTGAAGCGATAAGGCGCGTTTGGTCAAAAAATGCGTCGATAAGCTCGTTTTCGTACTCTTCGGCGACGCCGTAGATATCGTCGTAATGTGAATAAAACGTTCCGCGGCTCAGTTCCGCGCGAGCGCAAAGCTCACTTACCGAAATGCTCGACAGGTCCTTTTTTTCCGAGAGCATCTCCGCAAATATCTTTTTGATCAGTCGCTTGGTCTTTTTCGAAGAATTGTTCAGGTCTTTTACTTTCATAGCGTCTGGCTCCTTTGAATATCAACACTATCGCTCGATGTGTTGATATTTTTTCATTGACAATATTTTTGTGCTTCTTTTTCTGTCCGCAGTATATTATAATACAACAAAGTCAAAATGTCAACAGTGTTTATTTGGAGGGCTGTGAATTGAAAAATAACGTGATCGCAGATCAAACGTTCGGGCACGTGATAGAAACGGAGCATCTGACCAAGGATTACGGCTTTGGCAGAGGTGTTTTTGACGTCAGTATCCACGTGGACCGGGGAGAGGTCTTTGGTTTCTTGGGACCGAACGGTGCAGGGAAATCCACGACTATCCGTCATTTGATGGGATTTTCGCGACCTGACTCGGGCAGTACGAAAATACTTGGGCAGGAGACCTTCGAGCATTACGACAGTGTTCTTGCTCACGTCGGTTATATTCCCGGCGAGATAGCGCTTCCCGTTGGGCTTACCGGATGGGAATTTATAAGAATGATGCAAAGCATGCAAAAGCTTCGCGATGAGAAAAGACTGCACGAGATGCTGGAGCTTTTTGAGCTTCGGGATAACGTGCTCAAGGGCGAGACCAAGCGTATGAGTCTCGGAGTAAAGCGCAAGCTCGCCGTGGTCACGGCGTTTATGTCCGATCCCGAGGTACTGATACTTGACGAGCCGACCAGCGGACTTGATCCCGTGATGCAGGAAAATTTTATCCGATTTATCCATTCGGAGAAAAAACGCGGCAAGACGGTACTGCTGTCCAGCCATATCTTTTCGGAGATAGATTCCACATGCGACCGTATCGCTATCATCAAGGACGGCAAGATCGTATCGGAATTTATTGCGGACGACCTGAAGCACGCATCGCGAAAGTATTATACCGTAGGTCTGAAACGTGCAGACGCCAAGGAAGAGCTTATTCGGAAAGCCGGGCGGTTGGACAGCTTTACCCTTATAAGGAGCGGAGAGTGTGAGGTATATATATCCATCGAGGACAGAGATCTGAACGAGCTTATCGCCCTGCTGGCAGGTCTGCCGGTAGCGTTTTTCAGCAACCGAAGGGAGAGCCTTGAGGATCATTTTATGAGCTTTTATAAGGAGGAAAAGGATTTCGGAGGTGCACTGTCATGAACGTTATCGAAACGAAAGGTCTTACCAAGGATTACGGAAACGGACGCGGTGTATTCGGGCTTGATCTTGCTGTCGGAAAGGGCGAGATGATGGGCTATGTCGGCACGAACGGAAGCGGAAAAACGACGACGATACGGCATATTATGGGCTTTTTGAAGCCAACGTGCGGCGAGGTGTCGGTGAACGGTCTTTCGTCGTGGGAGCATTCGAGCGAGATCGCCGCGAAGATAGGATATGTTCCGGGAGAGATAGCTTTTCCGGATCTTGGGACGGGTATAGATTTTCTTAAATGTCAGGCGGAATTTCTCGGTCTTAAGGATATGTCCTACGCGAACGAGCTGATCGAGAGATTACAGCTGGATCCGCGTGCAAATCTTAAGCGGATGAGCAAGGGAATGAAGCAGAAAACGGCGCTGGTCGCGGCGCTTATGAACGATGCGCCCATCATCATCCTTGACGAGCCGACCACGGGGCTTGATCCCTTGATGCGAGCCGCCTTCCTTGATATAATCAAAGAAGAGCATAAAAAGGGCAAGACGGTGTTTATGAGCAGTCACAGCTTTGACGAGCTTGAAAAGACCTGTGACCGAGTTGCGCTCATAAGCGACGGGAGGATAGCCGATGTCTGCGATATGAAGGACATAAAGGCTCGTCCGATAAAGGAATTTAAGATAGAATTTCATTCATCCGATGACCGCAAGCGTTTTTCGAGCGAAGGCTATGAGATAATACGCGTGCAGGAACAGTACGATCAGGTCACCATTCGCATATCCTCGGACGCTACCGCGTCCCTGCTCGGAACACTCAGCAGATATAACGTACGCTTTATCTCCGAGCTACCGTATACGCTCGAGATGCATTTCAAAAGGTCTTTAGAAAGGTATGGTCATAAATATGTTCAGTAAGGCTTTATTCAAACAATCCTGCAAGGCGAACGGCACGATGTGGTCGATAATAACCGTTGCGACCTGCTTTATGCTTGCCTGCGTCATGCTCATCTCCGGAAACGGAAATATAGGCGCGGTGAGAAATTCCATACAGGATACCATAATTACCAAAGAGGTCGACTCCCAGATGCAGAAGCGTGCTCTGTCGTATTACGGAGCGGCGGAGGACGGACTTGAAAGGTTTGACCGTCTGTTCTGCACGAATGCCGCGGATACTCTTTCATATCTCGTTTGGCTTGGAAATATGCCGTCACAGGACGCATATTCCGATCCTGCCGTGTACGGAGCGGATATGAGCGCGTGGCAGGGAGCAAAGCCGGAGATGAGGAGCGAAGCCGGCAACGCTTATGCCGCGCTCGTCTCGGAATGGCAGAATGAGATGCCGTCTGTTGAGGACTTCGAAAACGGAGAGGGATATACCGAGGCTTTGCGGTCTTGGCAGTCGCAGTCGCCCTGCACGCAGGAGACTGCGGTAAAGACGGCGTATGCAAAGGCGTGCGAGGAGCTTCAGAAATATATCGAAGGGAAGGCAGAGAGCGACGGATACGCCGCATCCTCTGGGGAGGCGCAGGAGATGCTCGGCGCCGTTATGTATGTTCTAAATCCGAACGGCACCTTTGACGGCTTCTATACGGAAAACGGTGAGACGGTGCCTGAGGAATACGACGTCATCTCTCTGATCTCGCATATAGCATCCGAAGATGCAGAGGAATATATATCATCCTCCGAGCGGACTGCTTACCGCTCCGAAAGAGCCGAGGACGGCTCCGCTGTGTTTATCTCCGGAAATATGGTGAAAGCCGAGAACGTGGAGGCTCTTATCGAAGCGCTTTCCGCGTACGGAGTTTCAAAGGAAAAGTACGAGAGCTTCGGGTACAGCTACGCTTCGATAAAGCATTTGGCAAAGACCGCGACAGTTACGTATCGTGGCAGGGCGGAATACGAGCTTGGTATTCTGGAGGAAAGCTTCCGCCTTGGCGGATATGCAAGCGAGGGGGAATACCTTGATGCGGTCGCTGACAAAAGGTCGGAGCTTGTCGAGGATATATCGTCAAGCTTCCTGTCCACGCTTCCGTCCGAGGTCTCGGATGCTCTTGAGGAGATCGGCAAGGCGGATCTGTATACCTTGGTGGTCGGCTCTATATTCTACAAGCTTGCAGGTCTCTTGCTCCCGATGATATATATGATAATGGCGTCCAATAACCTTATAGCCGGACAGGTCGACAGCGGCTCGATGGCGTATGTGCTCTCGACATCCACAAAGAGGAGCGCGATCGTATTTACGCAGGCGGTATATCTGATCGGCTCTCTTTTCGGGATGTTCTGTCTGACGACCGCTACCGGATGCGTGTGTCTCTCGATGGTCTCCGAGGATATCACCTTGACTTACGGACAGCTCATACTGCTTAACATCGGTGCGTTCCTCGTGCTGTTCGCGCTTTCCGGGCTGTGCTTCTTTACGTCCTGTTATTTCGACAGGAGCAAGCGCTCTATGGCTATCGGAGGGGGACTCAGCATATTTTCGCTCGTGGCGGCGATGCTTGGGCTGTTTGGAAGTCCCGTGATCCCGTCCGTGGTGAGACTTGACGCTTTGAATTACTTTAATTACGTGACCGTTATCTCGCTGTTCGACGTAATATCGATAATGGACGGTACGGGTGCGTTCGGCTGGAAATTTGCCATACTTGCCGTCATCGGAGCGATAGGATACGTCGTCGGAGCGTTCAGATTTACTCAAAAGGACCTGCCGCTCTGAGTTTTCCGAGCTTCTGCTCATACGTTACGGCGTTCGTTCAAAAAATGTTTTCATATACCGCTTAGACAAACTTGGATAAACCCCTTGTTTATTTCTGATATATGGTGTATAATATTAAAAGCACTTGTCGGTACTCGGGACTTTTCGGCACCGTTTTCGGCGAGGAGTCTGAGCCTTTAAACAAATGTGCCGATAAATACACGCAATGAGAAAGGAAGCTTTCGCTTTGGCGGAAGCGCGGTCATAATAATGGCGGAAAACGAAAACGAAAACGTTGAATGTACGCACGATTGCTCCACGTGCAGTGCGAATTGCTCCTCCAAGGAGCCGGAAAGTCTGCTGGAGCCGCAGAATAAGGCGAGCGATATAAAGCACGTCATAGGCGTCGTGAGCGGAAAGGGAGGTGTCGGCAAGTCCTCCGTTACCGCTCTGCTTGCAACGATGACGCGCAGGCTCGGGTACAAAACGGCTGTGCTGGATGCGGATATAACCGGTCCTTCCATACCCAAGCTGTTCGGTCTTAAGGGAGACGTGACGGGCTGTGAGGACGGTATAATTCCTTTGACCACCCCCACCGGTATCAGCGCTATGAGTGTGAATATGCTCCTGCGCGACGAGAGTGCACCGGTCATTTGGAGAGGTCCTGTGATCGCAGGAACGGTCAAGCAGTTCTGGACGGATGTGGTCTGGGGCGACGTGGATTATATGTACGTCGATATGCCTCCCGGAACGGGGGACGTTCCGCTTACCGTTATGCAGTCCATCCCTCTTGACGGTATTGTGATAGTTGCCACGCCTCAGGAGCTTGTTTCTATGATAGTTACCAAGGCGGTCAATATGGCGCGGATGATGAACGTCCCGATAATCGGTATCGTGGAGAATTACAGCTATCTGCTCTGCCCGGATTGCGGGAAAAAGATCGAAGTCTTCGGAAGCAGTCACGTTGATGATATAGCGAAGGAATATCACATTCCCGTGCTTGCGAGGATACCGCTGGATCCCAAGCTTTCGGCACTTTGCGATGCCGGTACCGTTGAGACTGTCGAGACGGACGCGCTTGATGCCGCGGTCGATATCATAACCAAGAATGACTGAAAATTGCCGAGATATTCGAAGGCACCGATGGCAAAAGTCGGTGCCTTCGAGGTTTGATATCACCTCAGACGCTCGGCTCACGGCTTTTCCGATAAAAAACGCCGCGAAAATAAGGATTTTTTATTAAAAATCGAAAAAATTCATTTTACTACTTGACAGCGGCGAAAAAATATGTTACAATATCTTTCGTCCGATGTGAGACCGTGTACCTGTAGCTCAGTTGGATAGAGCAACTGCCTTCTAAGCAGTAGGTCGAGGGTTCGAATC
>CAZMWM010000107.1:0-6112 GCA_964570105.1 uncultured Lachnospiraceae bacterium | reverse complement strand
TGATACGTATTTACAATTACGAGATCAAGAGGAATTTTCGCGGTGTTTGTGAATATATTGACGTTTCGGTAAGACAATCCCTCAGTCAGCAGAGCTGACAGCTCCCTTTACACAAGGGAGCCTACGGTACGCCCCGTAATGAGTTCTAACACAGATAGGCGTACCTATGTGATATGTGATATGTGATATGTGATATCAATTTTCCACCGCGAAGCAAAGGCACGCCCCGAAATCAGTGCAAACACAGACAAGGCGTACCTATGTGATGGAATAAAAAATTCCAACCACGAAGCTGTACAGAAGTTTTTGCACAGCTTTTTTCAAAAAGCTGATGCTTTCCTTCAGAAAGTGGCGCGGAGCGCCAAAAAAGGCTCCCTTGTGTAAAGGGAGCTGGCGCCGAAGGCGACTGAGGGATTGTCCGACCTCGAATGATAACAGACTGCATTTCACATCTTAGCACGCAACGTGACTTTTCCATACGAGGTACAAACTCACCCTCGGATCCATACCATTAAAAAATACTACAGGGAGCCACACAAATATGCTCAAGGACAGCAGAATGGCGCGGATATACGCCACGGTGCGCCCTTCCGACACGCTCGGTGTCTGTGATGTCGGAACGGATCACGCGCACATACCGATAGAGCTGATCAAAAACGGCATCGTCCCCTTTGCCATAGCGACCGATATAAGCCGCCCTTCCCTCGAGAAGGGGGAGCGTAACATCGCCGCTCTCGGACTTTGTGACAGGATCAGCACCTACGTTGCAAACGGCACGCTCGGCGTTCCGCTCGACGGCATCGGAGACATCATCATCGCCGGGATGGGCGGAGAGCTGATATCCTCGATACTTCTTTCCGACGCGCGCCTATCCTCGCGGCAATTCCATTTCATACTCCAGCCGATGACCAAGCACGCCGAGCTTCGTGACGCTCTTGCGCGAAACGGATTTGAGACCGAGCACGAATATTGCACATCCGACGGAGAGCGCATATACTTTATTATGAGCGTTTATTACACCGGAAACGTGCGCGAGCTTTCGCTTCGCGAGCTGATACTCGGCGTCAATACCGAGCCGAGCGAAGCCCTTACCGAGTACGCGCATCGGCGTCTGTCACAGTCAGAGCGCGAGCTTTCCGGCGTTATGAGCGCTTCGCACCCAAGCACCGACGAGACGGAACGTCTGCTTCGCTCACAGAGCGTGCTTGCCGACTTCATCTCGGAACAGACCGAGCATTCGTAAGCTACTCCGTGCGCACGGATGTTTTCTGCCGTCGCGGAGCTTTCGGCGCTTTTTCAAGTATTTTCGAGCCTATTTCGAGCATATTTCAGCCTATATCGCTCCAAAACGCGGCAAAGCACTTGACAAATCCGAAAAAAACGTGTATAATCTAAGTGCAGACCGGGCGGTGCGGTCGCGCGATATCACGCCGAAAGGTATTATCGTGAGGAAAGTCCGGGCTTCATAGGGCAGGATAACTGATAACGTCAGCCGAAGGTGACTTCCGGGAAAGTGCAACAGAAATAGACCGCCCGAGTGATCGGGTAAGGATGGAAAGGCGAGGTAAGAGCTCACCCAAGCTGTGGGTAACCATGGCTTGCTGTAAACCCTATCCGAAGCAACACCGTATACGGAGCGGAGCGATCCGCGTTTGCCCGACGTATTCCGTAGGTGGCACGAGCGCTACGGTGACGTAACGCCAAGATAGATGACCGCAGGCGGCTAACGCCGTCACAAAACCCGGCTTACAAGCTCGGTCTGCATTTTTTATTTTTTTACGCCGTCTCCCCCGTCGGGCATTGCCTTTGACGGTGTGCGGATATGATCCACAGTGGTCGACCGCTTTATTTTTTTGACTTATCATTTCCATATTTTGTTATTTATGGAGGTAATATGAGAGCATCTCTTCCCCGTTCGTTCAAAAACAGGAAGTGCGAGATCATCGGAATGGGAATATCCGGAGTTGCGTTGGCGCACCGTTTGAGCGCAGAAGGAGCGGTGCTCACCTTGCGTGACAGGATGCCGCCGAGCGACGGAATACTAAACGATCTTAAAGCGCTCGGCGCCCGTTTTTGCTTTGGGGAAGGATATCTTTCCGACCTTTCGGGAGAATATATCTTTCGCGCCCCGTCGGTACGCCCGGATCTGCCCGAGATAACAAGTGCCGTACGGAACGGCTCCGTGCTCACGTCGGAATGGGAGCTGTTCTTCGACCGCGCACCCTGCACCGTCGCGGGAATTACCGGAAGCGACGGAAAGACCACCGCGGTGACCGTAACACGGGAGCTTCTGTCGCGTCTCCTGCGCGATCGCGGAGAGAAGGTGTACGCCGCCGGAAACATCGGTCTTCCCCTCGTGTCTCTGCTTGATCGGGTTCATCCGTGCGATATCACGGTAGCGGAGCTTTCAAGCTTTCAGCTTATGACCGCCAAGACCTCACCGAGCCTTTCCGCGCTCACGAATATAACCCCCAACCATCTTGACTACCACACGGACATGGATGAATACATCGGAGCAAAGCTCAAGATATTCGGTGACGGTTGCCTTTACGCTTCGCTTCCCCGCGCTACTTACACGACCGAGCTTTGCGAAAATCTCGCGTCGCGCTCCTTAAAGCTCGAGACGCGCGGTTGGTCTCGGGACTGTGACATATTTTGCGACGGTAAGGATATCTACGCAGATGAAACAAAGCTACTGAGCGTTGACCGTATCGTTTTGCAGGGACGGCACAATATCGAAAATTATATGACCGCGATCTCACTTTGCCGCGAGCTTCTGCGCCAACGCGGCATAAAGTACGGTATAACAGAGCTTAGGAACTGCTTAGATGAGGTCGCAAGCTCCTTTTCGGGCGTTCCTCACCGTATGCAGACCGTATGTGTAAAGCGCGGCGTGCGTTACGTGGACAGCTCCATCGACACAACGCCGAGCAGGAGCGCCGTAACATTGCGCTGTTTTTCAAAGCCGCTGACCGTGATATGCGGCGGATACGACAAATCGCTTGACCAATCACCGTTGGTTTACGCGCTTTTCGAGCGTGCAAGTGCCGTCGTTCTGACCGGAGACGCATCCGAGAAGATATCGTCAGCCATATCCGCCGTGGGTGCACCGCCGTTTGAGGTCATATACGAGCCTGATTTTGAGACAGCCGTCCGTCTTGCCGCCGACGTCACTCCACGCGGCGGCACCGTACTGCTATCGCCGGCTTGCGCGAGCTTCGACCGCTTTGCAAATTACACAGAACGCTCGGAGCTGTTCAAAAAGACCGCACTCTCGCTTGAATGATACCGCAATAAAACACCGCAGAGAAATAAACGTCAGACCGTTTACGTCTCTGCGGTATTTTTTTATTCAAGAGCTGCTCAGCGGTAATACTCGACCGCAGAGCGGAAGAGCTGCATATCGTAGTTGCCCGGAACGTTCATATACAGCCCACTTGCGATACGCTCGGAATGTCCCATCTTTCCGAACACGCGACCGTCCGGAGAAAGTATTCCTTCGATAGCGGCGGCGGAGCCGTTGGGGTTATGCGCGATACAGTTGGTGGGAACACCTTGCATATCCACGTATTGAGTCATTATCTGACCGTTAGCCGCAAGCTCTCCTATAACGCCCTCGTCGGCAAAGAAGCGTCCCTCTCCGTGCGATATCGGAACATTGAATATCTCCCCGACGTTCACGTGACGGAGCCACGGCGACTTCACGGACGCAACGCGCGTTCTGACTATCATCGATTGATGACGCGATATCGTGTTGAAGGTGAGAGTGGGACAGTTAGCATCAACATCGCGTATCTCTCCGTACGGAACGAGACCTAACTTTATGAGCGCTTGGAAGCCGTTGCAGATACCTCCCATAAGACCGTCACGCTCTCCGAGCAGGTCGGTAACGGCGTCCCTGATCTCGGGATTGCGGAAGAATGCGGTAATGAACTTACCCGAGCCGTCCGGCTCGTCAGCTCCCGAAAATCCTCCGGGAATAAAGACGATCTGGCTGTTCTTTATCTTTCCCGCGAAGCTCTCGACGGACTCGGCGATAGCGGAAGCGGAGAGCGTATTGATAACGAATATTTCAGGCTCGGCACCTGCGTCTCCGAATGCCTTTGCCGTGTCGTACTCACAGTTTGTTCCCGGGAATACCGGAATGAGCACTCGCGGCTTTGCGAGCCTTACAGCAGGACTTGCCACCGGGCGCTCCGTGCACTCAAAGGCAGGAATATCGAGCTTTTCGGACGGTATGTTACAGCTGTACACCGACTCAAGCTTATTTTCGTATATACCAAAGAGCTTTTCCGTGCTCACACGCTCATCACCAAGCGATATACAACCGTCATCCGTAACGTATCCGAGCGTATCAAGCCCGCTTTCTTCCCCATCGGCAAGCTCGAGCACGAAGGAGCCGTAGCTGTACCCGAACAGCTCGTTCACAGTAATGTCGCTTGCATATCTGAAGCCGAGACCGTTACCCATAGCCATCTTGAGCACCGCCTCGGCGATACCACCGTAGCAGGGCGTGTACGCCGCAAGCACCTTTCCGGAACGCATAAGAGAGGTAACTTGTGCAAAATTTTCGAGAAGCCCCTCGGCGATAGGCAGACCGTTCTCATCATACTTTGCTCTCAGTATCGCCACACGGCTTCCGACCTTTTTAAATTCCGGAGAGACCGTATATGCGTTCTTTCCCGTCGTCACGGCAAAGGAAACGAGCGTCGGCGGAACGTCGATATCCTCAAAGCTTCCGCTCATGGAGTCCTTACCGCCGATAGCGGCGATCCCAAGCTCTTTTTGAGCCATAAACGCACCGAGCAGTGCGGCAAACGGCTTGCCCCAGCGCCGAGGATCGGTACCGGGTTTTTCAAAATATTCTTGGAACGTGAGATAAACATCCTTGAATTCCGCGCCCGTGGCGATCAGCTTGCAGACAGATGAGACGACCGCGAGATAGGCGGAGTGATAAGGACTCTTTTCCGCTATATCGGGATCGTAGCCCCACGCCATCAGCGAACAGGTATCGGTATGTCCGCGCTCGACCGACACCTTATTGACCATTGCCTGTATCGGAGTGCGCTGATATTTACCGCCAAACGGCATAAGCACCGTGCCCGCGCCGATGGTGGAGTCAAATCTCTCGGAAAGTCCGCGCTTGGAGCAGACGTTCAGATCCCCCGCAAGCCTTTCGTATTCCTCGGTGAACGTACCGCTGACGGTACGTCCGTAAGCCTCGGGGGCGGCAGGAGCGATATCTATATGCTTTTCCGCTCCGTTAGAATTCAGGAAATCTCTCGGTATATCAACAATGGTCTTACCGTTCCAATGCATAACGAGACGTTCGCGCTCGGTAACGGTAGCCACAACGGTTGCCTCTAAATTTTCACCGTACGCCAACTGCTTAAACCGCTCCGCGTCCTCGGGAGCGACGACCACAGCCATTCTTTCCTGGGACTCGCTTATTGCAAGCTCCGTTCCGTCTAGGCCCTCGTACTTTTTGGGCACCGCATTAAGGTCTATCTCAAGTCCGTCGGCAAGCTCCCCGATGGCAACGGATACACCGCCCGCACCGAAATCGTTGCATCTTTTTATCATAGCCGAGGCTTCGGCGTTTCTGAACAGCCTTTGAAGCTTTCTTTCCTCGGGTGCATTTCCCTTCTGCACCTCAGCGCCGCAGGTATCGAGCGACTCGAGCTTGTGCGCTTTCGAAGAGCCGGTAGCTCCGCCGCATCCGTCGCGTCCCGTGCGACCGCCGAGCAATATCACCTTATCTCCGGGAAGCGGACGCTCACGTCTTACGTTCTTCTCGGGAGTAGCGGCTATCACCGCGCCTATCTCCATACGCTTCGCAACGTAACCCGGGTGATATATCTCATCAACCTGTCCCGTGGCAAGACCTATCTGATTACCGTATGAGCTGTAGCCGGCGGCGGCGGTAGTAACTATCTTTCTTTGCGGGAGCTTTCCCTTAAGCGTCTCCGAAACCGGAGTGAGCGGATCTGCCGCTCCCGTAACGCGCATAGCCGCGTAAACATAGCTTCTGCCGGAAAGCGGATCGCGGATCGCTCCGCCTATACACGTAGCGGCGCCCCCGAACGGCTCTATCTCAGTGGGATGGTTATGC
>CAZMWM010000106.1:0-6238 GCA_964570105.1 uncultured Lachnospiraceae bacterium | reverse complement strand
TAGGCTCTCCTTGTGTAAAGGGAGCTGTCAGCGAAGCTGACTGAGGGATTGTAAAAAATCTCCGCGTTTATACGGATTTAACCTTATAGTATCGCCGTGCCTTTGCCTTCCCCAGCGGGGGGAAGGGGGACCGCGTTAGCGGTGGATGAGGTGTCCTTCCACACCAGTTACTAATATCAGCGCATTTGTTTTACAATCCCCCTACGCCGCTTTAGTGGCGATAGCACACCCGATCCGTATCAGAACTAACTTCAACGCGTGCCGTAAGCACCCGTAAGAAAGGACCATCATATGAACAACAGATCAGACACTGCCGTATCGCTCTGCGGCATAAAGATAGACAATCCGATAATACCGGCGAGCGGAACGTTCGGCTACGGCTACGAATTTGCAGAGTGGTACGATATAAACGTACTCGGAACGTTCTCCTTTAAGGGCACGACCAAAGAGCCGCGCTTCGGAAACCCCACGCCGAGAATAGCGGAAGCACCGTGCGGAATGCTCAACGCGGTCGGACTTCAAAACCCGGGCGTCAAAGCCGTTGTGGAAAAGGAGCTGCCCAAGCTCTCAAAAGTCTTTCGCAAGCCCGTAATGGCTAACGTCGGAGGATTTTCGGTGGAGGAATACGCATACACCGCCCAAAAGCTCGCTCTGAACGACAAGGTCGGCTGGCTCGAAATAAACATCAGCTGTCCCAACGTTCACGGCGGCGGCATCAGCTTCGGCACGGATCCCAAGCTTGCCGCCGAGGTCACGAGCGCGGTAAGGGCTGTTACCAAAAAGCCGATAATAATGAAGCTGTCCCCAAACGTGACCGATATAACCGAGATCGCGCGAGCCTGCGAGGCAGCCGGAGCGGACGGTCTCAGCTTGATAAACACGCTTATGGGAATGCGCATAGACAAGAACAAAAGGAGACCTATAATAGCCAACGTGACCGGAGGACTTTCCGGACCGTGTATATTCCCCGTGGCTCTGAGGATGGTATATCAGGTGTATAAGGCGGTCAACATACCGATCGTGGGAATGGGAGGCGTATCCAGCGCCGAGGACGTTATAGAAATGATGCTCGCAGGCGCCACCGCAGTCGAGATCGGCGCGGCAAATCTCATAGATCCGCGCATCTGCCGCGACATCATAATGACTCTTCCCGAGGTAATGGAAAAATACCGCATAAACAAGCTCTCCGACATCATCGGAGCGGCGGCGACCTGACGTAACGAAACGGTAAAACGAAAAATATAAAAAGCTCGATAAGGAAAGGGCACAAGTCTGAAAGATAAATCTTTCAGAGGCGTTTTGTGCCTTAGCAAAGCCGAAACCGTCACAAAACTGCTGTGATTTAGAAAGGAATGGTCATAAAAATGAACGCAAAAGACGTTATCATCGCCTGCGACTTTGACAGCGCAGAAAAAACGTTTGCATTTCTCGACAGATTTACGGGGCGCAAGCCGTTCGTAAAGATCGGCATGGAGCTGTTCTACTCGGCAGGTCCCGAGATCGTCAGAGAGATCAAAAAAAGAGGTCACAGGATATTCCTCGACCTCAAGCTCCACGATATCCCCAACACCGTAAAAAAGACCATGGCAGTCCTTTCCGGGCTTGACGTGGATATGACCAATCTCCACGCCTCCGGCACGGTGCGGATGATGGAAGCGGCGATAGAGGGACTTACCCGTCCGGACGGAAGCCGTCCGCTCCTGATAGCCGTCACACAGCTCACCTCAACGGATCAGGAAAGCATGGAAAAGGACCTTCTCATACACGAGCCGATAGACCGCGTCGTGCTTCACTACGCCCAAAACGCCAAGCTTGCAGGTCTTGACGGCGTGGTGTGCTCACCGCTTGAGGCAGGAAAGGTGCACGGCGCTTGCGGAGACGGATTTTTGACCGTCACCCCCGGCGTCCGCTTTGCCGACGGAGATGTCGGCGACCAGAAGCGCGTAATGACGCCCTCCGAGGCGAGACGCGCAGGCTCGGATTATATAGTCGTCGGCAGACCGATAACGGCAGCCGCGGATCCGGTCGCGGCTTACGAGCGTTGCATCAAGGAATTTCTCGGCGAATAACGGCGTCACAGCGACCGTCGGTAAAAAATAACACTCAAAAACCTCCATCAAGAAAGGAAATCACCGAAATGAAAGAACTCATAGCAAAGGATCTTCTCAAGATCAAAGCAGTATTTTTCCGCCCCGAGGAGCCGTTCACGTGGGCAAGCGGCATCAAAAGCCCGGTCTATTGCGATAACCGCCTGACGCTCTCCGCTCCAGACGTGAGAAACGACGTCGAAAACGGTCTTGCCGCGCTGGTAAAAGAGCACTTTCCGAATGCCGAAGCCCTTATGGGAACGTCCACCGCAGGCATCGCACACGCGGCGATAACGGCGCATATCCTCGGCATACCGATGGGCTACGTCCGTTCCGGAGCTAAGGATCACGGAAGAAAAAATCAGATAGAGGGAAGCCTTTCGGCAGGTGAAAAGGTAGTCGTGGTAGAGGACCTTATCTCCACCGGCGGCAGTGTGCTCGAGGTGGTCGAGATACTCAGAGAGGCAGGCGCCGAGGTGCTCGGCATCGTCAGCATCTTCACCTACGGAATGAACAAGGGCATCGAGCGGATGAAGGCGGCGAACGTCACGAATTACAGCCTGACGGATTTCGACTGCGTCGCAAGAGTTGCGGGCGAGGAAGGATACGTCAAGCCCGAGGAGGTAGCGGCTCTGCTCGATTTCCGCAACAACACCTTAAACGGCAACAAGTGATCTCATAACATATCAGCCACTGAAAGGAAATATAAAATTGAGAAGCCTGATCGATATAGCAGATCTAAGCACCGACGAGATAAATTCACTCATAGAGCGAGCCGAGGATATCATCCGCTCGCCGGAAAGATATTCGCACCTCTGCGCCGGAAAAAAGCTTGCCACGATGTTTTTCGAGCCGTCCACAAGGACGCGTCTCAGCTTCGAAGCGGCAATGTACGAGCTTGGCGGAAACGTGCTCACGATGGCGGACGCCGCGTCAAGCTCCGCATCCAAGGGTGAGAGCGTCGCGGATACGGTAAAGACAGTGTCCTGTTACGCGGATATCATCGCTATGCGGCACCCAAAGGAAGGTGCACCGCTCGTTGCATCCATGAACGCGACCGTACCGGTGATAAACGCCGGAGACGGAGGACATAACCACCCCACACAGACGCTCGCCGATCTGCTTACAATAAAGCGCGAAAAAGGTCGCTTCGACGGTCTCACCGTGGGATTTTGCGGAGACCTTAAGTTCGGTCGCACGGTGCATTCGCTCATAACCGCACTGTCAAGGTACGACAATGTGAAGTTCGTGCTGATATCCCCGGCGGAGCTGAAGCTTCCGAGCTACGTAAAGAAGGACGTCATCATGCGGAGCGGTCACGAATACATACAGACCACCGATCTTGAGAGCGTTATGCCGGAGCTTGATATCCTTTATATGACGAGAGTACAGCGCGAACGCTTCTTCAACGAGGAGGATTATCTGCGTTTGAAGGACAGCTATATACTCACTCCCGAAAAGCTCAAGACCGCAAAGGACGAGCTTTCCGTTATGCATCCGCTCCCGAGAGTAAACGAAATAAGCATAGCGATAGACCGCGATCCGAGAGCCTGCTACTTCAAGCAAGTGCTCAACGGGAAATATATGCGTATGGCGCTCATACTTATGTTGCTCGGCATAGACCACGAGTGATTTAACAATAATAATCTCGTTTTAGCAAAAACATTCCATAATATCAGCAACAAATAAGAGGTTATAACAAATTATGAACATAGACGCTATCAAAACGGGTATCGTAATCGACCACATAAAAGCCGGCGAGGGAATGAAGATATACAATTTTCTCAACCTCGACGAGCTTGACTGCTCGGTGGCAATAATCAAAAACGTGCACAGCCGACTGATGGGCAAAAAGGACATCATAAAGATCGACGCACAGCTTGACGTTGACCTTAATGCCCTCGGATACATCGACTCCTCCATAACCATAAACGTGATAAAAGACGGAAAACGGACGGAAAAATACCATCCCACGCTCCCGAACGAGATAAACGGCATCATAAAATGCAAAAATCCACGCTGTATAACCTCCACGGAGCAGGAGCTTGCGCACATTTTCCGCCTCACCGATCGCGAAAAGAAGATCTACCGCTGTATGTATTGCGAAGCCAAAGCCGAGGCCTCCGTGGCTGAATAACAAAGACATTTTAAGCAGACTTTTCAAGCAGACACTTCAATCAGACGCTTCAAATAGGCTTTTAAATCGAACACTTCAAATGGCACCAAAGCGACAGAGACCGCCGAGTTACCCGGTCTCTGCCGCTTTTTTACTATTTTACGGATATTTTCAACGGTATATTAACACTTATTAAGATATCCCAACTTAAACGACACCTCATCTCAGTTTATTAACATTTTCCCGCGCACACACCGTGCACATCACGTGCAATTTTTCCGCACAGGAACGGCTCGATCGACTCGGACACCCCAAAAGACCGCGGATGCAAGGAATTTGGCTACATAGAGCGAGCGCATTTTTCGTTTTTCGGTATGGAGAGCGCACGGCTTCAAGAAACACACAGATCTCGGCATCTTGACAACCGAGCGCATACGTAGTATAATATATCGGTAGAAAAACGCGTGACCGATACGGGAAAGGAAGCTTAAAAAATTGAAAGAGATATTGCTTTGCAAATACGGAGAGATAGTTTTAAAAGGTCTTAACAAGGGGCAGTTCGAAAACGCACTCCTCAAAGAGATAAAAAACAAGATATCAAAGATAGGCGAGGCGACCGTGACGCGTGCTCAGTCCACCGTCTACGTCGAGCCGCACAACGAAGGTGACACCGATGCGATGTTTGCGGCGCTCGGTAAGATATTCGGCATAGCCTCGGTCTGCCGCGCGGCGGCCGTTGAAAAGGATATGGCGTCCATAATATCGACAGCGAAGGAATACCTTCCCGAAAAGCTCGCCGGATACCGAAGCTTTCGCGCGGACGCAAAGCGTGCCGATAAGCGTTTTCCGCTGAAAAGTCCCGAGATAGCCGCACAGCTCGGCGGAGCGATACTCTCCGTTATGCCGTCGCTCAAGGTCGATCTGGAGCATCCGGAGATCAGCGTGACCGTCGAGATCCGCGAGCAGTACGCGTACATCCACGCAGGCGCGTCCAAGGGCGCCGGAGGTATGCCGGTAGGCTCGGCAGGCAAGGCAATGCTACTGCTCTCCGGCGGCATCGACAGCCCCGTGGCGGGATATATGATGGCAAAACGTGGAGCAAAGCTTGAAGCCGTGCATTTCGAGAGCTTCCCGTACACATCCGAGGAAGCCAAGCAAAAGGTACTCGAGCTGGCAAGGCTGATGAGCGACTACTGCGGGCCGATCAAGGTGCACGTCGTTTCGGTGACCGCGATACAGGAGCGACTGCGCGACACGGTAAACGAGGAATATTTCACCTTGCTATTGCGGCGTTCGATGATGAGACTTGCGGCAGAGATGGCAAAAAAACGGGCGTGCTCGGCTCTGATAACCGGCGAAAGTCTCGGTCAGGTCGCCTCGCAGACCATGCTCGCAATGGGCGTCACAGACCCTGCCGCCGGGATGCTGATATTCCGCCCGTGCATAGGTCTCGATAAGGAAGAGATCATCGCCACGGCAAGGAAGATCAACACGTTTGAAACGTCGATATTGCCTTACGAGGACTGCTGTACCGTGTTCACACCCAAGCACCCGAAAACGCGCCCCGAGCTTGAAAAGGTGCTTGCAGAGGAAGCAAAGGCGGAGCTTTGCGAGCTTGAACGCGAGGCTTTCGCTTCCGTCACCTCGTATTACATCGAATTTTGAGCTTGACATCGCATCCCAAATGCGAATACAAATAATACGCACCGACGCTGTACACGGCGCGGAGCTTGAGCGATCTCCTTTGGCTGTCGCCAAAGGAGACCGAGGGATCGTCCGAACTCGAAAATTCACACACTTTTCCACATATATGATGTGGAAAAACATCGTATTCCACCGCTTGATCGCGCGTTTACACATAGTTTTACACAGTTTTACACAAGGTTTTCCACACCCAAATGTGGAAAACCGTTTTGTTTGCACCGATTTTTCCACCCATACCAAACAGAGGGACTATATACCGTATATGGGACTTAAGCGTTAAGATGTAAACCTTTAATTAAAATCTGTACGTTTATTCGGCAATCCCTCAGTC
>CAZMWM010000105.1:0-6373 GCA_964570105.1 uncultured Lachnospiraceae bacterium | reverse complement strand
CACCCCTCCGTTCTTTTTTGTGCTTACGGTCGCGCATACATTTGCGCTTGTGCACAGCGCTTGTGCCTGTGCTTGTGCTCTGTATTGCGTTCTTTGCCCGGGCGCGAAAGCCCCTGCCTAAGCATTATGAGTGTAGCATAAAATTATGAATATTTCAATACTAAGTAAGATGTAACAACACATTGGTTTTAAGCTTTGCTACTTACTTCTTACCTTTTCACTATTACTTATTACTTCAAATCCCCGGGAGGGGATGAAGTAATAGGTAAGAGGTAA
Organism: uncultured Lachnospiraceae bacterium; assembly: GCA_964570105.1. Taxonomy (GTDB): domain Bacteria; phylum Bacillota; class Clostridia; order Oscillospirales; family CAG-272; genus SIG673. Next base: position 6,097 of record CAZMWM010000105.1, on the reverse strand, counting down.
TAGTGAAGAAGTAATAAGTAAAAATTCTCGGTCGCGGGCGCGACCGAGAATTTTTGGCTGGGATAGCCGGACTCGAACCGGCGGAATGCAGGAGTCAAAGTCCTGTGCCTTACCGACTTGGCGATATCCCAACGTATTGATGACCGTCTTTCGACGACTGTACCTTGTGAATTATAACACATATTTGTGAATAAATCAAGGGGTAAGAATAATTTTTTGAAAAAATCGTTTTTTTAGTTATTTAAAACCGCGATATATGCTCGCCGAGGTGTGTTGATGTGAAATGATCCGAGAAATGGTCGAATGTGGAACATATCGTTGGATATGTGGTATGGGATCGAGTGTGTGAGGGCGCGTTGGTGTCTTTGTTGGTGTTCTTGTACATAATAGCGTCTGCAACAATTCGACATATTGTGTGAATTGCCTCTTGCTTTTGTGACGGTTTCGTGATACAATATAGGGGTATTCACGGATGAGAGATATCCGAGGATCAAAACGTACAGACGTATCCAATATAGATTCGAAGTCATGGGCCGAATGTTTCTACCGCACCCCGCAGTTGCGACTATTGGTGAGTTTCACGTGCACAGTGCCGTTATATACTCGGACAGTATATCCTTAACAGGATGTCTTAGCGGGAATGTACCGTGCGCCGGTGTGAGTGGGGAAGCGGAGGTCTTAGGCGTTAACGGATCTGTAGAGCGAGCGTCTGCTCGCGCTTTTCTTTTTTTCGGCGCGACCTGTCACGGTGCTGAGCCTCCACGTGGGGCTTGACATAAATAAAAAGAAGTGAAAACAGTAAGGAGAAACAACATGAAAAAGTTTCTGGCTCTCTTCCTTGCCATCATGACGTTGGTGGCTTGCGCTTCCGTGTTCACGTCTTGCGATGAGACCAAGGGTGAAAAGCTCAAGGTCGGCTTTATCTTCCTGCACGACGAGAACTCCACCTACGACAACAACTTCCTTCAGGCGGCAATGCAGGCTTGTGAGGAGATGGACGTCGAGATCGTAGTTAAGAAGAACATCCCCGAGTCCGCTGAGTGCAAGGAGGCCGCTGACGACCTTGTTGCGCAGGGTTGCACCGTTATCTTTGCCGACAGCTTCGGTCACGAGGACTACATGATCGAGGCGGCGCGTGAGCACACCGGTGTGCAGTTCTGCCACGCTACCGGTACCAAGGCTCACACCGTAAACCTTGCAAACTTCCACAATGCTTTCGCTTCCATCTACGAGGGACGTTATCTTGCCGGTATCGCCGCAGGTATGAAGCTCGTTGAGATGTACGCTGATGCTGACGGTAACGTATCCGATGAGAATGCCGTTATGGGATATGTCGGTGCATTTACTTACGCCGAGGTCATCTCCGGTTATACTTCCTTCTATCTTGGTGCTAAGTCCGTTTGCCCCAACGTGACCATGAAGGTCACCTTTACCGGCTCTTGGTACGACGAGGCTAAGGAAAAGACTGCCGCCGAGATGCTCATTGACGCAGGTTGCAAGCTCATCTCTCAGCACGCCGACTCTATGGGTGCACCTAAGGCTTGCGAGAAAGCAGGTATCCCGAACGTTTCCTACAACGGAAGCACCAAGGAAGCATGCCCCAACACCTTCATCGTTTCTTCCCGTATCGACTGGACGCCTTACTTTAAGTATATGATCGAGCAGGTGAAGAACGGTGCGGCTATCGATACCGACTGGACAGGTACGCTTTCTACCGACTCCGTCGTTCTGACCGAGATCAACGGGACTGTCGCCGCGGCAGGTACCGTTGAGAAGATCGCCGAGGCTAAGGCTGCACTCAAGGCGGGAACTCTGCATGTATTCGATACTAACAATTTCACCGTTAACGGTGAGAAACTTACTTCTCACATGGCTGATGTTAATACCGATGCTGATTACACCCCCGATACCGAGGTCATCAGTAACGGCTATTTCCACGAGTCCGAGTACCGCAGCGCTCCTTACTTCGACTTGAGGATAGACGGTATCACGTTGCTCGATGAAAATTACGGCAGCTGATCACATTCGAAGATATTATTTGATATGGACGCACCCGAACCGGGCAGAAGCTCTGCCCGGTTCCGGCGTCCGCTTTTTAGATTTTCAGACCGAGTGCGTTTTTGTGGACTTTATTCGCTGAAGTCCGTAAAAACGTACTCAAACTATCAAACGGAGGTACAGGCGTGATTAAAACGGCGGCGATCGAGCTTAAGGGCGTATCCAAGCACTTCGGCTCCGTTCAAGCAAACAGAAACGTTGATCTGAGCGTGTACGGTGGAGAGATACTTGCCATTCTCGGTGAGAACGGAAGCGGTAAGACCACCCTTATGAACATGATCTCGGGCATCTACTATCCGGACGAGGGAAATATATACGTCAACGGCAACGAGGTGCAGATACGCTCTCCCAAAGACGCTTTTGCCCTTCGGATAGGTATGATCCATCAGCATTTCAAGCTGGTGGACGTGTTCACAGCGGCGGAAAATATCGTGCTGGGTGTGAAGGATAACGGTCGCTTCTCGCGCGACGAGCTTAACAAACAGGTATCGGAGATCACCGAGCGTTACGGCTTCCATCTGGATCCGACCAAAAAGATATACGAGATGTCGGTCTCGGAAAAGCAGACGGTCGAGATAGTGAAGGTGCTGTACCGCGGCGTGGATATCCTTATACTTGACGAGCCTACGGCAGTTCTGACGCCGCAGGAGGCGGGCAAGCTGTTCGACATACTCCGCGTTATGCGTGACGAGGGCAAAGCTATCATAATCATCACGCACAAGCTCCACGAGGTCATGTCGATATCCGACCGAGTTGCTGTATTGCGCAAGGGCGAGCATATCGCCACGGTCGAGACAGCTGAGACCACGGAAGCTCAGCTTACCGAGATGATGGTGGGCAAAAAAGTCGAATTGAACATAGTGCGCAATGAGCCGAAGGATCCGACCGACCGCTTGAAGGTCTCGGGATTGCACTGTCTGAACTCGGACGGTATTCCCGTGCTCAGAGACGTTTCCTTTACCGCACGCGGCGGCGAGATACTCGGAATTGCCGGTATCGCAGGAAGCGGACAGCGTGAGCTTTTGGAGTCCATCGCCGGGCTTGTACACTTGAATGACGGAAGCATATCATATAACAATCCAAAGACCGGCGCCGTCGAGGAGCTTCGTGACAAGACGCCTATGCAGATACGTGAGCTGGGCGTGAGGCTCTCCTTCGTGCCCGAGGACAGATTGGGTATGGGGCTTGTCGGAAATATGGACATCATAGACAATATGATGCTTCGCTCTTATAGGCGCGGTCACAGTCTGTTTTTGGACCGTAAAAAGCCGCACGACCTTGCGGATGAGATAATACGGGAGCTTGAGGTCGTCACTCCGAGTGCGCATACTCCCGTGCGTCGACTTTCCGGCGGAAACGTGCAGAAGGTGCTGGTCGGACGTGAGATCGCCGCATCGCCTACCGTGCTTATGGCGGCGTATCCCGTGCGAGGACTTGATATAAATTCATCCTATCTCATATACGATCTGCTCAATAAGCAGAAAGAGCACGGCGTGGCGGTCATATTCGTCGGAGAGGATCTGGATGTTCTGATGGAGCTGTGCGACCGCCTCTTGGTCATGTGCGGCGGTCAGGTGTCCGGTATCGTGGATCCGCGCAAGGTCACGAAGGAAGAGGTCGGTCAGCTGATGACAGGCTCTGTGCCCGAGAGATTGCGCACGAACGGATCAAATCCCGGGGAGGTGGAGAGCTGTGGCTAAATCTCGTGTTAATAATGAAACGGAACAGCAGACGTCTCGTGCTCCTCTGTTCCACATCGCCAAGCGAGGCGCTATGCCTTGGTACAAGGCGTGGGCTGTGCGTGCTATCGCCATCTTGGCGGCGTTCGTGCTGATCGGTATACTGTCTCAGATACTTATGAAAAAGAACATGTTTGAGATATACGGGATCATGTTCTCCGGAGCCTTCAAATATCCGATGCGCACGTGGCGTCTGTTCTACGATACCGCTATATTGCTCCTTATCGCTTTGGCGCTGACGCCCGCCTTCCGTATGCGCTTTTGGAACATCGGCGCCGAGGGACAGGTGCTGTTCGGCGCTCTGTGTGCCTGTCTGTGTATGAAGTTCATTCCCGAGCTTTTGCCGAGCCTGCCAAATGCGTTGGTACTGCTGATAATGCTGGTGGCAGGTATCGTCGGAGGTATGCTCTGGGCGGTCATTCCGGCGTTCTTCAAGGCTATGTGGGGCACGAACGAGACGCTGTTCACCCTGATGATGAACTACATCGCGACGGCGCTCGTGGCGTTCACCATACAGGCTATGTTCCCGAAGGGGACCGGCACGATGGGCGTTCTCAATCCTTCAAGCAGGAAGGGTTGGCTTCCGAGCGTCGGGAGCGGTGTCGGAAAGAACTATATCCTGACAATTATCATCGTGGCTGTCGTTACCTGCATTATGTATGTCTATATGCGTTACAGCAAGCACGGGTATGAGATATCGGTCGTTGGCGAGAGTGAGAATACCGCCCGATACATCGGTATCAATGTGCGCAAGGTCATACTGCGTACTATGCTCGTTACGGGTGCACTGTGCGGTCTGACGGGATTTCTTCTGGTCAGCGGTTACAACCATTCCGTGGCGACCGACTCGGTGAGCGGTAACGGATTTACCGCTATCATGGTCGCTTGGCTTGCGAAATTCAATCCGATATTTATGTTCTTTGCCGCATTTCTTATAAGCTTTTTGAGAGTCGGAGCGGGGCAGGTCGCGAACGATCTGAGCTTCGATACGGCTTACGCCGATATCCTCGTCGGTATCGTGCTGTTCTTCATTATCGGATGCGAGTTTTTCATAAACTATCAGATATGCTTCCGCAAGAAGCAGAAGGAGGCATAAATGTTTGATAAATTGATCGGATTTCTTCCCGGTGCCGTTGCTATGGGCATTCCGCTTCTGTACGGATGCACCGGAGAGATCATCACGGAAAAGTCCGGAAACCTGAATATGGGTATCCCGGGTATTATGTACATCGGAAGCATCAGCGGCGTCATCGGCTCGTTCCTGTACGAAAATTCGCTGGCGAACAAGGCGGATATAAATCCGTTCTTGGCTATCCTTATTCCGCTCGTCTGTTGCCTTATCGGCTCGGGGCTGATGGGACTGCTCTATTGCTTTTTGACCGTTACTCTGCGCGCAAATCAGAACGTTACCGGTCTTGCTATGACCACGTTCGGCACGGGGCTTGGTAACTTCTTTGGCGGCTCGCTTATAAAGATGGTCGGAAGCAGCTCCGGTGAGACGTATATCAGCGTCAAAGCCACGAGCGACATCTTTAGGACATCTCTGCCGTTTGCGGATAGGTGCGGCTGGTTTGGCAAGCTGTTTCTGTCATACGGATTTTTGACCTATCTTGCTATTATAATAGCTATAGTGGCGTCTTACATTCTGAAAAGAACTCGCGTCGGACTTCACCTTCGCGCCGTCGGTGAGAATGCCGCAACGGCTGACGCGGTGGGCATCAATGTCACCGGATATAAATATGTCGCGACAGTGGCAGGTGCTATGATCGCAGGGCTTGGCGGTCTGTTCTACATTATGGATTACATCGGCGGCTCGTGGTCCAACAACGCTTTCGGTGATCGCGGATGGTTGGCGGTCGCGCTCGTTATCTTCGTGATCTGGAGACCTAATCTGGCTATTCCGGGTGCGCTCCTGTTCGGTGCTCTGTATAACCTTCCACAGTACGTTGAAGGTCTTACGTTGGCGCAGAAGAAGCTGTTCGAGATGATACCGTACATCGCGACCTTGGTGGTTCTCATCATAAGCAGTGTACGTAACCGCCGCGAAAACCAGCCTCCCACAGGTCTGGGACAGAATTACTACCGCGAGGAACGGTAAGAATATGATTTTATCCGCTCCGGGGAACATCCGCTTCCCCGGAGCTTTGTTTAAACGGATGATATTTTGCGGAACGACACATAGGTCGTTCCCTACTGACGGAGCATCCACTTTCCACTGCGAAGCTATACAGAAGCTTTTGCTGAAGTTTACAATCCCTCAGTCAGCTTCGCTGACAGCTCCCTTTACACAAGGAGAGCCT
>CAZMWM010000104.1:0-6388 GCA_964570105.1 uncultured Lachnospiraceae bacterium | reverse complement strand
GTCATCTGACAAGCACATCGATGCCGCGAAGCTCGAATGGCGAGGTATCTATCTTCTCGGGAGCGCGAAACTCGTACGGAAACGGCTGAGCGGTCATCTTGTATTTAGCTCCGGCGGCGGAATTATACGGAAGCAGCTCCACTCGCACGAGCGAGCCTGCGTCCTTCAGAAGCTCCGCTGTCGACGAGATGTTCTCGCAGTCGTCGTTAACGCCCTCTATAAGCGGTATCCGAGCTATAAACGGCTTTCCCGAGCTTTTCAGCATCTCGAGATTTTTAAGTATCTGCGCATTATCCACCCCGGTGTAATAACGGTGAAGCGCGGGAGAGGTGTGCTTTATATCGAAAAACAGAAAGTCGGTAAGCTCAAGCACGCGCCCAAACACCTCTTCGGAGCAATATCCGCAGGTCTGTATCGCCTTGTGAACGGGCAACCTCTCCATCACCTCAAAAAGGAATTGCGCCTGCATCGTCGGCTCTCCGCCGGAGAACGTAACACCGCCATCCGAGCCGAAGAAGGGCTGATACTTCATAAGCCTACAGACAAGCTCCTCCGACGTATACGTCTTTCCGCTGATGCTCCTGTAGCCCTCGGGGCAGAGCCGCACGCATTTTCCGCACCCGTTGCACACCCCGCGTGACTTAAGTGCGCAGTCGGGGACAAAGCAAGCTCCGCAGCCCTTGCAAGCGGAGCTTACCATTATCTGAGGTGTTGCGCGCAGACCTTCGGGGTTATGACACCATCTGCATCTGAGCGGACAACCCTTAAGAAAGACCGTCACCCTCACTCCGGGACCGTCAAACACCGAAAATTCCTTTATATCAAATACCGTACCCTGCATCTTATCTCCGTTCCGCCGCCACCCGGTGGCACATCTACCATTGTACTACGCAATTGTTAAGATTTCAACCAATATCAAGGCGAAAGGAAACAGCACAGAATGGTGACCAATCTGTCATTATACAGGATATTTCTCGAGGCGGCGCGTCAGGGAAGCATATCGGCGGCGGCACGCAAGCTCTACGTCACCCAACCTGCCGTAAGCGTCGGAATAATGCAGCTTGAAAGCGAGCTTGGCGTCACGCTCTTTTTCCGCAATTCTAAGGGCATAAAGCTCACGCAGGAGGGAGAAGCGCTGTACGGCTACGTTTCCACCGCTATGAGCTATCTCGAGCGAGGTGAGGATAAGCTTCGCGATATGAACGATCTTGAAGGCGGTATGCTTCGCGTCGGCGCAAGCGATATGACGCTGAAATTCTATCTGCTCGACCATCTCGAGAGCTTCAACCGCGAGCATCCGAGAGTCCATCTCACCGTAAGCAACAACCCGACGCCGAGATGCATAGAGGAGCTTAAGAGCGGTGCGATAGATCTTTGCGTAGTGACGGAGCCGGTGAGAGCGGACAGCGAGATAGAATACCGCCGCGTAAGAGAGATACGCGACATCGCCGTTTGCGCACCCAACGCCTACCCGGAGCTGTTCCCGAGCGGCGCGAAATTTTCGGATGTGCTCGCGCATCCCACGGTGATGCTGGACCGCAACACCAGCACGAGACGTGCGCAGGAGGATTGGATGCGTGTCTGCGGAACTCCGGACGAGCTTTTACAGCCGACGATAGAGCTTGCCACCAGCGAGCTTGTGCTTGAATTTGCGAAACGCGGGATCGGCATCGCGTTCATAGTCGAGGATTTTGCGCGCGCGGATATCGATGCCGGTCGCCTTCGCGAGATACCGCTCGTCTCTCCGTTCCCCAAACGCGCCTTCCTTCTCGGATATCTGAAAAGCTCGCCGCTGTCCTCAGCCGCGACGCACTTCGTATCCCTGCTCGGGTAACGTCAAATAAACGTATGCGGCGTGCGCGGAGGGATCGCCGCGGTCACCTCGTAGCATATATCGCCGCTGAGCCTTGCAAGCTCCCCTATACTGTTTTTGGCGGATGCGGAAGCGGAAAACAGCTCCACGGAAGAGCCGATACGGACGTTGCAACCGCTCTCCACGGCGTCCGTCACGTCAAGCATCAGCTGATCCATACAAACATTGCCGATCACCCTTGACGCCATACCGCAGTCCAAAAGTATCGGGGACGCAAATGCGGCGTATCTTCTGAAAAATCCGTCTCCGTATCCTGCGGCGACCGTGGCGATATACGTACGCCGTTTGCAGACGTGATCACCTCCGTATCCGACGTTTTCCCCGGGATCTGCCGCGTGGATATGTACTATCGGTGCTCTGAACGACATAACCGGGAGCAGACCGTGATCCGGAAGCTCGGGGGACGGAAGCATACCGTACAGGGCAAGTCCTATCCTTGATGCATCCAGCCTCATCTCGGGATACAAAAGCGCGGCGGCGGTGTTGCAGACGTGCTTCGTTCTTGGTATTATACCGTAGCTCTCAAGCTCCGAAACGGCGTTAAGGTAACGCTCGAACTGCTTTTTGGTAAAGTCACGGCTCACCGTATCCGCTCTGTCCGCGCAGGAAAAATGAGTGTACACCCCCTCGGCTGTGAGCCGCGAGCTTTTGTACACCCGAGCCAAGCGCTTAAGCTCTCCGCCGTCCGCCGCGTTTCCGTTATCGCCCTTTCGCATAACGGGTACGCCCACCCTGTTCATTCCGGTATCGAGCTTGATATGCGTCCTTATACGTGCGCCGGTAGCCTTCAGCGCTTCCGCGTACTGAGAGGAGATGACGGTCTGGATAAATCGGTTTTTCTCGAGAATTGCCGCGTATTCCGGGGATGTATAGCCAAGTATCAGGATATTTTGACCGACATTGCCCTGAGAGCGCAGATAAGCCCTCAGAGCCAGCGCTTCCTCGATATCCGCCACGGCAAAGCGGTCTGCGCCGTATTTCGCAAGCGCCGCTCCGCATTCGTTCATTCCGTGCCCGTAGGCGTTGGCTTTCAGAACGCATATCACAGAGCCGAGCGTTCTTGACAGTATGTTGTAATTGTGTTGCAGAGCCTTCAGATCTATCACTGCATGCGCGGACATATTAAAGACCATTCCCTTCGACCTTGATATTTTTTCTGACGAAACACGCGGTAATTTCCCGAATATACAGCCGTTTTCACAAGTGACGTCCGTTTTTTCACCCGACCTTGCCGAGCGACCTTATCTCAGCCTTAAAGCTCCTCCCGTCCGCTACTCCTTCCATGCGAACGGGGACGCCGTCGGCGGTAAACGTCACCGTTATATCCCGTGCTCTGACCACAGTCAACGTCTCGCCGTTTTCCGAGCGCGTGCCGATATCCGTTATCATATCCTCGCTGAGCGAGAACATTTCCGAGACTATATTCGGTATCACGGACAGAGCCGCCGGTGCATCAACGCTCAATTCTCCGTAATTTACCGTGAGTTTGCCGTCCTGCGAGCATATCCGAAAGCCGCTCAGCTCATCCGGATACCCAAAGCATATCTCAAGTCTCCCGTCCTCACGCTCAAAGTCGAAGCTCGACTCAAAGCCGTTGCAGCTGAGCAAGATCTCGCCCGAAAGACTGCCCGAGGCGTAGTCAAAGATACCGCTCCTCCTCGCACCCGTATCACATCCGGAAAACAGAACGGATGCGCATATCACAACGCATAAAATGCATCCGAAAGATCTATCTTTCAGACTTGTTTTACGTGTTTCCCGCGTTTTTCGCGTTTTCCGCGACATCGCGTCGCGCCCAAGCTCCATCCGCTCCACCAAACGTTTCCACCCTTCGTTAATATTGATATCCTGCCGCATCGAGGGTTATATATCACTTATAATTACTTACTTATCTCATATCCCGTTGTTTTTAAAGCTTGAAATTGATAACCTCGGCGGCGGTTCATCCGTCACGTTAATATATGCGAGCACACCTCGATTTATGACATCGGTTTCCAATTTTAATAAATTATTTATCATTACGCCGTAGCGTGGTCTCATCTCTTTGCGATCGCCTACAAACTTAACAGTTACGCAACAAGTTCTACATTTTGAGGATACATTTTTTTGGTATTATAATCAAAGTGTCACAATGTAAATAAATGAAATTACACTTACGTTTCGAAAGGAAGCCGTTACTTATGAATACCAAGCGCAGATTTTTTTCTTTAATAACGCTCATTCTCGTACTTAGCGTTATGTTCTCCATGACCGTACTGCCGGCATTTGCAGACGAAGGCAAAGATACCAACACCGGAAGCACCGAGAACGATACCCCCGGAAGCGACACCACCGATGATGACAACAACGGAAACACCGAGAACGGAGGATCCGACACCAACACCGGAAACTCCGATAACGGAGGATCCGACAGTGACAAGGACGAGGACAAGGCTGACGAGGACAAAGACGACGAGGACAAGGACGACGAGGACAAAGACGACGAGGACAAGGACGACGAGGGCAAGGACGACGAGGGCAAGAACAATAAAGAGGACTCCGCCTTTAAAAAGTGGTGGGATAAGTCCAATCAGGTCATCGGATACATCGTTGCGGGCATACTGTTCGTTGCAGGCTGTTTTGGTGTGTTCTTCTGGATCAGAAGCGCACTGAAGAGCGACAAAAAGAAGAGACGCAAATAAGTCCGTCCACCGACGGAACGAAAAATAAAAGCTCAAGGACGACATCACATCGCTCCTTGAGCTTTTTATTTTGTTTTCAACGCCACAGCCGCGCAAACAAGGGCAGTTTATGTTGTATTTCCATCGCCGCCACCGCACAAGCCGGCGGCGCGATCTATCATCGACATCACAACATAGGCGGTCTGTCTTTATTTTCCCACGCAGAAGCGGTGGAATATCCTATCCGTTATCTCTTCCGTTACCGTTCTTCCGTCTATCTCGCCAAGCTCGCTTATCGCCCGTTCGAGATCGAGACCGCACACGTCCGCACCAAATCCGCTCTCAAGCGCCAAGGTCGCCATACCGACGGAGCTGCACGCCGCCTCAAGCGCCGCATGCTGACGCGCGTTGGCTATGACGGCGACCGATGAATAATCTATCTCCCCGGAAACGAACGCTTCCTCGATCGACCGCTTAAGCTCCTCGATGCCTTCTCCGCTAACGGCGCTTACGTGAAGTATGCGTATCTTGTCCTTAGCCATTCCGTCAAGCTCCGAAAACACGGTATCCATAAGCTCGCCGTCGGAAAACACCGCATTGCTCGGATATTTTGCAGTCTCGGTAATTTTCGAAGTCTTTGTATCCCGTGCTGTTTCCACACTTTCCACGGTCTCGGCGGATCTTATGTTTTCCGCGCCATTTTCACCTTTACCGTTTTCCACAGTCTCCACATCGCATTTGTTTATAAGCACGATGACAGCTCTTTCTCCCGTCCGGTCGGAAAGCATCCGGCAGACGCTCTGCCCAAGCTTACGGTCCTCGCCGTCGAGCGGTCTGCTCCCGTCGAACACCGCAAGTATCAGCTCCGCCTCCTCCGCTCTTTCCATAGCTCTTCCGATGCCGAGCATCTCGACCTTGTCATCCGTCTGCCGTATTCCGGCGGTGTCGCAGAGCTTAAGCATCACCCGACCGACCGTCAATTTCTCCTCGATGACGTCTCTCGTAGTGCCTGCAATATCGGTAACTATCGCGCGCTCCCGACCAAGCAGGGAATTGAGTATAGAGGACTTTCCGACGTTCGGTTTCCCGAGAATTACCGCGTCAATGCCCTCATTTACCGCTCTGCCTTCCTTGTAAGTACGGAGAGTTTTCTGCATATCGCCAAGCAGAGCGCCGAGACGCAGGAGCATCTCGTCACGCCCTATCTCTTCAAGATCCTCGTCGGGATAATCGATACAGACGTAAACGGAGCTTGTGAGACTCAGAAGCTCCTGCCGATATTTTTCTATTCTGTCCTTTAGAACGCCGAAGGCGTGGGAAGCCGAGAGCTTGAGCTGTGCGTCGGTCTCGGCGTCTATAAGACCGATGACCGCCTCCGCCTTAGACAGGTCTATCTTTCCGTTGATGAACGCTCTTTGCGTAAATTCACCGGCGCTTGCAGGTCGCGCTCCGGCTTCAAACACCGCGGAAAGCACCTTTTCCGTAAGCAGTATACCGCCGTGACAGCTGATCTCCACAGTGTCCTCGCCGGTATACGAAGCAGGCGCACGGTAGACAACCGCGATACCCTCGTCTATCTTCGCACCGGAGCTGAGGATATCTCCGAATATTGCCCGTCGTTCTTCCGTCTCCGAAAGGCGTTTGCCGTTCTTCGGAACGAACATTTTTTCGGCAATATCAACAGCCCCGTCTCCGGATATCCTCACGACGGCTATTCCACCCCTCCCGTACGGAGTGGATACCGCCGCTATAGTCGTACCGGTTTCCATATTCGTGACCATAAGCCTCCTTTCATAATTCTCCAGCTTTTCGAGAAAAGCTGTTGGCAAATAGAGTTGACCGAAGGTCAACTCGG
>CAZMWM010000103.1:0-6511 GCA_964570105.1 uncultured Lachnospiraceae bacterium | reverse complement strand
GTAAAACACAAATTGCTACCGCCGCGGAGCGGCGATTGGCTCCCTTGTGTAAAGGGAGCTGTCAGCTTTGCTGACTGAGGGATTGTAAAAACAAAAGTTCCCATCTATGGAAACAAGCCCCCGCCCTACGGAAGCTCTGTAGTTTCTGCTTAAATTTCATTGTGATAATGCGAGGTCGTGACCGAATTTAATTTCTTAAGTTCCCATCTATGCGACATCTCCACTCACCATTTACCGCGCAAGTGCGGATGTGATAGCATCGATCGCGGAGGGGCAGACATCGCAACCGACCAACTCGGCAAGCCTTGGTGTGAGCGCGTATCTGTGAGCCGCTTTTAAGAGCATCGGGGCATCATTCTCGCCGTCACCGATCGCGGCGGTATCTCGTGCCGTGATCGAATTACGCGCCTGAAGATCGGCAAGAGCGGTGCCCTTATCCGCATATCGGTATACGTATTCGCTCCAGCCGTCCCCGTGATATGAACGGCGCAGTCCGTTCGGAACGAAGCCAAACCCGTCCCGTTTACCGTAAAAGGCTATTTTGTATATAGGCTCCTTGACCTCGCAGAGGGCTTTGACGGGAGAAAACCGCTCCGTCCCCTCCGCGACGAGCTTTTGCAAAAACGCTCCGCCTTCCCCGTCGAGGGCATAGCCATCCCGATCCGACGAGAGCAGAAGGGACGAGCCTTGCTCCTTCGCCGTAAGGAATGCTCGTCTTACGTTCTCTTCCGATATCGGACGCCGATACAGTGTTTTCCCTGCCTGTACGCACACCGCGCCGTCACAGCAGATATAGTATATCTCGTCGGAATATTCGCCGAAAAGCGACGAGAGCGAATGATACGTGCGTCCGGACGCGACCGCGAAACGCACCCCCGAGCTTATGAGCCTACCGACGGCGCGTCTAAGCTCCTCTGGTATTATCCGCTCGCCCCTTGGAACGAGAGTTCCGTCAACGTCGGATATAAAAAGCTTTATCATCTCGTCTCAGTCCTTCCGATCATCTTCCGGTAGAGCCGAAGCCGCCTTCGCCGCGAACGGTATCGGACAGCTCGTCCACTTCGGAAAACGAAGCCTTGATGAACGGCGTTACCACCATCTGAGCTATCCTCTCGCCGTTTTCGACCGTCACATCCTTATCGGAATGATTGTGTAGCGCCACCATTATCTCCCCGCGGTAGTCGCAGTCTATAACTCCGACCTTGTTGGCGGGCGCAAGTCCTCGCTTGCACGCAAGACCGCTCCTTGCGTATATCAGTCCGACCGTTCCGAGCGGAAGCTCGACCGCTATCCCCGTATGGACGAATACCGTCTCCCCGGCAGGTACGGTGACAGCATCCCCGTCCACAAGCGCGTACAGATCCGCTCCCGCGGAATAAGACGATCCGTATGTGGGCGTGATCGCGCCCTCATTCAGCTTTTTGATCCTTACTTCAACATTCATCATTCGTTCTTCCTTTCGTGTTCGTTGTATCGGTATTACGCCCGACAAAGTCGAGCAATATTTGCTTGTCATTCTGCAATTCCCCGGAAATTACCGCGTCAAGCAGGTTTGAGAGCATCCTTCCAAGCTCCTTCCCCGGCTTCATTCCAAACGCGATAAGATCGTCACCCTTCACCGCAAGCTCGCGCAGTGAAAAGCACGCCTCTTCATCAAGAAGCTTTTTCATTATCCCCCTTATGCGGTCGTACGATCTCAGCCTGTCTTGATATTCCGGCGCTTGGGCAAGGTTGTCGGCAGATTTCAAGGCAAGCAGCTTTTCAAGCATCTCCGCCCCCAACCGCCTTATCCAACGCTTCACCGACGTCTCGGTCTCCTCGATGACCGGATCGTGCCATCTTATAAGCGTCAATATCTCCTTCGTCGATGCGTTATCCGCCTTAAGCCGCTCAAGCGCCCCCTCGGCAAGCTCCAGGCTCTTTTCCGTATGACCGTAAAAATGCCCGTATCCGTCCGCACCCACGGAAAAAACGTACGGCTTTCCGCAATCGTGGAGCAACGCCGCAAGACGTATGTTCCTATCCCGCGGACAGCTCTGCACCGCTTTTGCTGTATGCGTATAAACGTCATATATATGGTGCGGATTTCTCTGATCGAAGCCCACGGACGGAGCAAGCTCCGGAAGCACCTCCGTGATCACCGGGGCATTTTCCAAAAGCGTCCTTTCGCAACCGTCGCCGACAAGCAGCTTTGAAAGCTCGGACAGCTTTCTTTCAGCCGATACATTTAAAAGCAAGGCTTTGTGGCTCAGCATCGCACGATGAGTGTCCGGATGTATCCTCATTCCGAGCGTTGAGGAAAAACGTGCGGCACGCAATATGCGGAGCGCGTCCTCCTCAAATCTCTTTTCGGGATCTCCGACCGCGCGCAATATCCCCGCATTAAGATCGGCTCTGCCCCCGAAAGGATCGACAAGCCCGGATCGCGGAGAATACGCCATAGCGTTTACCGTAAGATCGCGTCTGGCAAGATCGTCCTGTAGCCTATCCGTAAAGCTCACGCTGTCGGGATGTCTGTGATCTGCGTACTCGCCGTCCGTCCTGAACGTAGTTATCTCGAGCGGCACCGAGCCGAAAAGCACGGTCACCGTTCCGTGAGCTATTCCCGTGGATATCACCCGAAGATCGCCGAACACCCTTGCCGTCTCGCTCGGGAGAGCGGACGTGGCGATATCGTGATCGTACGGCGTAACTCCGCACAGCGCGTCTCTGACGCAACCGCCGACGGCGTACGCCCCGTATCCTGCCGCTTCAAGCCGCCCTATCGCCTCGAGCACGTGCTCGGGAAGCGTTATAACGTCCCTCATACCTTTTTCCATCTCATTCCCTGATATGAATTTCTGCGAAAAAGCTCCTTGTCTATCTCGTTTTGCACGACGAGCTTCTTCCTGCTCCATTCCGGCGCGAGCAACTCCGACGATGCTCCGTCTCCGGTCAAACGCTCCACGACCGTATCCGGCGGAAGCCGCTCTAACTGATCGCAGGTGATGCTCACGTATTCCTCGAGAGAGAGCATCCGAAGCCTTCCCGAAAGATATTCATCCGCTATCGGAGTGCCCTTAAGCACGTGAAGCATATGTATCTTCACGGCGGACGGCTCGAGAGCCGCGACGGTCTGCGCAGTTTCGAGCATACAGTCCGCATCCTCGCCGGGCAGACCGTTTATCAGGTGGATACATACGAAAAGATCCTTGACCTTCTCGTATCCGCGCAGAAAATCCGCATACGTGTGGCAACGGTTGATACGCTCCGACGTACGGTCACAGGCGGTCTGAAGTCCAAGCTCCAGCATAAAGAACGTGCGCCTTGAAAGCTCGTGCAGATATTCCGCGCATTCATCGGTGATGCAGTCGGCTCTCGTGGCAACGCAAAGACCGGATATCCCCGGAAACGCAAGCGCTTCCTCAAACCGCGCCTTTATCACGTCCATCGGCGCGTATGTGCTCGTAAACGCCTGAAAGTACGATATGATGTGCGCGTCCTTCCACTTTTTGCGCATCGTCACCTCACCGAGCGCTATCTGCTCGGTGATGCTCCCTTTGGGGATAAGGTCTCCGCTCCCCTTCGATGAGCAAAAGCTGCAACCGCCCCATCCCTTGCTGCCGTCTCTGTTCGGGCAGGTAGCTCCGCCATCGATGGGGACCTTACATCCCTTTCCGCCGAGCTTCTCCCTCAGATAACGGTCCATAGTATAGTAACGCTTGTTGGTATCCGAATTTTTGTAAGGATTCGTGCTTGCCTGAACGGCTCTCTTCATCGGCTCTGCCTCCGTTGCCGTTCCTCGGACAGAGCCGAGTAAAGGAACTTTGATACCTTTTCCGCCGCCATAAGACCTGCTATTGCAGGCATATAAGCCACCGTCGCAGGTGTTCGCTCCTTTTTTCCATCGCTCCGTACCTCGTCACTGAACACGACATCGAGCGACTTTATTCCGCGCTTTCTCAGCTCATATCTCATAACTCGCGCAAGCGGACACCCGCTCGTTTCGTATATATCGGCAAAGCGGAGACGCGAGCTGTCAAGCTTGTTCCCCGTGCCCATGCTCGAAAATATATATCTGCCCTGCTCCTTGGCGGCGCATATCATAGCGATCTTCGCGGTAACATTGTCCACAGCGTCGATAACGGCGTCCGTGTCCGCATCCCCAAGGATATCCGCGGCGTTATCCGCCGTTATGAACACAGGGCAGGACACCACCTCGCAGTCCGGAGCAATACTCGCTATCCTCTCCGCAAGCACTTCGGTCTTGAGCCGCCCAACGGTACCGTACGTGGCTGCCATCTGCCGATTGATATTGCTCTCGGATACCGTATCGTTATCAACGAGGACTATCCTCCCGACGCCCATCCTTGCAATAGCGTCCGCGGCGTGCCCTCCGACACCTCCCACTCCGGCGATGAGCACGCTCGAGCGCGAGAGCTTCTCACAAGCCTCTTCGCCTATCAGCGATATCTGTCTTTGGAGACGCGCAGTCTTTCTTTCATCCATACAGTAACATCCTCCGTTGCGGTAACGCCTCTGAAAGATCCATCTTTCAGACTTACTTACTCAAACTCATTTCCCAATCATCCGTATCAAGCACCGTCACATCGTCGCCCGTGGCTGTGACCTTGAGCTTGTAGCTTCCGGAAACATATATGCTCCCACCGACGGTCGCTCTAAATTCCATCGAATGCTCGATAAGACATCCGTCGGATACTCTGACCTTGACGGTACCGCTGTTTATTCTCGCGTAAACGTTGTTTATCTTCACGTTGGTCTCGTCGTCAGAGAAGGTGGCGAGCAGATACTTTGCATACGTTTCAACGGCATCGGACGTGAGTGAAAAATTAAAAGTGACGAACTCGCCGTCCTCGCTCACCGAAACGCAGCAAAGCTCCTCCGACCAAAACGCCTCGGTGCTCACCGTGCCGGCAAAATATTCCAGCCATTCCGCGGCTGACTGCTTCTCCTCGCCGTCTTGGTATTTGCTCCTGTCAAGCTCGCGGTAATGGAATATTCCGTTGGGATCAACGAACATACCGACGGATGACTCGGACGTGACCTCATCCTCGCCCGCCTTTTTTATCTTTGAGCTTTCATGGTCTATGCTTCCGTACTCGTATACTCCGTCCCTGTACGATTGGGTAAAATTCCCATTAAATGTAAGCTTGTAATCGGAGCCGGAGTAATCCGAATTTTCCACCGTGCGCTCTATCCTTACCGCCACATCGGTGAGCGAGATCAGCTTTTCGTAGCATCCGGTCAGGAGAGGGAGCATCGAAAGCTCCGAGACTGTGGAATATTCCACCCCGGCTTGCGGCTTCTTCACCGTGACCTCGCCGCCGACGCCCTTTATCTCAAAGCCGAACGAGCCGTCGTACGTAACGGTGTTGTTCTTTTCGAGCACCTTGTAATACTCGAGCTTGAAGCTCAACTCACATCTTTTGAATATTCCGTCCGCCCCGATCTCATAGCGTAAAGTCATCCCCTCAATGTCATAGGCATATCCCTCCGCGGTCACGCCGATATGATCCGCTATCAGCTTTCCAAGCTCCTCACTCCCGTCCGTAAGGACAGCGGCGGAGGTCCCGTCGGAATATCTGTACACCGCCCCGTCACCGTAATATTTCCTGTCAAAGAACTCAGTACTCGCGGTCATCGCCTCGGATCTCACGTAATCGTAAAAGCTCTGCTCGTCCGCCGGAGCGCGAAGCATCGTATTGCAGAAATCGACGTATATATATCCGTCGTTCAGATAGTACGCTGCGGGCTCGGTTCCGGTCGTACCGTAGTAGGTCTTGGTGCAATATATATCGCAGTCGTCCGTTTTTCTTCCGGTGATGCAGTATTCGTTCTTGTATCCGAGATCGTAAGTGCTCCCGATGTCGCTGTGTGTCATGAGCGAGATAGCGTAATTTATATCGCTTATCTGCTCGGTAAGCTCCAGAGCGCGGTCTATCTCAGCCGTCGCGGCGTCCTTTCCTTCGGTCTTGCTCTTGTACCTGTTTCCAAGCTCGTCCCGACCGCCGCCGCATCCGACGGTAGCCGAAAATGACGGCGCAAGTGCGCACACGAGCAGTAACAGCGATAAAATGCGTTTTTTCAAAAACATAACTGTCTCCTATGACCGTACCGGTACATATCCCTTCCCGGCTCTTATTTTTAATTTAAACAGTTGGTACACAAGCTTTTTGAAAAAAGCTTGGCAAAATGAGTTGACCGAAGGTCAACTCTGTGTAACACGGCAAAGCCGTGTTACACACAAGGATGTAAGCTTTAGCCTACATTCCGAATATTTCTGCATAGCTTCGCGCCAGCTTTTCGAGAAAAGCTGGGCAAAAGCTTCCGAGTAGCTTCGCGGTTGGATATTGTTATTACATCACATAAGGTACGCCAATCTATGTTCGCACCGATTTCGGGGCGTGTATCCACAACCATCAAAACTCCGCGTTTAAACAAAATTTCAAGCAAAACGGTAGTCCTTTAGCCTTCCCCAGCGGGGGAAGGGGGACCGCGATAGCGGTGGATG
>CAZMWM010000102.1:0-6536 GCA_964570105.1 uncultured Lachnospiraceae bacterium | reverse complement strand
GCGATGCATATGCATACCAAGGCATGCTCGTGCCGGAATAATCCTTCATCGCGCCTTTTCCGGTAATGGTCAAAGTACTGGTCTCGTCGTCAAATGCCCACTTTACGTTATTTCCGCAATAGCCCTCGGTCTTTGCAGGTGCCGGAGCCGAAACCGTAAGTCCACAAACGGAGCAAACCTTGTCGCCGTTGTCCGAGACAGTCCAGTTCGCATCACCCACGCTGTGCGTGTGCTTGGAATATACGTTGTAAGAAAGACCATTAAGCGTTATGGTGTCAACGTTCGTGAAATTTGAAGTGATATAGCTTCCAATAGTCGTTATATCGGACTTTATAGCAAATGTCTTTGCGTAATTCGCGAGATATCCGCAAGCATCCGAAGAAGTGATACTTGAAATGACATTCACACTGTTTATGGTTACAAGCTCAAGACTCCAGCAACCGGAGAATGCATAACTTCCTATACTCGTTACACTATCGGGTATGGTTATATTCGTAAGACTACTGCAATAGTAGAACGCATAATTTTCTATATTCGTTACACCATTACCTATAGTTACGCTCGTAAGACCACTGCATTTACTGAACGTATATTTTCCTATACTCGTTACACTATCAGGTATAGTTATGCTCGTAAGCTTACTGCAACCGTAGAACGCCTCAACTCCTATGCTCGTAACACTATCGGGTATAGTTATGCTCGTAAGCTTACTGCAATTGTAGAACGCAGAATATCCTATGCTCGTAACGCTATTAGGTATAGTTATGCTCATAAGACTACTGCAATTATAGAACGCATAATTTCCTATACTCGTTACGCTATCAGGTATAATTATACTCGTCGTAAGGCTATTGCAATAGTAGAACGCATAATTTCCTATACTCGTTACGCTATCAGGTATAATTATACTCGTAAGGCTATTGCAATAGTAGAACGCAGAACTTCCTATGCTCGTTACACCATCGGGTATGGTTATGCTCTTAAGACCACTGCAAGCACGGAACGCATCATCTGCTATGCTCGTTACACTTCCATCACTTGGAATAATACTGTTTTTACATCCAAGTATCAATGTCTTGCTTTCTGTTTCTATAAGGCAATTCCACGATGAATGATATTTAATGTTTCCTTCTGCTACTGTTATACTTTCGAGATTTTTACTACAATTATAAAACGCATCTTCTCCTATGCTCATTACACTATTCGGTATAGTTATGCTCGTAAGACTACTGCAATACCAGAACGCCAGACTTCCTATACTCGTCACACCGTCGGGTATAGTTACACTCGTAAGCTTACCGCAACGCATGAACGCACTACTTTCTATACTCGTTACACTTTTAGGTATCATTATACTTGTAAGGCTACTGCAACCGTCGAACGCTTCATATCCTATGCTCGTCACACCATCGCCTATCACGACAGTTTTGATGCTCGAGCTATATGAACTTCTCCACGGCGAACTCGTCATCGCACCGCTTCCGGAAATAGTGAGTGCGCCCTCACTGTCAAGGCTCCACGTCAAATTACTACCGCACTTACCGCTTGCGGTGACAGTCGCGGCGTGTGCATCTGTCTCGGTCAGAAACGCAAGTCCAACGAGCATAAGCAAGCACAAAACCCCGCAAATTACCGCGCCGAACGCCTTCCGACGGTCAAAAATAGATTTCGCTGTCATAAATTTTCCCATCCTTTATTTTAATTTGTGCCTTCCTTGTAGCAATCTGATATCCACCAAATTTCCCAAGGTTGGTCACATATCCAAATTATACACCTTGGATGCTCATTTGTCAATAGAAATAGTCCTTGTTTTACAAAATAACTAATTTTCCCAAACAATTCGTTCACAATTTCTTTGTTGCGAATTAAATATCACAACGCGAAAAAGCCTTCCCCAGCGGGGGAGGCTCAAGGGGTACCATCGCTCTCAAAATTTTGTTTAAACGCGGAATTTGGGTTTTACAATCCCTCAGTCAATACCTTTGAAGGCAAGCCTTCAAAGGGTTGCGTAACGCTACTTCGTCACGTTACGCGCTAAGATGTAAACTGTAACTGTCATCTTTGGCGACAGCTCCCTTTACACAAGGAGAGCCTTTCTCCGCTTTCTGAAGAAAGCTTGGCAAAGACTTCTGTACAATAACAGCCTAATTACGCGCCACTTTAGTGGCGAGGTACGCCCAATCTGTGTTAGAACTCATTTAGGGGCGTGCCTTTGCTTCGCGGTGTAAAAACGTTATTACATCACAGAGGTGCGCCACTCGGCACCGTTTCGCAAAATTCCCTGAACGGCGGTGCGCTGTCAGCTTTTAAACCGCACAAAGCCACCGGCTGAGCCGGTGGCTTTGTAAACCTGTGTAAATATAAGCTATATCAGTGAATGATGCAACGCTCGGTATCCTTATCGAACACGTGGCATCTCTCAAGCTCGACAGCGATCTTGACCTTATCGCCGGCTCTCGCCTCGGAACGGGGCGATACACGGGCAACAAGATTTTGATTTTCGTTGTCAGCTCCCGAGGTGCTTATGTACATAAGTATCTCGGAGCCCATAAGCTCGGTGACCTCAACATCAGCGCTGAGCTGAGAATCCGGAAGCGCATCAAGATATCTCTTCTCGTCGTGGAGACACTCGGGACGGATACCGAGGATGACTTCTTTTCCGATATAATCCTTGATAGCGTCGCTCTGAGCCTTCTCGTCGGGAAGCTTAAGAGAATTTTCACCGAACACGAAGAAGAGATCGCTTCCCTTCTTTTCAATGGTGCAGTTGACGAAGTTCATCTGAGGAGTTCCGATAAATCCTGCAACGAATACGTTGACGGGACGGTCGTACAGATCCTGAGGTGTAGCCACCTGCTGGATAAGTCCGTCCTTCATAACGACGATACGGGTAGCCATCGTCATAGCCTCTACCTGGTCGTGGGTAACGTATACGAAGGTAGTTCCGAGCTTCTGATGGATCTTGGTAAGCTCAGTTCTCATCTGTGCACGGAGCTTAGCGTCAAGGTTGGAAAGCGGCTCGTCAAGAAGGAACACCTTAGGCTCACGAACGATAGCACGTCCCAATGCGACACGCTGCTTCTGTCCTCCGGAAAGAGCCTTCGGGCGTCTCTCAAGAAGGTGAGTAATATCAAGTATACGTGCGGCTTCCTCAACGCGACGCTTGATCTCCTCCTTAGGAGTCTTGCGAAGCTTAAGTCCGAAAGCCATATTGTCGAAAACGGTCATATGAGGATACAGAGCGTAGTTCTGGAACACCATCGCGATATCTCTGTCCTTAGGAGCGATATCGTTAACGAGACGGTCGCCTATGAAAAGCTCCCCCTCGGTTATCTCCTCCAGACCTGCTATCATACGCAGAGTGGTGGTCTTTCCGCATCCGGAAGGACCGACGAGAATAACGAATTCCTTATCCTTGATCTCAAGGCAGAAGTCCGAAACCGCCGTAACGCCACCCGGATACTTCTTATAAATGTGTTTAAAAGAAAGACTTGCCATTGTTAACCTCCTATGTGTTGCAACAGACCGACCTTCAAACCTGCAAGCCGGACAACATACTATTACTTGTACACTATTATATCAAAAATCCCTCAAAAAGTAAAGAGGATATTTACCCAAATTTTTATTTTGCGGATTGTGCATTATGCATATGCATCCCGACCGCCGGTGCTCCGCCGAGTGTCGGTCGGCACGCCGATTTTAATATATTAAAATCAATCCTTAAACTTCATCGTGAGCGCTATGCGTTTTCTCTTCATATCGACGGAGAGCACCTTGACATTGACTATATCTCCGACAGCCAAGACCTCGCTCGGATGCTTGATATACCGGTCACTGATCTGCGAGATATGCACAAGACCGTCCTCGTGGACGCCTATATCCACGAACGCACCGAAGTCGATAACGTTGCGCACCGTTCCGGTAAGCACCATATCCGGCTTAAGATCCTCCATCGACATAACATCCTCGCGAAGGAGCGGAGCGGACAGCGCATCACGTATATCTCTTCCGGGCTTTTCAAGCTCCGCAACGATATCCTCAAGCGTGGGAGCACCTATCTCAAGCTCCGAGCAGAGCTTTCCCTCTCCGTACTGCTTTATCTGATGACGAAGCTCGCGAAGCCCTCCGTTCTTCACGTCCGCCTCGGTGTAACCGAATATGCCCAAAAGCTTTTTGGTCGCAGGATACGACTCGGGGTGGACGCCGGTGCTGTCAAGTATCTCCTTGCCGCCCGGGATGCGCAAAAATCCGGCACACTGCTCGAACGCCTTAGCTCCGATACGCGGTACCTTCTTTATCTCCGCGCGGCTCAGAAATTCGCCGTTCTCCTCGCGATATTTAACTATATTCTTAGCGCTTGCGGCATTGATGCCCGAAACGTAAGAAAGCAACGAATACGACGCGGTGTTCACATCGACGCCGACGCTGTTGACGCAGTCCTCGACCACGCCCGTAAGCGCCTCGTCCAGCCTTGCCGGCTTCATATCGTGCTGATACTGACCGACGCCGATAGCCTTAGGCTCTATCTTGACCAGCTCCGCGAGCGGATCCTGAAGCCTACGCGCGATGGATACCGCGCTTCTCTGCGTAACGTCGAAATCCGGGAACTCCTCCGCTCCGAGCTTGGACGCGGAATACACGGATGCTCCGGCTTCGCTGACTATGGCATACTTCGCCTCGGTGTCCGTCTCCTTAAGCACTTCAACGATGAATTGCTCGCTCTCCCTTGACGCCGTACCGTTACCGATCGCTATGATCTGTATACCGTATCTCTTCAATAGTCCCCTGACCTTGATCTTGGCTTCGTCGTACTTTTTATCCGACTTGATGGTGGGATATATCACCCCCGTATCCAGCACCTTTCCGGTGGGATCGACAACGGCGAGCTTGCATCCAGTGCGGTAACCGGGATCGACGCCCAAGGCGATCTTGCCCTTGACGGGCGGCTGGAGCAGGAGCTGCTTTAAATTTTTGGAAAAGACCTTTATAGCGCCCTCTCCGGCATCGTCGAACATCTGCGACCTTATCTCACGCTCGATGGACGGAGCGATCAGTCGCAGATAGCTGTCCACCGTTGCCGCGGATATATACTTATAGGCAGGGCTTGCGTGAGACGTCACCACCTCGCTGAACAGATAATTCAGAATGATGTCCTCCGAGATCTCAAGCTCGACCTTGAGTATCTCCTCCTTCTCTCCGCGATTGAGAGCGAGCACGCGGTGTCCGGGAAGCGTCTTGACCTTTTCGGAAAACTCATAATACATATTGTAGGGCGTGTCCCCGACGTCGTCCGAGCTTTTTTTCGACACTATCGTGCCGTATTCAAAGGTCAGAGCGCGTATCTCTTTTCTAAACTCGGCATTGTCCGATATATCCTCAGCGATGATATCGGAAGCCCCGGCAAGAGCGTCACCCGCCGTGAGCACTTCTTTTTCCACATTAACATACTCGAGCGCCGTCTCTTCGATCGAAGGCGAATATTCGGCTCTCTGCTCCATTATCAGAGCGGCAAGCGGCTCAAGACCTCGCTCACGCGCAACGGAAGCGCGAGTCTTTCTGTGCGGCTTGAACGGACGGTATATGTCCTCAAGCTCGGTAAGTATCACGGCATTATCGATAGCCTCGGATATCTCATCCGTTAGCTTTCCCTGCTCCGCTATGGAGGAACGCACCTCTTCGCGCCGCTTGTCGAGACTGCGAAGGTACGCAAGACGGTCGTTCAGCTCCCTGAGCACAACGTCGTCGAGCGAGCCGGTGACCTCCTTGCGGTAACGCGCAATGAACGGGATAGTGTTCCCGTCGTCGATAAGCGCGACCGTTCTCTCCACCTGATCTCGCTTTAATTTAAATTCATCCGTGATCGCCTGTATGATGTCCATTTTTGATTTCCTTCCTATATGTATGTATGTTTATATTATGCTCATGCTCGGTCTGTACGCTCACTTCACCTGCGCCCTCAAAACGTTTTCTTCATCCTCGGTCAGAAAACGCCAACCGGCAGGCGGCAAGCCGGCGTCAAGCGGAATACCGCCGAACGACACGCGCTTGAGATATGTCACCTCACTGCCGGCACGCTCGAACATCCGTTTGATCTGATGGTACTTTCCCTCGGTCAGGGTTATGCTTCCGTGAAGCTCATCCTCCATCTCGATGATCGCAGGCTTGGTCAGCTTTCCGTCCATAAGTATCCCCGTCTCAAGCGGAACGCTCTTGTCGTAGGGACGGCTCAGGGTGAAAACGTATTTCTTTTCGGCGTGCTTTTTGGGCGACAGCAGAGCGTGCGCAAGCTCGCCGTCATCGGTAAGCAGTATAAGACCGACAGTGTCGCGGTCAAGACGCCCACACGGAAACAGACCTTGCCCCCTAAGCTCCTCCGGAAGCAGATCAATGACCGTACGGTCGCGCCCATCCTCTGTTGCCGAGACCACGCCGGACGGCTTGTTCATCATTATCCACGTAAAACGGCGGTATACTATCTTCACACCGTCCAGCATAACGACACTCACATCCGGATCAAGCTTAAAGGAACAGTCGCC
>CAZMWM010000101.1:0-6617 GCA_964570105.1 uncultured Lachnospiraceae bacterium | reverse complement strand
GTACGCCAATCTGTGTTCGCACAAATTTAGGGCGTGTATCCTTAAACCACCCAAAACTCCGCGCCGCTTTAGTATCAACGGTACAGCTATCCGTGTTCGCTTTTATCCGGAGACGTATCATCCACCCTTTTCACCTTCAGAGCCGCTATACGTGCGCGTTTTGCGCGTATACGTTTCTCTCGGTTTCTGAGTATCCGATCACCGTCTCGCGGTGGCTTTATCCCGGCAGTCTCGAGCGCACGCGGAAAAGGACCTAAAAACGCCTTTACAGCCACGACCTCTTCCTCGCTGAGATCGGAACGCTGAGGATATCTTGATATTCCGGCATCAAGAAGCTCGCGCCGCTTGTCCCTCAGAAGCTCTATACACCGCTCGCGCGTGTATCTTTTATCCGAATTATCCGAAACAGTCACCCCCGATCATTCTTTCACTTTCGCCTAAAGGCGCCGATGAACAAAGGACAGCCGCGGTCACGCCACAGCCGCAAGAGCCAAGCACGCGACATTGCGTAGCTCGGAACTAAAAAACGCCCTTTACCGCAAACGGTAAAAAGGCGTAGCTATCCTATCGGCAAAAGGGCTTACTTCCCCCTTTGTCGATCGAAACGGCTACGCTTTTCTATGTCCAAAAACGTCATTCCAACGCCCAATTCCGGTGGGTATTCCGACTTGAGAGCAACGGTGCTCAGTTACGGTAATGACAGTTGCGACGGCTTTTCACCGCACTTCCCCCTGATCCGCGCAAATGCGCAGAACCGGACAGCGAAATATTCAATTTAATGTTATTATATCGTTATTATATCATCCGCGACGAAAAAAGTCAATACCCGGAAAGCATATTTTTCAAAGTCTCAGCATCCCCTTCTCTTCCAAAGGGTGACAATACCCCATTTGATGCCAAAGAGTGCGGCGTAAGACAAAATATATATCCCAAGCTCTATCCACATATCCTCCGTGCACAGCACCTTGAACATCACCGTATCGGTAATGAAAAACGCCAATGCTATCAATAGGACATCCACGACCGCGCCAATGATCTTGTTCTTCATCATCATCCACCGAGCCTTTCGAAATGACCGCTACACGAGCCGTCAAGCAGTTCTCGTGCTTACGAAAACACGACCTTGTCCTTGCCCTTGGAATTTTTCGGCCACTCCCTTATCCGCGTGACGTATTCGAGATTCACCGCCTGCATATATCCGTCGCCGCCTTCTATAAGGATACCGTCGCCCGTGACCTCTTTTATAACACCGTTCACAGACGAGCTATCACTCGCAATGGTATAAACAAGGCATTTCTTGCCGATAAATCTCTCTGCCAATTCCTTCATTCTCTTGATCTCCTTACCCTTATTATTTAAACGGTGATCTACTATCGCCGCGTTTCTCCTTTTTCTCTGCTGCGACACCGCAAGCACAAGCAAGCATATCGCAACGAGCAATATAAGATACGTTTCCATACGTCCCTCCGAGCTTACGCTCCGCGCTTTATCACCGAGCATATTACTTTACCGCCGAGCATATTATAACATTTATTCCCCACGCTGTCAATACGAAAAAAGCTGTAATATTTAAAGATGCGATGAAAAAATTGCACCGTCATCAAAACCTCGGTCGGCAAGCACAAAAAATGAGGCCGCGCACCCAAGCACACGGTCTCATTGATGATATTTGATATGTGATCGCGTTTTTCTCAGTCTTTATACACGCGAACCGTTATCAGCCTACGTAATTTTGGCACACGCCGTCAGCACCGAACTCGTACGAAATACCTTCGATAACGAAATCACCGGTCACCATATCATTGTCTCTGTTGAAGTAGTACCAAGCGTCGCCGATCTGCACCCACTCACTTCTTGCAAGCTCGCCGTTATCCTTAACGTAAGCCTTCTTGCCGCTTGCCTTGCTTGCAAGTCCGGACTCGGTCCGGCATTTGCCGTCAGCATCAAAGGTGTAAGTAACACCGGAAATAACGCACTCACCGGTAGCCATAACGCAATCCTTGCCGAAGTAGTAAAGCTCCCCGTCTATCTGCTTCCAGCCGCTTCTGAGAAGCTTGCCGTCCTCGCAGAGATAGAACTTTTCCTCTCCGGAGGTGACCAGCCCGGCGTTCTTAGAAGTCAAGGTGCCCTTGCCGTTCTTCGCAAAGTCGTACAGCCTCATTCCGATGCGTACAGGCTCCGCGGTGTTTTTGACAAGGATCCCGTCCTTGTACATATATATATCACCGTCGCACTCCACACTGCCGTTGTACAGTCTGCCGAGTATAGAAAACTCGTAATCACCGTACTTCTCCGTGCCGAGCAGGATATGTCCGTTGTTGTCAAAATAATAGCAGTACGCGTCAAGCTTTACCCAAGCGTTGCGCACGCCACCGTATGTATATCCGACGCCGTCGTAGTTTCCGCCCTTGCCCTTAAACCAAGCAAGGTCGCTCACCACGTCCTTATCGCACCCGGAGCAGTGATACGTGATATCGCCGTTTCCGAGTATGGTATAATTCGTGCAGTCGTCATAGGTATGAGGGAGCGCCTTGATCACAGTATATTTCGGATGCTCATCGTCGTTATACTCACAGCCCTCGTTTGCACAGTACCAGCCTGCGGTATATCCCTCAGCCTCACAGCTTGCAGCCCTCTCTTCGATCTCTACCCAATCGTGCTTTCCGTTCGCCGGAATGACCTCGGCGGTGGTCCATCCGCATTCTTTGCAATGAAGGCCGCCGGTATTTCCATCCTTGTAGCACTTCGGATCGACTGCGGGAACCGTTTCGATATTACTCAAATGCTCGGGAGTATTGACATACCTAACAGCGTAAGTTGCCGCACCGCTTACGGTAATAACGTCGTTTACAATCTCATCTTTCGCATTTACGTATCCCTCTGTCTCACTGTCCCAGCGCTTTACGTTATTCTTTTTATAAGTCCAGCACACGCAATTTTTTGCGTCCGGATGAAACTCATACGTCTCCCCGACGGGTATCTCCTCTTTAAAGCTGAGGAACTTCAACTCACCGTCATCGGGCGAACTACCGCTGTACACGATGATATTTACCGTGTACGTTTCCGCGGCAGTGCCGCTTTCTGTGCCGGACGAAGGCTCTTCATCAACGGCAAATATCGAAAAAGGCAACATGCCGCACAGCATCACCGCGCTAAGCAATACAGCCAAAAGTCTTTTGTACGTACGCATATATTATCCTCCTCTTCAATACTATTCGTAACACAAAAGCATCGTAAAATGATTATATCATAAACTCAAAAATATGTCAATGATCTAACGGAAAAAATTATAAAATTTTTGTTTCTTGATTTTTAATTTTTATCCTCAAGAGCATCAAGCTCCGCCTTGACCGACTGCATATCAACGAGCATCTCCGTTTTTTTCCTCGGATCTCTTAAGAGCAGCGACGGATGATACACCGCACAAAGCCTGAAATCTCCCTTATCGTACCACACTCCGTGCTCCTTCGTGATCTTGAGATCCGGCTTTATAAGACGCATAGCCGCTATCCTGCCGAGACACACTATAAGCTTAGGGCGGATGAGCTTTACCTGCGCACGCAGGTATTTTATGCAAAGCTCCTGCTCTTCCGGCTTCGGATCGCGGTTCTTCGGCGGTCTGCATTTCAGCATATTTGCTATGTACACGCTTTCGCGCGGTATGCCGACAGCTTCAAGATATCTGTCAAACAGCTGTCCCGCTCTGCCGACGAACGGCACGCCGCTCAGATCCTCATTTTCTCCCGGCGCTTCGCCGACGAACATAAGCTTCGAGCTTCTGTCGCCGCATCCGAAAACGACATTCGTTCTCGTTTTACAAAGCTCGCAAGCCTTGCACGCCCGACATTCCTTTTCAAGAGCTTCCCACGTAAGCTCCATACCGTATCACATCCTTCCAATAATGTAGTGTACTCCGTATCGGCAGACGGGACGCTCCGCGATCACGGTGCGTCAAAACACCGCAAGGGAGCTGACCGCGTTTTCTTGGCATATTCCGCGACAGTGCTCGCTTATGTAATCTCCAAGTCCGACCGAATTTTTTCTTTCTCCGTACTCCTCCAGAAGCGCATAGCCTCCCGGCTCGCATTCAAGCTTCAGATAATATCCGCCAAGCTCCTCGCCACCCTCGTAAGCAGAGGAGGCACCGACGTAACGCCGCTTTTCCAGCTCTCTGCAAGCGGTGAGCATATCCTCCATATCGTCAAATCGGTATATCCGCTCTTCGCGCCGCTTGCCGCGCCTCAGCGTCAGCTCACCCGAGCGCACACCGTCCCCACCGTCATCCGAATGCGAAGCTCTGCTTTTTGCACCGCCGAGCCTTGAAACATACATCTCGCATCCCCCGTCGCCGTTCGGATATATCTGTATGAATATCTTAGAGCTTGCGGCATCAAAGCCGGTCGCTCGCTTGGCTTCGTCGAGCAGATACCAGAACACGCGCCGCGTACCGGTATTTCCGTAATCCATTTCCTCACAGGTTATCCCAAGCCCCTCAAGATCCTTCGCGGAAAGAAGTATCTTGAGCTTGTTTTCGGTCATCAATATCAGCTTCATCAACGCAAAAACGTCCCTTCCGGCTACGGGTAACACCGTGCAAGCATCACGCCTGACATAAGGTCGCAACAGCTTGCGCCCGAGCCACTGATATCATTATAATCCGAAAAGCATCTTTACGCCACCCTATTTTATTGGCACATAGGGAGATATAAGGAAATACGGAGCTTCAGCGCCGTTAAATTGCCTTTCCCGAGGAAATTTAACGGTTTTTACCTCGAGAGCAAAGGTATATTCATAAGCCTTCACCACCATCAGTATAACACACCCCACATCACCTTGTCAAGCATATTTTCTTCACTTCCCGTTTTTCCAAAAAAACAGTTGACTTTTTCGAGGAAAGATGCTATTATGTAATATGCGTGTGCCGTCGCCTATATGACAGCCGCGCACGGTTACCGATACTACAGGGAAAGAGGTGAAAACGGAATGAACGCAGGCACACCGGGAGACAGTAGAGACAGCGGCGGCTGTATTTACTTTCATCGTGACATAATAAGCGATATTGGCGTTGCTCGGGCGGGATGTTCCGTTTTCGCCTAAAGCAACCGAGCCGCCACGACCTCTCTATCTGCTTTTCCAAGCGCCACGACACGCGGAGCGTTCAACAAACGCCCCAAAACCAATGGCAGAAAGGAATGGTCAAAAAATGAACGGGATCAAAGAAACGGCTCTGGAACTGCTTTCAGAGCACAGACTCACCGAGCTGCGTTCGATGCTCTCTGCGCAGAACGCGGCTGACGTCGCCACGCTGTTCTCGGAGCTTTCGGAGGAACAGCTGACGGTAGTCTTTCGCCTGCTTCCGAAGGAGCTTGCATCACAGGTGCTCGTCGAAATGGACGCTTCATTGCAGCAGACGCTCATACACGGCTTTAGCGACACCGAGCTTAAGAACGTTCTGGAGCTGATGTTTTCAGACGACACGGTGGACATACTCGAGGAGATGCCGGCAACGATAGTGCGCAGGATACTCCGAAACACTCCGAGGGAAAAGCGGCATATTCTGAATGAATTGCTCAAATATCCGGAAAACAGCGCAGGCTCGGTCATGACCGTCGAATACATTCGTCTGCGCCGTGATATGACGGTGGCGCAGGCGTTTGAGCGCATAAGAAACGACGGTCTGAACAAAGAGACCATCTACACCTGCTATGTCACCGAAAAGGACCGTACGCTCAGCGGCGTGATAACCGCCAAAAAGCTCATGCTCGCCTCCCCCGAAGCGACAGTCGGCGAGCTTATGGAAGAAAACGTGATCTATTGCACCACCACGGATGACCGCGAGGACGTAGCGCACCTTATAGAAAAATACGACCTGATCGCACTTCCGGTGGTGGACACCGAAAAGCGTCTGGTCGGAATAATAACTTTCGACGACGCTATGGACGTCATAAAGGAAGAGACCGACGCCGAGATAATGAAGATGGCGGCAGTCACACCGATCGAGGACGGATATTTCAAGACACCCGTGCTCATCCACGCAAAAAAGCGCATAGTTTGGCTTTTGGTGCTCATGATAAGCGCCACGTTCACCGGCATCATAATAACCGAATACGAGGAAGCGCTGAGCGCCCTGCTCGTCTCGTTCATACCTATGCTGATGGACACAGGAGGAAACTCCGGCTCGCAGAGCGCGGCAATGATAATACGCGGACTCGCGACCGACGAGATACGTCTCCGCGACTTTGGGAAGGTGCTTTTCAAGGAATTGCGGATAGGTGTGATAGTAGGTATCACGCTCGCGCTTGCAAACGCCGCAAGACTTTTGATACTCAACGCCGTATATTATAGGATAGACGGCGGAATGGCGAAGGAGATGGTCGTCGTCGGACTGACGCTGGTCGGCGCCGTCGTCACAGCAAAGCTTCTCGGCTGTTCCCTGCCGATGCTCGCGAAACGCTTGAAGCTTGATCCCGCACTCGTCGCCTCTCCGATAATGACCACGCTCGTGGATACCGCAACGGTACTTCTGTACTTCAATATAGCGGTAAATATGCTCTGACGTCAAAAACATTTATTTCGCAAAAGCTATTGACAAATCCGAAATATCGTTGTATAATAAA
>CAZMWM010000100.1:0-6707 GCA_964570105.1 uncultured Lachnospiraceae bacterium | reverse complement strand
GCGAAGCTATACAGAAGCTTTTGCCCAGCTTTTCTCGAAAAGCTGGCGCGAAGCTGTACAGAAGTCTTTGCTAAGCTTTTCTTGAAAAGCTGATGCTTTCCTTCGGAAATCGAAAAAATAAAATTATGCCGCGATATGCGGCGGAATGGAGATCGATATGAAAATGAAAAGGTTTATTTCCGTCTTGACTGTTCTCACGCTGATGCTTTGCGCGTGTGCTCTCATTACCTTTGCTTCGTCCGAGCCTGCCACGGAGGTATATGTGACCGTGGTCGACGGCGAGGGCAAGCTTGCTATGGCTATGGAAAAGATAGCTCTCAGAGATGTGGACGGTGACGGCGAGTTTACCGTAAACGACGCTTTGTATTGTGCGCACGACGCGAAGTTCGAGGGCGGCGCCGAGGCAGGCTATTCCTCGGATGAAGGTCAGTACGGACTTTACATTACCAAGCTTTGGGGGACCGCAAACGGCGGCTCGTACGGTTATTACATAAACAACGCTTCCGCTATGAGCCTTTCCGACAAGGTCAGCTCCGGTGACACCGTTTGTGCCTTCGTGTACACGGACACTACCGCGTGGAGCGATACGTATTGCTATTTTGACCGCAATTCCGTTGACGTCAAGAGCGGTGAGACCGTAACTCTTAAGCTCTGCTATCTCGGATACGACGAAAATTGGGCGACGGTGAGCCTTCCTGCCGTCGGTGCGACCGTGACCGTCGACGGCGTTGATACCGGTGTCAAGACCGACGCCGAGGGAAACGTTACCCTGACGCTCACAGGCTCGGGAAAGCAGGTGATAAGCGCGTCCGGTGACGGTGTCAAGCTCGTGCCTCCCGTGTGCATCGCACAGGTCGAGGGTGAGAGCGGAGCTTCCGCGGTCGTGATCGCGGTCGTTGTCGGGGTGCTCGTGCTCGCCGCGATAGTTGTAGTTCCGATCGTAAGATCGCGGAAAAAGTAATGCTTCACAGATGTCTCGGGCGGCTTATCGTTTGCTTGACCGCGGCGGCTCTGGTGCTTTTCTCCGCGCCGTGTCTTGTGTTCGGTGCGGAAGGGGAGAGCGTACGTCGCTCGCGCGAATGTATCGAGGACGTACTGAGCCTTCACTGCTCGGGCGACGGGGACGGTATCGACGGCTGGATAAACGGCGAGCTTACCGGATCCGCCGGCTTCGGCGCGGAATGGTACGTGCTTGCTCTTTCGCAGTACGTCGACTGCGACCTTTCGTCCTACGAGGCGGCGTTGCTCCGCTATCTTGAAAACAACGGGGTGCCGTCGGCTTCTTCGAGGCTCAAATACGCTCTTTGCCTTGCGGCTTGCGGAAGCAACGACGGTTATATCGCTTATGCGCTTGAAAATTCCGTGGGCGAGCAGGGGCTTATGAGCCTTGTGTTCGGGCTTCATCTTTTGAATAACGGGTATACGAGCAAAAGTTGCACCCTTGCGGACGTTAAGGCGCGGATACTCGGTATGCAGCTTGACTGCGGCGGATGGTCGGTGACGTCGGCAGACCAAGGCGACGTTGATGCGACCGCAATGGTGGTACAGGCGTTGGCGCCGTGGTACGAAAAGGACGCCGATGCGGAGCTTGCCGTTGAGCGTGCTCTCTCGTTTTTGTCCGCTTCTCAGCTTGAGAACGGCGGATTTGCAAGCTACGGTGTGCCAAATCCCGAGAGCGCGGCTCAGGTGCTGGTGGCTCTGTCTGCGCTCGGGATATCTCCGGACGCCGACGAACGCTTTATAAACAACGGAAAGACGGTGCTCGACGGTATGATGGAGTACCGTCTTTCCGACGGGAGATTTTCTCATACGTCCGGTGGAGATGCGAACGAAGCCGCGACGGTGCAATGCTTTTACGCGGCGGTCGCTTGCGTCCGTTCGGCAAACGGCGCACCGTCTCTGTATATGCTTGACCGTGCGACGCCTTCCTTGGCAAAGGACGCCGCCGACGCGTCCGTTTGGCAAGCATCCACCCAGCTCCCCGATGGGGCAAGGGGGAGCGGTGCGCCCGACGTGAAGCTGATAATAAGCATCGCCGCTGTCGTTATCGGAGCGGCGACGTGTGTTTTTCTGCTCGTTCGGAAAAAACGGAGCGTGAAGGATGCGGTGGCGGTGGTCGTTGCGGTCGCGGTGATAATAGGCTGTACGTACGGGCTTGATATCCGTTCGGCAGACGGATATTACGGAGACGGTGAGGACGGGGAAGAAAATGTGATCGGCGAGGTCAGCTTTGCGGTGCGGTGTGATACCGTTGCCGGACGAGCCGAGCATATCCCTGATGACGGGGTGGTACTGGACACGGTCACGGCGGAGATCTCCGAGGGCGATACGGTGTATACCGTCCTTGTGAAGGTGCTTCGCCTGCACCGCATACAGTGCGATACGTCGGGAACGAGTATCGAGCCGTACATCTCAGGGATCGCCAATATATACGAGTTTGATTTCGGCTCAGGCTCGGGTTGGATGTATTACGTCAACGGCGTCTCGCCGTCCGTCGGTGCCGGGAGCTATGTTTTGCGACCGGGCGACAATGTTGTATGGAGATACACCTGTGACTTTGGAAACGACACCGCACAGCTTGATTTGAGGAGTGCTTCCCGATGAAATATTTTTACCGACTTCACCCGGCAGTGACTTTTTCATATCTTGCAGTGGTGCTGACGCTCTCTATGCTGACGCTCCATCCTGTCGCAGTCAGCCTTTGTCTTGTATCCGGCATTGCTTTTTACGGAATGCTCAAGGGAGCGCGCAAGTTTTTGCGCAGTCTTGCTCTTACCGTTCCTTTGATATTGCTCGTAGCCGTTACAAATCCGCTTTTCGTACACAGGGGAGCGACAGTCCTGTTTTTTCTGAACGGCTCGCCGTTTACGCTCGAAGCTACCGTATACGGTGCCGTGTCGGCTATGAGGCTCGCGGCGGTGCTATATTGGTGCAGGTGCTACAGCGAGGTGATGACCGCGGACAAGTTCATCTATCTTTTCGGCAAGCTCATCCCCAAGCTTTCGCTGACGCTTTGTGTGACGCTCGCGTTCATTCCGAGACTCAAAAGAAAGCTTACGGAAACAGAGGATGCCCAAAGGGCGCTCGGAATATATGCGTCTATGGGATACGTCGACCGTTTGAGGAGCAGACTGCGTATCATGTCCGCGCTGATCTCAAACGCCCTTGAGGGCGCTATCGATACCGCCGACGTTATGAAGGCACGCGGATACGGCATCGCCGGCAGGAGCAGTTATGCGGTATACCGTTTTACGCCGTCGGACGCGCTTGGCATCGCACTCACATTCGCTGTCGGTGGGGCGTCTGTTGTGCTTGCGGTGCTCGTTGCGGGCGATACCGTTTACTATCCTTATATCAACGTGCCGTCGCTTGGGGCGAAGGAGACGGTCTTTTACGCGCTCGTTGCGCTCCTTTGCGGCGCGGCGGCTTTTTTGGAGATACGGGAGAATGTTTTATGGCATTACTTGAAGTCAAGGATCTGAGCTTTACGTATAACGGAGAGTCGAAAAAGGCACTCGACGGCGTCAGCTTTACGCTTGATAGTGGGGAGATATTGCTCCTTTGCGGAGAGTCCGGGTGCGGAAAGACAACGCTTCTTAAGCTTTTGAAGCCTCAGCTCGCGCCGTTCGGAAAAAGAGAGGGAGAGATACTTTACTGCGGAAAGGATATCTCTGCGTTGGATGAACGTCGCTCAAGCGCGGAGATAGGCTTCGTTATGCAGGATCCGGACGCGCAGACCGTGACGGATAAGGTCTGGCACGAGCTGGCGTTCGGGCTTGAAGGTCTGGGCTTGAAAAGCGACGTCATACGGCGCCGAGTGGCTGAGGTCTGCGGCTTTTTCGGTATAGGAGAATGGTATTCGAGTAACGTATGGGAGCTTTCCGGAGGGCAGAAGCAGCTTCTTTCGCTCGCGTCGGTCATGGCTTGTGAGCCGGAGCTGCTCCTGCTCGACGAGCCGACCGCTCAGCTCGATCCGATATCGGCGTCCGAGTTTTTCGCTTCGCTCCGCAGGGTGAGCGAGGAGCTTGGCGTGGCGATAATAATAGCGGAGCACAGGCTCGAGGAGATATTCCCGATAGCGGATCGGGTGATGATGATGGACGGCGCAGGTGTATATGCTTACGGCGCTCCGCGCGAGATAGGCGAAAAGCTGTCACGCTCCCCTCACAGGCTGAGAGAGGGAATGCCGGCGGCGGTGAGGCTGTTTTCCGAGCTTGGCGGAGAGGGTGCATCTCCTCTTACGGTGAAGGAAGGAAAGCGGTACGTGCGCGATAATTTCGGAAACGGATGCCGCCGTCTGGAGCCGCCGCTTTCTCGGTCGGGTGCTGACGGCAGGGAAAGGGCTATCGAGATACGCGACGGATATTTCAGATATACGCGGGAGCAAAGGGACATACTTAACGGACTTTCTCTTACCGTATACGGTGGGGAGATGCTCTGTATACTCGGGGCTAACGGCTCGGGCAAGACCACGCTCCTAAGGGTGCTTGCGGGGCTTGGACGTATGTATCGCGGCAGGTATCTTCTGTGGGGGAAGGACGTCAGCCGTCGGGGAGCCGGTGAGATATGCGGAGGTGATATCGCGCTCCTGCCGCAGGATCCGAGGGTGCTTTTCGTGAAGGATACGTTACTCGACGAGCTTTGCGAGATCACGTCTGTTATGAGATATCCGAAGGACGAGGGCAGGGAGAGGATCGACGCGATATCGAAAAAGCTCGGTATAGACGGGCTGTACGGCAGGCATCCGTACGATCTTTCCGGCGGAGAACGCCAAAAAGCGGCTCTGGCAAAGCTTCTTTTGCGCGAGCCGCGAATATTACTGCTCGACGAGCCTACGAAGGGGCTTGACGCATACTCGAAAAACGAGCTTGCGCGGTTGCTCTGTACGCTCAGAGATGAAGGCAGGACTGTGGTGACGGTCACGCACGACGTGGAGTTTGCCGCCGAGCATTCCGACCGTTCCGCTATGTTTTTTGACGGTCAGATCGTTTCCGTGGCAGACCGTGTGGAGTTTTTCGCGTCCAACAGATACTACACGACCGTGGCGGCGCGAATGACGCGACCGATGCTTGAGAACGCCGTTACGGTAAGCATGGCGGCGGAGCTTTGCAGACTGAACGGAAGGAGAGATACGGGTGATGATGAATGATCGGCGTCGGGTGCGGTCGGCGATCACCGCATTCACCGTCCTTGTGCTCATTCCGCTCGTTATATATTTGGGCTATTTGCTTTCCGATAACGGGAGCTATCAATTCGTTTCCGCGGTCGTCGCGGCGCTCTCCTGCGTGCCGTTCTTTATGCGTTTTGAAAACGCACGCTACGGAGCGCGTGAGATCACCGTTATATCGGCTATGACCGCGATATCCGTGCTCGGAAGGCTGATATTCGTGATGCTTCCCGGATTTAAGCCGGTGACCGCCATCGCGATAGTGACCGGTGCGATGCTGGGGGCGGAGGCGGGCTTTATCAACGGAAGTCTCACGGCGTTGATATCCAACTTCTTTTACGGACAAGGTCCGTGGACGCCGTTTCAGATGCTTGTGTGGGGGCTGATAGGCGCTGTTAGCGGTTGGATATTCAAAAAAAGAGCCAAACCGAACGTTGTCGGTATGGCTCTGCTCGGCGTACCGGGCGGTGTGGCTTTTTCTCTTATCATGGACGTGTGGACGGTGATATCCGTTGACGGAACGTTCACTCTGTCGAGATATCTCGTTACGGCTTTGGCGGGGGCGCCCTTTGCCGTTCTGTATGCGGTGTCAAACGTCGTGTTCTTGCTCCTGCTCGGTAGACCTCTGCGCACCAAGCTCGAAAGGCTGAAAACGAAATACGGCATATTCCGCTGAGCTTATTTGTCCGTCCTGTGGAGCTTTGCGTATCTGTACGGTGGGATGCCCTTGTGCGCCTTGAATACCGATGCAAAATAATTCGGATCGGAAAAGCCGCAACGTATAGCTATCTCGGTCACTGACAGCTTGGTGTGGAGCAGGAGCTTTTCGGCGTTCATTATGCGCACCTGCGTGATGTATTTGCTAAGTCCAAAGCCGGTGGTGTTTTTGAATTTTTTTGAAAAATGCCCGGGACTCATGGCAAACTGCTTTGCAAGTCCGTCAAGCGTAAGCTCCTCGCCGTAATGCTCGGTTATGTATCTTGCGGCGTTCAGTATCGGGCGGTCGGATGCGCTCACACTGCTTTCAGGCTCCGAGACCGTGCCCAGCCTGCAAAGGCAGACAAGCAACTTGTTCAGGTGCGAGCGAAGCATTATAGGGGAATAGATATCCGGAGCAACGTATTCGCGCTCCATTTCACAGAGCAGAGCTTCTATCGGGAAGAATTTAAAATCCTTGCTTCTGATGATATGCGGAACTATGCCCTTGAGAATGCTCTTGTCGCTCACGTAACCGTCGGAAAAGGTGACGTTGATGCGTTCTATGTATCTTCCGCTCTCATACATGGTCTTGTGCAGAACTCCTGCCGGGATTATAACGAGATCGCCTTTTTTTATGTTGTAGACGTCGCCGGCTATAAAATATTTCGTATCCCCATCCACAAGATAGTAAAGCTCGGTGCAGGAGTGATAATGCTCTTCGTTCATGCTGGCTATCCTGCGGCAGACGCGCTCTATCTCAAAATACGGCTCTCCGTATTCCATGCTCACCCCTCCGTTCTTTTTTGTGCTTACGGTCGCGCATACATTTGCGCTTGTGCAC
>CAZMWM010000099.1:4959-6721 GCA_964570105.1 uncultured Lachnospiraceae bacterium | reverse complement strand
AGTATCTCCGCCGCCATAGCCGCGGAATGCGTCATACCGGAGCAACCGATGGTCTCAACGAGAGCCTCCTCGATAACGCCGTTCTTCACGTTGAGGGACAGCTTGCACGCGCCCTGCTGAGGTGCGCACCAGCCTACTCCGTGCGTGTAACCGGAGATATCGCCGATCTGCTTGGACTGTACCCATTTGCCCTCTTCCGGAATGGGAGCGGGACCGTGGTCACAGCCCTTTGTGACGCTCGTCATGTGCGCAACTTCGTTGCTCATGGCGTATTCACAAGAAAATTCTTTGCTCATAATTTTAACTCCTTTGGATTTATTTGCATAATTGGGTTTCAGATATTCGGTCATCTGCCATACCTAAGGTTATTATACCAAATAATGCGGCAGATTTCAAGTGGAAAACGCCTTTTCAGAAAAATTTTACGCCATCTTAAGGAACAGCGAATACATATCGCATATCTCCTTGCGGCGGATCTCGCAAAGACGCTTCATCTCGCCGACCTGCTCTTCTGTGAACTTATCGAGGTCTCCGTCCTTGAGCTTTCCCTTGTACATCCGATCGAGCGTGAGCGCGAAGGCTATATCCATCGTCTCGATCTCGTTATCTCTTTCGCAAACGACCAGATCCGACCTGCCCTCAAGGAGCAGCTCCACCGCCTTTTCGCCCATCAGCGAAGCGGAGAGACGGTCCTTGAGCGACGGTGCGCCGCCTCTGATTATGTGCGCCAAACGCACAAATCGGCTCTCAACTCCGAGCTGTGCCTCTATACGCTTGGCAAGACCTTCTCCGATGTGACGTCCGTTCTCGTCCTTAACGCCCTCGGACACCAGAACGAGGAAGCTTCTCTGACCTCTCGAGCGCTGTTTTTCGATCTTCTTCATAAGGGCGGCTTCGTCAAAGTCAACCTCGGGTATGGCGATACCGCAAGCGCCGACGGCGATACCGACCTGAAGCGCGATGTATCCGGCTTCTCTGCCCATGACCTCGATGACCGAGCAACGCGCGTGGCTCTCGCTGGTATCGCGAAGCCTTTCGATGCATTCGATAGCCGCGTTCATCGCCGTATCGAAGCCGGTGGTATAGTCCGTGGCTGTGATATCGTTATCGATAGTACCGGTAAGACCTATGGTGGGGATACCGTGCGCGGAAAGATCGGTCGCTCCTCTGAACGTACCGTCTCCGCCTATGGCGACTATCCCGTCTATGCCGAATTTCTTGCAGTTATCGAGAGCCTTCTGCATTCCGGACTTCTCCTTGAACTCCAGAGCGCGAGCGGTATAGAGCACCGTGCCGCCGAGACCTATTATGTTGGCGACGTTCTCCGGCGTAAGCTTCTTTATGTTGCCGTCCATAAGTCCCTGATAACCCTCGTATATACCGAGAGTTTCAACTCCGGCGGAATTTGCCGCTCTTACCACAGAGCGGACGAGCGCATTCATTCCGGGAGCGTCCCCTCCCGAGGTGAGTACACCTATCTTTTTAAATCTCATCGTAGTCGATCCTTTCCGAGTGCATGAGCGCTTTATATTTCTTAATTTTTTATTTTTAATTTTTTTATTTTTTCACGAAGCCGCGACCGCGCACAGCAATGTGCACATCAACGCGCGTACACGCGATATCGCAAATCTATATTATGATAATACTAATTTGAAAAAAAATCAATAGCTTTTTGAATATGTTTTCGATTTTTTCACAATTTCCCATCTCCAAAACCAAAAATCACATTTTATAACGCCGAAATCGGA
This sequence comes from uncultured Lachnospiraceae bacterium, assembly GCA_964570105.1. Classification (GTDB taxonomy): domain Bacteria; phylum Bacillota; class Clostridia; order Oscillospirales; family CAG-272; genus SIG673. The sequence continues at coordinate 4,973 of CAZMWM010000099.1, read as the reverse complement.
CTGTACGAATAAAT
>CAZMWM010000099.1:0-4859 GCA_964570105.1 uncultured Lachnospiraceae bacterium | reverse complement strand
CGTGGAATTTTTGACGCGGTAAATCTCCGAATGAACGCCGCTTTTCGGCGACATCTCCGACAGCGATCGCGAGCCGATGCTTTCCCAATGTTGCCATTTAACACATAAACGTTTTCCGTCGCGACCTTATCTTGCCCGAAAAAAGTATCGTTTTTCGGTCTCAAGTGTAAAAATTTATGCTATCCGCGAAAAAATATCAAAAAATCACTTGCAATCCTGCGATTTTTATGATATAATCAATGATGTATAGGAGCATATCGCCCGCCCGGGCGTATCCTCCCTTTAAATTTCCCTTGATATCACATAAGGAGAGCATGCTATGAGGAAGAAGAATCTATCACGCGCCGTGTCCTTGATCCTGACGCTGGTGACAGTCGTCTGTCTCGTTCTGGCTATGGGAATTGCCGCGTCCGCCGCGAGCGAAGCCACGGCACCCACCGAGAGCGAGAACGAAAACAAAAACAACTCCATCGTTCCCGTGAAGGTCACGGCAAGCACCGTGGTATGTAACAGTGCCAACACTCAGTACGAGTATATGATAACCGACAAGAACGGAGTTACCATTCCGGGACTTTCCGAATGGGTAAGACCGGTCTCAAGCTCGGTGATATTTGACGGACTGTCGGACGGCACCTCGTACGTCATCCATTCGCGTCACGTGGATACGTGGGAGGACGGCGGCGATTCGCTGATAAAGACGGCGAAGATATCGCGCTTCGTTCCCCTCATAGTGATACTCGGCATCGTGCTTGCGTTTGAGATACTCTATCTCATTCGCGTGATGCTCAATAACGCCAAGGTGAGAAAGAGCTACAACAAGCTTTCCGCCGCCGCTCCGCTGGTCATACTCGGAGCGTACGTTTCAAGCGCATCCGTTTATGCGCTGATATTCGAGCTTATCGGTATCGCCATAGCTTCCGCCGCCATAGTGCACGTGGAGAAGCTCAAGGCTGAGGACGAGAAGTCCGACGAGCAGACGAACGAGACGGTCGTACACGAGAACGTTACGGTCATCGAGAAGAACACCGAGATCATAAAAGAGACCGAGATCATAAAGGAAACGGAGACCGAAGCGGAAGCCATAGAGGAAACACCCGACGAGGTCGCCGAGGAGACCGAAGCCGAAGCCATAGAGGAGACGGTCGAGGAAACCGTGGAAGAGGTCACCGAAGAAGTCAACGAAGAGGTCGGTGAAGAAATTACCGAGACCGCAGAGGAAGCGACCGAGCCTGCGGAAGAAGAAGCCGACAGCAGTATAACCGAGACGGTGGTCAAAGAAGCCGTTAAGGAAGTGGTCAAGGAAGCTCTCAAGGAGGCTATGATAGAAGCCGCCAAGGAGGCTACCGAGGTGATCGCGGCTCAGCCCGAGGAAGAGGTCGCCGTTGAAGAGACCGAGGAAGTCAGCGAGACGACCGCCGAAGAAGTCAGCGAAGAGATCGTTGAAGAGGTCGGCGAAGAGCCGGAGACCGCAGAGACTGCGGAGACCGCCGAAGCCGCGGAGACCGATAATGACGCTACCGTCATTCCCGTGATCATACCCGTTAATGAAGAGACCGAGGAAGAAACTTCCGAAGAGATCAAAGAAGAAACCGCCGAGGAAGTCACCGAGCAAGCAAGCGAAGAAGTCGTTGAAGAAGTCGTTGAAGAGGTACAGCCCGAAGAGCCGGAGACCGAAGAGACGACGGAAGTCGCTGAAGTCGCTGAAGCCACAGAAACTGCGGAGACCGCCGAAGCCGCGGAGACCGATAATGACGCTACCGTCATTCCCGTGATCATACCCGTTAATGAAGAGACCTCCGAAGAGACCTCCGAAGAGACTTCCGAAGAGGTCACCGAAGAAGCAGGAGAAAACACTGCCGAAGAGGTCGTCGAAGAGATCACAGAGGAAGCAAAGCCCGAGGAAGCTCCCGCACAGCCCGAAGAGCCGACCGCGGAGAGCATCACCGCCGAGCCTACGGCAGATGACGATCAGTCGGCAGAACGCTCCGAAAAGAAGTCGATAATCAATGACGATCCCGCGTATGCAAAGCTTGCGGTGGACGAAAGAGGAATGCCCATAGCTCCCGAGGGAATGCTGATCCGTTACAAGTGGAGTTACCTCGCAAGACTCTATTACGCGCCGGATGAGATAAAGTACCGTTACCTCGTGCTTCGCCGTCTGCTTATGTCGTACAAGAAGGTACGCTCGAACATAAGCTGGAACTACGACAGCTATTTCCTCGGCAGAAAGCAGATCGCCAAGATCAAGGTCAGAGGAAAGGCGCTTGTCGTGTACCTGCCCTTTGAGTACGCCGAGATGGAAAACACCAAGTACCGCGGCAAGGACGTTTCAAAGTTTGCAAGATACAAGCAGGTCCCCTTCTGCTACCGCGTGAACGGAAACAGAAAGCTCAAGTATGCTATGGAGCTGATACGCAAGGTGCTTGAGGACGTCGCGTCCGTGGAGCCTGAGTACGTATCGCTTGCCCACGTCGGAGAGGCTATCCCTGCGGAGACCTTCGAAGAGCTGTACCTCGGCGGTCTTATAAAGATAGGAAGCATCGTGCCCGCCACCGGCTCTGCCTTGGCTGAGGAGGATGACGATGACGACGAGGATGAGGACGTCGACGACGAGCTTGACGGAGAGGACGATGACACCATCGACGAGGAGATCGCATCTCACACCTTCACCGGTCACGTCGAGCGCGAGGAATTTAACTTCGTTCCCGACAAAAAACGTACCACACCCGTATTCGAAAAGGTCAGCGTAAACGAGGTCGGCAAGCTTATGACCGACGAGGAAGCCAAGGAAGCGCTTTACGATCTCACCGTTCCCAAGGAAGAGCCGGCACCTGCCAAGTCCGAGGAAAGCACAGCGGAAGGCATAGCAGAAGGCTCGGCACAGACGGAAGCTCGAGCCGCATCTGCCGAGACCGCGACCGCAAGCTCCGCCTCAAGGGAGCGTGAGAACGCAAGGCTCAAAGCCTCGAGAAACAATCTCAAGCGCGGCAAGACCGAGGTCGTGAACATAGATACGCTCAATAACAACTTTAATTCCGACGATCTTGTCACCTTGAAGATACTCAAGGAAAAGAAGCTCGTTCCGAAGAACACCACGCACGTTAAGATCCTCGCAAGAGGTACTCTCGACAAGAGACTTACGGTCTGCGCGAGCCAATTCTCTATCGACGCCATCAAGATGATAACCCTCGTTGGCGGTAATGCCGTAAAGACTCTCAACGACTGATCTTGATATACACTTAAATGTAAATGATCACCGCCTGCGAACGCTCGCAGGCGGTGATCTGTAATTAAGGGTTATAAAAACAACGGAGGAAGTACCGTGATACGAAAGCCACAAAGCCCTGCCGAGCTTATCGGGGAGACGTTGCTCTTTCAATTGCTTCTGTATACGTTGCGCGCGCCCCTGCTCTCGGCGACCGCCGACTGCTCGCCTTTTGCGTCAAGGCTACTCTCAGCTCTGACAGGCGCGGCGGTGTTCATCCTGCCGACGCTCGCATATCTCCGCGCGAGCCGGTCAAGCTTAGGTGATCTGCTTCATCCCCTCGACGCAAATAACGCAGACGCACGCGCCCCAAAAGCAAGCACGCCAACTTCGGAAAAAGAAAGAAAAGACAGCGGCGCAAAAAGCTCCGCCCGAGCGCCCATCGGCGCGGACGGATCAAAGCTTGTGCGAGCCGTGCTTGCGGCTCTTTTAGTGATAGACGCGGTAGAACTCGCGGATACGCTGTCAAACGCTCTGCTCTCCGCCGTCGGGGTGCAACGCGCCGAGTCGGCATTCGCGACCGATACACCCACCGTTATACTCAGCTTCGTTTCGTCCGTTCTGCTGACGCCGATGCTTGAGGAGATGCTGTTCCGCGGCGCAGTGATAAAAGCTTACGCCCCGTACGGAGCACGGGCGGCGATATCGGTCTCCGCAATATCGTTTGCACTTATGCATTATTCGGTATATAGCCTGCTTTACGCCTTATGCGCCGGCGCCTTGATCGCATATTTCACCGTAAGGACCAACTCGCTCGCCTTCGGCATATGGCTTCACGCCGCAAATAACGCCGCCGCGTTCGCGTTCTCGCTTTTGAAGAGCGTCCGCCCGGAGCTGTATACACGCGCATCAGCCGTCTTTCTCGCGGTAACTCTCCCGATTTCGGTAGTATACGCAGTGATGCTCGTGCGCCGAGAGCTCAAAGGAGCACCCAAGAAGCGCCGACGCACCTCCCCACCGTCACGGTCACCCTCAGCTTCACCGTCAACCACGTCACCATCCTTATCATCGACATCACCGCCAACACCAACCTCGCCATCGTCCTTAGCTTCGTCATCACCCATACCGTCATCCCAACCGTCTCAACGACCGCCCCTGCCGTCTCCAATATCCCCCGAGCTGATCATTTACGCTATCCTCGCCGCAATATTAGCCGTATGGATGTAGCCACCGTCGGCTTTTCAAAAAAAGCTTGGCAAAGACTTCTGTATAGCTTCGCGCCGCTTTCTGAAAGAAAGCATCAGCTTTTCAAGAAAAGCTGTGCAAAGACTTCTGTGTAGCTTCGCGGTGGAAACGGGATATTCTATCATCTTTTTCTGTGTTCGCACTAAGCACGGAAGGCTCTCTTGTGTAAAGGGAGCTGTCGCCAAAGATGACAGTTGCAGTTTACATCTTAGCGCGTAACGTGACAAAGTCACGCTACGCAACCCTTTGAAGGCTTGCCTTCAAAGGTATTGACTGAGGGATTGTCAGCTATTCCCACACAAAAATGCAAACTTCGCGTTTAAACAGAATTTCGCGTAAAGCGGTAGCCCTTATGCCTTCCCCAGCGGGGGAAGGGGGACGGCGGATTATAATATCAAGTGCAACACTA
>CAZMWM010000098.1:0-6826 GCA_964570105.1 uncultured Lachnospiraceae bacterium | reverse complement strand
GAGCTACTCGGAAACTTTTTCAAAAAGCCGGTTGGCGTCTGCGAATTTGACTATCTTTGAGAGTCGGTGGTAGACGCCGGACTTGGTTATCGGCTCCGAATGCAGGGCTGTAAGCCCCTCTATCGGCTCGAAGGGGTGACTCTCCCTCAAAAGCGCAGTCTGACGCAGGGGCGTGGGAAGCGCATCCATAAGTCCGGCATTTCTTATAGCCTTTATGGCGGCATTTTGTTTTGCCGCGGCATCGACCGCTTTGTTGATATTGGATGTGTCGCAGTTTCTCGCACGGTTGGCGCGTCGCCTGTATCCGTTCTCTATTTTCGCATTGATAAGCTCGAACGACGCTTGGATCGCTCCCATAAAATTGAGCGCGTCCTCGATAGACTCGGTCTTTTTGAAATATATTATACTTTCGCCGCGTCGAACGGTACGCTTCGGAGAAAGCCCTCTTTCGCTCAACAGCTCAAACACCTGAGTGCAAAGCTCCTCTCCGGGCATACTAAGCTCCAGATACATACTTCCGAAGGGATCGCCGCTCCTGCCGCCGGAAATGAAGCAACCGCGTACGAGAGACGCGGCGCATTCCCGACAGAACGTTCCATCACAGTTGAGTGTCTTGCTCCCTTCAGACGCAGTGTATCCGGTCGGCGCGGAAAGCTCCCCGAAAAGCTCGCCTTCTTTTTTTCTTCGGCTCTGCGGACGCTTCAGGTGAACGCAAAGCTCTTCTATACGCGGTGAAAGCGGATTTTTTCGCTTTTTCTCGCAAAGCATGATCCCGGTGAGCATAGACGTCCGACAGCAACGGTTTTTCGGAACTGCATCTATGAGCTGTTCCTTAACTCTGTCGCAAAAGCTGCTCTCCACTCAAAGCGCCTCCTTTCGGTCAGCAAAATCTGAACAAAAATCCGAGCTTCATCTCTTTGTCCTTCAGTTGATATTGTTCGGGAAGAGCGGGACCGCAGGAAGCGGATCCAACGCCGCCGACGCGGTAATTCACGATGAGTAGCGTGCGATCCTCTTCTTTAAGCTCGTGACGGTGAGCGACCGAGCCGAGCTGCTCTGCGGAATAATGCAGAGCGGAAAACTCAAACGGAGCGCCCGTCGTTTCGATATGCAGAAGCTCCTCGCCGTTTCCAAGCTCGAGCATAGTGCAGTCAGTGTGATTTCCGCACTCCTGAGGACGGATATACGGCTCGTATTGCTTTTTGACGGTCGTGGTAAAAAGCCCGATGTGGCTCTGCTCCTTCATATCGCAGTAGCATTCGTAAGGTCCTCTTCCGAAATACTTAAGCTCCTCATAAGCCTTTATGAGCGGCACCTCAAGCCCGAAGCGCGGCAAATGCAGAGGAGCACCTGCAAAATATCCGTAAAGCGCGTCATTGCCCTTGGATGACGCGGTAAGAGCCGATATTTCCGTATGCATACCGCTTCCGTTTATCCTGTACGTGATCTCCACCTCGTACAGAGGTCTGCGTGCGGTCGCTCCGAAATATCCCTTGGTGCGGTAGATGACGGCGCCCGAGCTGTCCACTCCGTAATCGTTCCACTGCGGAACGTAACGCGCAAGCGCGAGCAGTTCCTTCTCCCAAAGCTCGAGCAGACCGCGGTCGTTATCCGTCGGAGCGCGATGACACAGGAGCCTGCAAGGCGAGACGAGCTGTTCTCTTTTCCCGCGATTTACCGAGTCGAGCATACCCGTGGAGAGATCGAAGGAGTATATCGTGCCGTTGGAATTGACGAGCAGATGTCTGCCGTCTCTGTCCATAGCGGCAGGACAAGCCTCTTCCTCCTCGTGCGTCTCGCGGGGAATGTCGAGCGGCAATTGCTCGATACCGAGCGGCTCCGTGCCGTCGTTTGTTGCCAGCGTCTTGAACTGAGATGCACGTATCTCGAACTGAAGATACGCCGGATATCTCACCTTTTGCGGCAAAAGCGCGGAAAAGTCGCGCTTGAGCAGATATTGCTTGCTCTTTCCCGGCTCGACGTCAAACACGACCGTCCCTCCGCCGTATTCCTTGTCTCCGCTGACTATCCTCCATTTGACGGGAAAACAGCTTATATTTTCGAAGTCGAGCATATTTTTGACTCTTATATGCCCCTTCATCGCGTCTATCGCGGTGATGCGTATCGGGCGCATAGCCTGACGGAGCGCGCGCAGTCCCGTGTGAGGGGTGCGATCCGGATAGTTGAGTCCGTCAACGCAGAAATTTTTATCATTCGGGCGGTCTCCGAAGTCGCCGCCGTAACAGGAATTACCGTCCTTGTACACGGAATGGTCGCACCATTGCCACGCGCAACCGCCGGCGAGACGCGGATATTTGTAAAACAGCTCCCAATAGTCCTCGAGCGAGCCGGGACCGAGTCCCATAGCGTGCGCGTATTCACAGAGCATATACGGACGCGGATCGTCCGCGGCTCTTCCGGCGGCTTCAAGCTCTTTAAGGCTCGGGTACATCTTGCTTACAACGTCGACGCAGGGATGTACCCGCTCCGCACCGTCTCCGCCGTCTTTTTGCCACATCGTACCCTCATAATGTATCAAACGGCGCGGATCGCGTTCCTTTGCATATTTCGCCATAGCCACGTGATTTTCACCGAACTGACTTTCGTTTCCGAGCGACCACATAATGACGGATGGGCTGTTCTTATCTCTTTCGACCAGTCGCTCCATACGGTCAAGGTAGGCGTCCTTCCATTCGGGAGAGTTCGAAAAAGCATCCGCGGCGTCCCCTGCGCGAAAGCCGAACGCGCCCTCGGCGCCGTGCGTCTCGAGGTCGCATTCGTCTATGAGGTAAATACCGTGAAGGTCGCAAAGCTCGGCAAATACCGGGTGATCGGGATAATGAGACGTTCTGATGCAGTTGATATTGTTGTTCTTCATCAGTATAACGTCGCGCTCCATATCCTCGAACGACACGCAGTCGCCCTTTTCCGGATGCGTCTCGTGACGGTCAACGCCCTTAAGCTTTATCGGTGAGCCGTTGACACATAGGGCGTGCTCGGCGTTGACCGAGGGAAAGCAAAATCCGAATTTTTTAACTATCCATTCGCCTTGGCAGAGCAGTATCAGGGTGTACAGCGTCGGCATCTCCGCGTTCCAAAACACGGGATCGGCTATCTGTACGTCGTTTCCGCTGTACTGACGTCCGTCGGGCGCTATAACGGTCATTATCACCGGTGTACGCTCTTCGCTGAACTCGCAATCCACCTTGACGTGACCGTCCTCGGAGGTATGGATGAAAAAGTCCGTGATATGGTTTCTCGGACGGACGAGAAGATAAACGTCCCTGAATATCCCGCTGAAACGGAAATGGTCCTGATCCTCAAGATAAGTGGCATCACACCATTCGTACACCTTGACGGTAATGCCGTTCTCGCCGCTGTCGAGCGCGTCGGTTATACAGAACTCGCTTTGGAGATGCGAGCCTTTGGAGCAACCGATATATATGCCGTTCACGTACAGCTCGAAATAAGAGTTGACGCCTTCAAACACTATATACACGTTCTGCTCTCTGCCGGCAGAATATTCAAAGCTTCTGTAATATACCCCGACGGGATCGTTCATCGGAACGCGCGGCGGAATGAACGGGATCGGATAGTTTATATTGGTATAACGGATAGAGCCGTAGCCCTTCGTCTGCCAGCAGGAGGGAACCTCTAACGTATCCGTGAGCTTATCCTCCACGTTGTCCGGAATGTCAAGCTCGCTCTCAAAATATCCAAACAGCCACTCTCCGTTGAGCGCGATATACTGCTCACTGTCCGCACCGCATTTCGATATATCCCTCGAAAGCGCCGCTTCCTTGCTCGGATAGGGGATATAGTACGCCCGTTGAGTAAGTCTGCCCTCGCCGACGTTACCGGGATCTTCATATTTTTTCAAGCTCTCCATCTGATCGGTCACCTTTCATTCTGATATGATGTCGTGTACGCTCAAAATACGTATTCTTTATTCTTTTCAAGCGGAACGAGCCGCTCGCCGCTTCTGAAGCATCCGCCGTCAGCCGTGGCGCACACCGTGTAAGCGCCGTTTTCGTACTTTATTCTTACCTCGTGACCTCCGCGAAGCGGAACGGTCGCGTGGAAGCTCTTGTAAATACCGGGAACGGGCGCAACGGTGAATGTGCCGTCTATGCCGTTCTGCTCCACTCCGGCTATATATCTGCCGAGAATGTACACAGGACCGCTTCCCCAAGCGTGGCAAAGAGATCTGCCGTATTTTTTGCCGTACATCGCGTAGTGCTCCGCGCCCTTTTCGTTGGGATCGAACTGCTCCCAGATGCTCGTGGCTCCCAGCTTGAGCATTCCGCCCCAATAGCTCTGTATCATATTCTGAGCAAATTCGACGTGTCCGAGCTTGCAAAGAGCCAAAAGCTCGAAAAATTCAAAATACGGCGTGGTTATCGCCGGAACCGAGGCGTTTGCAAGCACCTTTTCGTATATAAGCTCCGCTTGCTTGCGGTCGACAAGCCCGTACAGTATCGCAAAAACGTTCTGCTGACGGTTTATAACGTCCTTTCCGGACACGTATCCGTCGATAAACGCCCCCTTGTCCTCGCGCCAGTAAAAGCGGAATATCTTATCCTTTAGCGTCTCCGGATCCGGCGCAAAGTCGATAACGTCCGAGCACAGCTCCGCAAGCTCGAGCATACATACGGTGGCGCGCCACAGAAGTATCTGTTCCGCGCACATCGGACCTTCCTTGTCAAGCTCTGCCCAATCCACGAATATCCAATCGCCCCTGCGTGCACAAACGAAGCCGTTTTCGTCAAGGCGCGAGACGCAGAAGCGGAACAGCTCGCGCAGTCTCGGATAGATGCTCTTCACGAAGTCCGTGTCACCCGACGTGTGCAGGTATTCCCAAACGCCGATCATCTGATACAGGGAATAGTCGTTGATGGTGTTGATATGCTGAACGTACGGCGGCTTTCCGACCAGAGCGGTAACGGTGCGTTTGGTCAGCCCGTCGTCGTCGAAAAGATATCTGTTGACCATATACGACTGATAAGCGTCGCCCGACCACACCCAGCGATCGCGCTTTATACCGTCAAGGAAGAATTCGCGGCTGTTGAGGTGGAAGGTATACGCACAGGTATCAAACACCTTCTTGACCAGCGGATCGTCCGCTTCAAAGGATGCTCTGTACTTGAGCGGCAGGTATTCGTACAGCATATATACCTCGTCCGGTTGCTTCTCTCCGCGCACGAAAACGTATCTGAAGGCGCGGCTGACAAGCTCCGCATCCGAGCTTATACCGAGCTGACGCACTATTGCATTCTCGGGATCGAGCGCTTCCTCGCGGCTCTCTCCGTATATGACATCCACCGTGCACTTCACACCGCGAAGAACGAGCTTTCCGAACGTCTCGCGACCGAGATCGTACAAAGCTCCGCCGGCTATGTGCTCGATACCGACCGGAGTTTGCTTTTCGTACTCGAACGGGAACACCTCGACGTCATCATCGGCGGAGGAATAGGCAGCCGAGCATCCGCAGGCGACGTATTCGCACGTTCCGGGAAGTGACGCCATCCAGTTGCCGTCGGTGTATATCTCATCCCCCTCCACATAAGCCGCAGGGAGTCCTCTCGGGTTTCCGATAAGTATCCTGAGCGTGTGCTTGCCGGCGGTATAGCTTATCCGTTCACCCTCGGGATATCTTTTCCCGTCCAGAAGGATATATCCGACTCCGTTTGCGTGAAAAACAAACTCACCGGCGCGGATGCAATTGACGGTGTTATCAAACTGTACGTTCGGGTACACCGACGGCAACGCCCAGAAGCAAGGGTAATCTGCGCCAAGCTCCTGTCTGCGGTTGTTCAGCAGTATGCTGTGGAACATTTCGTATTCACCGGGATACCATATCCATTCAGCCATTTTATATTCTCCTTTGCGGCATAAGTATAATATTACAAATATATATAATAAACTAAACGCAGAAAAATGTCAAGCGATTATTAAGCTCATAGGTAAATTTTTCGTGAAAACTATCGACAAACAGAAGAATTTGTGATAACATAACGGTAAAGGATCCCGAAAGGAGCGATCAAGTCAAATGAGAATAGCAGTTATAACCGGAGCCTCCTCCGGTCTCGGTCACGAATATGTAAGGGAAGTCATAGCACAGTTCCCGGAGCTTGACGAATATTGGCTCATAGCCAGACGAGTCGGCAGGCTTGAGCAGATACGCAAGGAATTTCCGCAAAAAAAGCTCGTTCTTTGTCCGCTCGATCTGACAAAGAACGAGAGCTTTGAGGAATACGCCGCCCTTCTTCGCGAGAGCGATCCGACGGTGAAGGTGCTCGTGAACAATGCAGGGCTTGGAAAACTCGGCAGATTTGCGGATATTCCGATAAACGAGCAGCTTGAGATGATAGATCTGAACGACCGTGCGCTGACGGCGATCACCGCGCTGACGCTCCCGTATATGAAGAGACGGAGTTTGATACTCAACGTCTGCTCCATCGCCGCCTTCGCGCCAAACCCGAGGATGACGGTATATTCCTCCACCAAGGCGTACGTTATGAGCTTTTCGCGCGCACTCAGATTTGAGCTGAAGGACCGCGCCATAAACGTTACCGCAGTCTGCCCCGGACCTATGAAAACGGAGTTTTTGCCCGTTGCCGGAATAGAAAAAGGCTCATCAAGAGCATTCGACCGTCTGCCGTACTGCCATCCCGACAGCGTAGCAAAAAATTCTCTCGCTAAAGCAAGAGCCGGCGCGGCGGTCTATACCGAGTTGACCTTCTATCGCTTTTACCGCGTCCTTTCCAAGCTTGTCCCCCACGCCCTGATAATGCCATTCTCGCAAACTTAACAAGCTTTTTGAAAA
>CAZMWM010000097.1:0-7182 GCA_964570105.1 uncultured Lachnospiraceae bacterium | reverse complement strand
TTGCCTTCTTGCGCTCTTTTTTACTTCCTCTCATTTGGTTTATCTTTCAGACTTATCATCACAGCTTGCGAGCTGTGTGGGTATGGCGATCAGCATACAAGCCGCGAGAAGCAAGCAAAGGTATCTTTTCATCTGTACTTCCTTTCAAAACTGTGGGAGCGCATCGTGTTCAGACGCGTGCTCTTATGTATCCGACGGCGGAAAACGCGGCAAATACCGCAATATTGAATACTACGACCGTAGGTCCGACCGGAGTACCGGCGAGCATACTGACTATTCCGCCGAATACCGAGCAGAAGAGGGAGATGCACACCGAGCTTATCATAACGGTGAAGAAGCTCTTGAATACTCTCATAGAGGAGAGCGCCGGGAAGATTATCAAGGCGGAGATTAGCAGTGCGCCCACCATCTTCATAGCGATGACTATGACGATGCCCGTGATCATAGCGAGCAGGGTATTGTAAAGCTCTGCCCGTGTTCCGGTGGCTGATGCGAAGCTCTCGTCGAAGGTTATGGCGAAGATCTTGTGGTAAAACAGGATGAAAAACACTATAACTGCCGCGGCGAGCGCTATGCAGGTGATGACGTCGGTCATTGTCAGACCGAGTATCGATGCGGAGCCGAACAGAGTGGTGCAGGCGTCACCGCTGACGTTAGATGAGCCGTTCGGGAAGAGATTTAATATCAGATATCCGAGAGCGAGCGCACCGGACGATATCATAGCTATCGCCGCGTCACCCTTGATCCTTGCGTTATTGCTCAGACGGAGCAGGAGCACCGCCGCGACCACCGTGACCGGAATGGCTACGGTCATAGACGCGGTATTCAGCGCCGCCGCGATCGCCGAAGCGCCGAAGGCAACGTGCGAAAGTCCGTCGCCGATCATTGAAAATCGCTTGAGCACCAAGCTTGAGCCGAGAAGCGCGGCGCAGAGCGAGACGAGCACCAGTACTATCATCGCAAACCACACGAACGGCATCGAAAAATAGGTAATTATCGTTTCAAACATAAGCTTCGTCCTTACTGACCTTACGCACCGTCAGGCGTCGTTATTCTTGTGCGCCGCTTCGATGAAGGCGCGAGCGTATTCCGTGGCTTCATAATCCGAGGTCTTGCCGAAAAACAGCGGCGTGTGGCTCAGATGCAATACGTGCGAGGAATATCTGAGCGCGGCTGAGATATCGTGTGATATCATCACCACGGTCATCCCGTCGTCTCGGTTAAGACTCTCTATCAGTGAGTACATATCGCCCGTGACCTTGGGATCCAGCCCCGATACCGGCTCGTCGAGCAGGAGGAGCTTTGACGTGGCGCACAGTGCACGGGCAAGCAGAACTCTTTGCTGTTGACCGCCGCTAAGCTCGCGGTAGCAACGCCCGGAGAGCGCCGTGATCCCGAGACGCTCCATATTTGACTCGGCACGCTTTTTTTCGGCAGCGGAATAAAACGGTCTGAGTCCGCATCCGTTAAGACAGCCGGACATCACCACCTCGCGCACGGACGCCGGGAAATCGCGCTGTACGACCGTCTGCTGAGGTAGGTATCCGATCTCGTTCTTCTTCAGTCCGTCACCGAACGAGAGCTTGCCGCCGAGCGGTGCTTGAAGCCCGAGAAGCGTCCGCATGAGCGTGCTCTTTCCGGAGCCGTTTTCTCCGACTATGCAAAGGTAATCTCCGGGATCTACCGCGAAATTCAGGTCTGTAACTATCGTGTGTCCTTCGTATCCGAGCGAAAGCCCGGTGCAGGTCATAAGAGCCATATCAGTTAAGCGCCTCCTTGAGCACGGCAAGGTTATCCCTCATTATTCCGAGGTAGGTAACGCCCTCTTTTATGCTTGCACGGGTGATGGATTGACAGGAGTTCAGCGAAAGTATCTTCGCTCCGGTCGCGCTTGAGACCGTGCCGGCGACCGCAGGGGCGTTTTTGGGATCTGCGTCTATTATCAGCACCGATGTAAGTCCAAGCTCCTTGGTCTTGTCGATAAGGAATTGGGTGGTCTCAAAGCTTGCGTTCACCTCGGTGGAGCAACCGCTGAACGCGGCGTAGCATTCAAGCCCGTAATCGTTGGCAAGGTAAAGAAAGGGGAAACGGTCTGCAAACAGCAGTTGGTTTCTCGACGCATTCGCGAACGTCTCCGTGTACAGCTTGTCCAGCTCGTCCAGCTGTGCGAGGTATTTTCCCTCGTTCTCGCGGTAATACGCCGTGTTTTCGCTGTCCGCCTTGACGAAAGCGTTGGCAATGGCGCTGGCGATGGTCTTGGCGTTTCTGAGCGAGAGCCAAACGTGCTCGTCGTGCTCGTGCTCGCACTCCTCGCCGTGCTCGTGATCCTCGTGCTCATCGCGATCGTGGGTATGTTGCATTCCCTCGAGCGTCTCTTCTTCAAGCAGTGTGCAGTGCTCGGTGAAGGCTACCTTTATAAGATCGGGGTTACCTGCGGAGGTGAGGGCGCTATCGAGCCACGCCTCGTCCGAGCTTCCGCCGACGTAAATGAAAACGTCCGCGTTCTTTATAGCCATTATCGCCGCCGACGTCGGGCTGTAATTGTGAAGATCTGCGCCGTTATCCTGGAGCACGGTCACCTTTACCTTGACGCCGCCTATCTCACGCGCAAAGTCGAACGGCGGAAAATTCGTGCAGACGACGTTAAGCTCTCCGTCTCCTTCGGAATACAGTCTCGAGCCGCCGCAGGATGCAAGCATTGCGGGGACGGGAAGGAGCAGAGCGACGGCGAGAATAACGGGTATCAGCTTTTTAAAGACTTGTACGGACATTTTGGATACTTTCCTTTTCATTATTATCATTGTTATGACCACGCCTTTCTAAATCATAGCAGTTTTGTGGCGGTTTCGGCTTTGCCGAAATGCGATCGTTCAGATCGCCAAGCCACAAAACGTCTCTGAAAGATTTATCTTTCAGACTTTGTCAGATCTGCAATCGGCGCAGACGCCGTAAAAGACGGTCTGGTTTGGCGATAGCGCAAATCCGTGGTGCGCATAAAAGTGGGATACGAGACTGTTTATGAAATCGCAATCGACGCATACCGTTTTTTTGCATTCGGTACACTTGAGATGAAAATGCTCGCTGTGCAGCTCACCTCCGAAGCGGTACGAGGTGCTCTCGCCGCGTTCGCTGACGAAGCGCGAAAGCTCCCCCGAGCGCACGAACTTGTCGAGCGTGCGGTATACGGTGGGCTTGGAAACGGACTCTCCAAGCTTGCGAAGTCCTTTTATCACCTCGTCGGCGGTGACGCATCCGCCGTAATTTTTTACGTATTCGAGAACAAGCTCTCGCTGACGCGTCCTGTAACCGGATGTTGTTTCATTTTCCATTTGTGTTGTGTACCTCCGATGGAGCGTGGATACCGTGTTTGCGGTAAGCCGATGTTTTGAAATAAGATCCGTGTAAACGCATACGCGAGTGACCAATGTGAAAGGACACCTCATCCACCGCTAACGCGGTCCCCCTTCCCCCGCTGGGGAAGGCATAAGGGGCTACAGCTTTGCTCGAAATTCTGTTTAAACGCGGAGCTTGAGTTTTGCAATCCCTCGGTCAGCAAGCTGACAGCTCCCTTTACACAAGCCAAGGCACGCCCCTAAATAAGTTCTGACACAGACTGGGCGTGCCGCTGTGATGGAATAACACTTTTCAACCGCGAAGCTACTCAGAAATCTTTGCCAAGCTTTCTTCAGAAAGCGGGCGCGAAGCTACTCAGAAGCTTATGTCCGGATTTTCTCGAAAAGCCGGGAATTTGAAACCGGGTTTCAAATCTTGGAGTAATTGTACCATAGCGGTTTGAATTTTTTAAGCGCATTGTGTTAACTGCGTGTAAACAGTGCTTTGAGGTAAAAATATCCGCCGAGAGGGCGAAAAACTTGCAGAGATGATGCGGTTGTGCGAAATGCACCAAAATAAATCGCAACATTTGTATATTATGCGAGGAATGTCAACTGATGTTTAAAAATGACATTGTAATGTTCGTTATTTACATTGATGAAATGTTGCTTGAATGATATAATGAGAACTACCAAAAACTATTTGCGAAGGAGAGCAAATCTATGAAGAAGATTCGTATACTTGCTTTGATACTCGCAGTCCTTTCCGTCATCTGCATCGGCGTCTTGGCATCCTGTGACGACGAAACAGAAGGTGGCACGTGCGCAAACGGTGAGCACGAATGGGCAAAGTGGGTATCAAACAGAGACGCATCTTGCGAGACTGACGGAACTCATACCCGTAAGTGCGCAAAATGCGGCGAAAAGCAAACAGAAGTGGAGGCAGGCTCCGCGTACGGAATGCATACGTACGGCTCTGCGGTCTCCAACGGAGATGCCACGTGTGAGAACGACGGTACCGAAACTCTCACCTGCATACTCTGTAAAAAGCCTATGACCAGAACGGAGGAAGGCTCCGCTCTCGGTCACGCATACGGAAAAGATCCTGTAAGCACAGCCAACGGTTATTCCGTCAAGAAGTGCCTTAGATGTGAGCACACCACGAGAACTTACTCCGGTGTGGTCGATCAGAACTTCGAGGGCGGCTTTGCTCTCGAGGACTATTCCGAGCAGCTTACCGTCTCGGAAAAGGCTGATTGGAGCATAAAGACCGAAGGTGGAAATTCCTACCTCTTTATACAGAGAGGCTCGGATAAGGTGCTTGGAGACAACGCCTTCGCGCTCACAATGATGCCCGACTACGAACTGTACAGAAACGGCAAGTACGTGGTCGAGTACAAGATACTTATAAGCGAGACCACCAAGGACCTTGTGCTTCTCGTCGGTAAGAAGGGCGACGCCGAGCAGGTGTTTGCCGAATACGATGCCGACGGCGGCAAGATAAAGGTACAGGGTGAGGCGGTATACGATGTCACCAAGGGTAGCTGGCTCACGCTTGCCTTCGTGCTTAACGACCGTGACCGTAACTACGACCTTTATGCGGACGGTCATCAGGTGATCAGCGCCGCCGCTTATACCAACACCGTCTACTATACCAATACCGTGCTTGAAAGCTTTGCCGTTCGTATGGCGACCGCCAATAAGACGGCTTCCGACTTCGGTATAGACGACATAAAGACCTATGCGGCGGATAAGCCCACGACGGTCATCGATTCTCTGGTAAAGGAGAAGGCGACCGTCACCGTCGGTAGCTATACGATATCTTATATCAAGCCTACCGAGGGTTGCGAGCACGAGTGGAGCGAATACGCGACCGTTGGTCCCACCTGCTACATAGCCGGCTATCAGGTCAAGACCTGCTCTAAGTGCGGCGGACAGGAGGTCAATGAGGACACTGCCACCGTTACCGCTCCTGCGGCTCACGAATATGAGACCATCAAGAATGTCGCGGCTACCTGCACCGAGGACGGCTATCACAGTCAGAAGTGCAAGAACTGCGGTGCAAAGACGATAAAGATCAAGAAGGCTGAAGGTCATAAGGATGATGAATCCAAGGCTGAGGTGACCGCTCCTACCTGCACGGAGAAAGGCTATACCACCAAGCATTGCTCCGTGTGCGATCAGGATTATCGTGATACCTTCGTTGATGCACTTGGACACAAGTGGGCGGTTGCAGGCGAAGAGGGCTATACCGCTCCTGCCTGTACCGTGGCAGGACACACGGTCTGCACCGTAGAGGGTTGCGGTGCGGAGAAGGATATCGAAGCTCTCGGACACGATTGGGCAACTGCCGGTGACAACACCGAGACTGATAAGCTCTACACCGCGCCTACCTGCGAAGTCGACGGATGCGCTAAGTGTAAGCGTGAAGGTTGCACCGAGACCGATCCTATCGAAAAGCTCGGTCACGTGATCAAGCTCAAGGCAGACACCACCACTCATAAGCTCTGCTGGGCTTGCACCAGAGAAGGATGCGCGCATAGCACGGATGTGACCTATGACGCCGCGCTTCCTTCCTTTACGGAACTGCTTGCTAAGCTCAAGGAGCTTGAGAGCAAGATATATGCTCAGATCGATATTTCCGATGATGCACTCTTGAGTGGAGAACTCGGATATAAGACGATCAATCACTTCGTTTACAAAGTCGGCGCCAATAAGTGGAAGGTGCTTGAGGAAGATGGCATCGGCAGATACGTAAGATGGTACGGAAACTCCAAGACGACCGAAACGAGTAGCGGTCACTCTTACATCAACATCGGAGGATCCGGAGACTCCATCGAGCTTGAAGGCAAGGGCGTATTTGAATTCTCTGTCAGACTCGGTGAGCCGGGAGCGGACGGAAAGTACTTCCAGAACAATAGCATGGAATTCCTGTTCAGAACGGTTGCCGGTCCTAACGGAGTTGCGGTAGCAAAGTTCACCGAGGACGGCGAGTTCGTGCTCGGAAGCGGAGAGAATGCCGTAACTGTCACGCTCTCCAAGGAAAAGTTCACTCGTATCGCTTTGGCGATAGATACCAATGCAAAGACGATAGATATGTATGCTGACGGTATCCTTGTTGCTAAGGGAATGACTTACAAGTCATCCTTTACCAAGCTTACCGAGATCCGCTTTATGCAACACAATTATAATAATAGTGTCGGTCTTGATTCCTACTACGACATCGCTAACGTCGTGGTGTACGAGGGCGAGGTGCCGACGGCTATCCTTGGTTGTGTCTGTGACATTCTTGGAACGGATCACACCGAGAAGGTGACCTCTGAGGAAGCACCCTATAAACCTAATGTGGTCGAGCCTACCTGCACGGAAGGCGGATACACCGAGAGAGTCTGCTCGGTCTGCGGAAAGACGTATATCACAGACAATAAGGATCCGCTCGGACACGACATCGGCACGAAGGACGAGGATGGTAACTACACATCTTATTACGAAGAGGATAAGAAGGATGCGACCTGCACCGAAGCCGGCTATTTGAAAGCTAAGTGCAAGACCTGCGGTGAGTGGGTGACTGTAAGCACGACGCCTGCCACCGGTCATAGCTACGCAACGGCGGGCGAAGAGGGTTACACCGCGCCTACCTGCGAAGCTGACGGAAGCGCGATATGCAAGAACGGATGCGGAGAAAGCGAGACTATCGCCGCGCTCGGACACGTCTATAAGCTCAGAGAGAAGAAGAACGGGGAGCTTTACATAAAGTGTGATAGAGAAGGTTGTACAAAGATAAGTAAAGTGACCTTCGTCGAGAGCTTCCCGACCTACGCGGAGCTGATGAGCAAGGTGACCACGCTTG
>CAZMWM010000096.1:0-7221 GCA_964570105.1 uncultured Lachnospiraceae bacterium | reverse complement strand
GAGAAAACTCCGGCTTGCACGGCTTTGCCGTGCTACGCGGGGTGGATGAGGTGTCATACAGTTGCCAAGGCAACTGTATGTCATAGCTCTTAAGTTCCCATCTATGGGAGCAAGCCCCACCTATGAGGTCAGTCAGTTCAAAACGGTCAATCGTACCGAGCAAACGAATAAGTATACGCTTGACAATCTCCGCAATACGCGCTATAATAAGGTATACTCGGAATGAAATCATCCGCACAGGGAAAGGAAAAATACATATATGGAACTGAACTGCATAGAGGTCTCGCAGACCGAACGGGTGTACGAGCTGATAAAGCTCGCCATCTCTCAAAGAACGCTTTCAAAGCTCGTGATGAGCAGGGCGCGAGACAAGACCGTACTGCGCTCGTGCGCTTCGCTTTACGAAAGCACCGCGGGTGAGCTGTTCGTTTCGCTCGAGAGCTTTATGAAGGACGGCAAGGCTATACGCAAAAATCACAACGCCGACGGCGAGCACATTTCACAAACCGCGCGTTTTCTGACCGAGCTTGCACTCTGCGGATACCGTCAGATAAACCTCGTCTGCGCCGACGGCACCTGTGAGATACTGGTATCCGACAAGGGAAAGCTGCACGTGACCGAGACCAAGCGTCCGCTCGGTCAGGTGTCCATCCCCTCTCACAACAAAGCCAAGCGCTATCTGCTCGAGGAAGGCAAGCGCAACGATTTTTTAGTGAAGCTCGGACTGAGCGACAGGGACGGCAGGATATACGACAAGAAGCAGGCAAAGTTCCGTCAGATAAACCGTTTTCTCGATCACGTGGACGCGATCTACGGGGAATTACCGCGTGAAGGCGAGCTGTGCCTGTGCGACCTCTGTTGCGGTAAGAGCTATCTGACCTTCGCGGCATATTGGTATTTCTCCGTCTGCCGCGGCAGAGATGTATCACTCTACGGCGTAGACCTTAAAGCGGACGTTATAAGCTATTGCTCGACGGTCGCAGAGCAGCTCGGTTGGAGCGGAATGCATTTTTCCGTCGGCGACGTCAGCACCTTCACACCTCCGAGATGCCCCGATCTCGTTATGTCGCTCCACGCTTGCGACATCGCCACGGACTACGTGCTTGCAGGAGCCGTGCGCACGGGCGCTCGGGTGATACTTTCCACGCCGTGCTGTCATCACGAGCTTAACCGCCAGCTTCACTGTCCCGAGCTTGACGTGATCTGCCGTCACTCCATGCTGAAACAGAAATTAGCCGACGCGGCGACCGACGCTCTGCGCGCTCAGATGCTTGAGATACACGGCTATAAGGTCAACATATGCGAGCTGATAGATCCCGAGGAAACTCCGAAAAATCTGCTCATCCGCGCGGTAAAACGCCGAGAAAAGCTTTCCGATGACGAAAAAAACCGTCTCATCTCGGAATACGAAGCGACCTGCAAGCTGCTCGGCGTGTCTCCCTCTCTCGGGCGTATGCTCGGACAATGAGCCGCGCCCGCGGACACCTCGGCTTCAAGACTCAACCAAGCCCCGGAAAGCCTCTTTGACGCAGATATTCGTAAGCGGCGACCGCCACTGCGTTGGAAAGATTTAAACAGCGGAGCGTATCGCGCATAGGGATGCGAACGGCGTCATCCGAGCGGTGGCGTATGAACGGCTCGGGAAGCCCTGCTGTCTCCTTGCCGAACACCAAAAAAACGCGTTTTGGATACGTGACCTCGGTATATCCGTTTTTCGCCTTGGTAGTGAACAGATACAGCTTCTCTTCGGAATTTTTTTGCAAAAAGTCATCGAGCGAATCGTAATACGTGATGTCCAGCTTGTCCCAATAATCAAGCCCCGCTCGCTTGAGCTTTTTATCGTCAGGCTCAAAGCCGAGCGGACGCACCAGATGCAGAGCCGCCCCTGTAACGGCACAGGTCCTTGCCACGTTGCCGGTATTCTGCGGTATCTCAGGCTCCACGAGTACCAAATTCAGGTCTGCCATTTTTATGACCATTCCTTTCTAAATCATAGCAGTTTTGTGACGGTTTCGGCTTTGCCGAAATGCGATTGTTCAGATCGCCAAGGCACAAAACGCCTCTGAAAGATTTATCTTTCAGACTTATATAAAGCTCCTTCGTTTTATCCGTCGGGATGCCGTCCGCACGGTCGGGCATACCTCAAGCGGTCGTCTCGATTATAATTATAATACAAAAATAAAAAGTTTTCAACACATATTACAATATTTACAAATTCTTATTAAGTACGTACCAAATATGCTTTATAATAGTAAGGTAACGCACTCCTATACGTCATTTTCGGGAAAGGTTTGAAGATAATGGGGTTATTTACTAAAATATTCGGAACATACAGTCAGAGACAGATAAAAAAGCTACGCCGCACCGTTGACAAGATCGAGAGCTTGTCCGATAAATACGCATCAATGGACGATGCCACGCTCTCATCAGTCACGGAGACGCTCAAAAACAGACTTGCAAACGGCGAGACGCTCGACGATATACTTCCCGACGCCTTCGCGGCGATACGCGAGGCGGCGGACAGAGTTTTGGGAAAGCGCCCCTTCCGCGTCCAGCTGATAGGCGGAATAGTGCTCCATCAGGGAAGGATCGCCGAGATGAAGACCGGAGAAGGCAAGACGCTCGTTGCGGTGCTACCGGCATACCTCAACGCGCTGAGCGGCAAAGGCGTCCACATAATCACCGTGAACGAATACCTCGCCAAGGTCGGAAGCGAAGAGATGGGCAGAGTGTACGGCTTTATGGGACTTACCACGGGGCTGATACGCCACGGTCAGACCAAGGAAGAAAAGCAGGCGGCGTACCGCGCGGACATAACGTACGGCACGAACAACGAGTTCGGCTTCGATTACCTCCGCGATAATATGGTCATCTTCAAGGATAGGATGGTACAGAGAGGTCACAGCTTCGCCATAGTCGACGAGGTGGACTCCATACTCATAGACGAGGCGAGAACGCCGCTGATAATCTCTGGCGCCGGCGCCGAGTCCACGGATATGTACTCAAGAGCCAACAGCTTCGTGCGTACGCTCAAGGAACAGAAGATCAAGGAAGTCGATACCAAGATAATAGACGAGCAGACCGAGGCGAACTACGACTACGTGGTCGACGAAAAGGCTCGCACGGTCACGCTGACATCCTCGGGTATCGAGAAGGCGGAGCGGTTTTTCGCCGTGGATAATCTCTCGGACCCCGAAAATTCCGTGCTCGCGCACCACATAAATCAGGCACTCAAGGCGCGCGGCATAATGCTTCGCGACCGCGACTATATCATAAAGGACGGCAAGGTGCTGATAGTCGACTCCTTCACCGGACGTATAATGCCGGGACGCCGCTATAACGACGGTCTGCATCAGGCTATCGAGGCTAAGGAGAACGTAAAGATACAGAAGGAGTCCAAAACTCTTGCGACCATCACCTTCCAGAACTATTTCCGCCTTTACGGAAAGCTTTCCGGTATGACCGGTACGGCACTCACGGAGGACGTGGAGTTCCGCGAGATATACGCACTGGACGTCGTCGAGATACCGACGAACAAGCCGATGATACGCATCGATTATAACGATCAGGTGTACAGCACGGTCGAAGCCAAGTACAGAGCCATCATCCGTCAGATAGAGGAATGCCACGAAAAGGGGCAACCGGTGCTGGTCGGTACGGTATCCGTCGAGAAATCCGAGCAGATCTCCGATGCTCTTAAGAAAAGGGGCATAAAGCACACCGTGCTCAACGCAAAACAGCACGAGCGCGAAGCGGAGATAGTGGCAAAGGCAGGTGAGGTCGGAGCGGTCACCATAGCCACAAATATGGCAGGACGCGGAACGGATATAATGCTCGGTGGAAACGCCGAGCATATGGCTAAGCAGGAGATGCGCACCATGCGCGACGAGACCTCGGGCGAGCTTATATACGACGAGGAGATGATCGGCTCGGCGGTCGGCTCGGCGGCAACACAGGACGAAGAGATACTTTCCGCACGCGCCGTATACAGAGGGCTGTACGAAAAATACAAGGCGCAGATCGAGCCGGAGGCGCAGAAGGTGCGTGACGCCGGCGGACTGTTCATAATCGGTACCGAGCGTCACGAGAGCCGACGCATAGATAACCAGCTCCGCGGACGCTCCGGACGTCAGGGCGATCCCGGAATGAGCCGTTTCTTCCTCTCGCTTCAAGACGATCTGCTGAGACTGTTCGGCTCGGAGCGTGTTATGGGGATAGTGAGCAAGCTCGGGCTTGAGGATGAGCCGATACAGGCAGGAATGCTGTCCAAGACCATCGAGCGTGCGCAAAAGCAGATAGAGGGACAGAACTTCCAGCGCAGAAGGAACGTCCTGAATTACGACGACGTAATGAACGAGCAGAGAAAGATAATCTATTCCCAGCGCGGAGAGGTGCTTGACGGAATGGATCTTCGCGACAAGATACTGAAGATGATATCCTCCGTGATCGGCGAAGCCGTGAGCCAAGCGACCGCGTCGGAGGACAGAGATGAGTGGGAACTTGACGGACTGCGTAACCGCTTCTTCGGCGTCATATGCGACGAGAACAGCCTGCGTTATACCGAAGAGGAGCTTGAAAAGCTTGAGCCGTCCGACATAACGGAGCAGCTTGAAAAGAAAGCTCTTGAGCGTTACGCGGAAAGAGAAGCTATGTTCGGAGACGATATGCGCGAGGTGGAAAGAGTTATACTGCTCCGCAACGTGGATACCAAGTGGATGGAGCACCTCGACGCTATGGATGACCTTAAGGGCAACATAGGACTTCAGGCGTACGCCCAGCGCAACCCGTTGAGCGAATACAAGATCGCGGCGGCGGATATGTTCGACGATATGATATCCTCCATAAGAGAGGATACGGTACGCAAGGTGCTTACCGTCGTCCCGGCTCAGAAGGTCGAGCGCAAGGAGGTCGTAAAGATCACGGGAGAGGGCTTTTCCGACGGAAAGCCGGCGCAGAGCAGACCTGTTACGGTACGCGCCGGACAGAAGGTGGGAAGGAACGATCCCTGCCCCTGCGGAAGCGGTAAAAAGTACAAGAAATGTTGCGGAGCCGGCACGTCCGACGAAGCGAATAACGGTTGATCCTCACAGCCCACAAGGCTCGGATACGTCCGCACCTCGGAGCGGCACCGACCTTTTACGCCCGGGAGCGGCGGAATGGAGTTCGATATGCGTTTTTCATGGTTGTTTCTCGGGTATCTCTTTATGCTGTCATTTCCCTTCGGCGAGATATCCGTACTGCCCGTTTTAGGGTACGCACTTATGCTTTTCGCGGCACTCAGACTGTCCAGATTTGAAGAAAAGCTCGTACCGTTCAAGTACGTGCTGTACGCGGCTGTTCCGATAGGTGCCGCTCTGCTCGCGATCCAAATATACCTGAGCGGTGCGGGTGACGGAGCATTCACCGGCTCCGACGTCCTTTATGAGGTGATACAGTGGGCTGACGAGCTGATAGAGATGCTTGCTATGTTCTTCCTTTACATTGGCGTCAAAAGGATCGGCGAGAAAGCGGAATATCCGACGCTCGAAAAGCAAGCCACGCGGAATATGGCTATAATGATCGTATATCTGCTGTTTGAGGTCACCGTCAGCGTGCTTCGGCGTCTCGCGCCGGGGCTGTTCACGAATTTCGAGGTCATCTTCATATATCCCTTCATCATCGGGCTTATCTGGAGAGCACTCAATCTCTGGATGCTCTTCAAATGCTACGTCGGCATCGCTTCCGCGGATGAAGAGGAGAACGAGCATAAAAGCAAAAGGCAAGCTCGGCGCGAAGCCGAGGAAGCCGAACTTCGCTCCATCCGCGCCGAGATCGCCAAGAACAAAAACAAAAATACCAAAGGCAACGATAAAAGAAACGGAGGTAAGAAAGCAAAATGAGCGCATCCGATCCGACGGAAGCGCCGAGCTTTTGACGTATGGGACTTCTATTGGTCTTTATAGGCTTCCTGTTCACGCTCAACCCCGTGATAGGACTTTTGGATATTCTGCCGGACGCCATCGGCTTCCTCCTGATATTTATCGGGATAAACAGGCTCTCCATGATCTCAGCCGAGCTTAATGACGCACTTTCCTATCTTAAATGGGCAACGGTGATATCCGTCGCACACAGCGCTTGCTTTATCATATCCGGCATATTTGACGATATTATGACGCTCTGTCTCACCATGGTATTCGCGGTGATCGAATTCGGAGTTATGTTTATGGCTCTGCCGTGCATCGCGGACGGAATGGCGTATCTCGGCATACGGTATGACGGAAAGCTCGGGGAGACGGGCGAATTTAGGATCATCGGCACGGTGTTTTTCGCCGCACGCGGATTTTTATCGGTGCTTCCGGAGCTTGGAGCGCTCTCGTCGAGCCAAGAGAGCGAAGGAATAGTGGTCGGCGAGAGCACGGCGGTCGATTGGAGCGCATACTCGGGCGCACTCGATATATTCAACGTGGTACTGACGTTGGCGGTCGCGGCGTTCTTCCTTGCGGCGCTGAAAAAATACATCTTGGATGCATACAGAGATACCGAGTTCGTCCATAGGCTGAACAAAGCTTATTCCGATAAAGCGCGCACCGATCCCGGTATGTTCATCCGCCGCAGGCTCGTGTACGCATTCAAGATGTTTATTCTCGGCGGAGCTTTTCTTATCGACTTTATCGGTGACGGCAAGAACTACATTCCCGACACCGGCTTTGCGGTGCTGTCGCTCATAGCGGTATGGCTCCTGTCCGCGTATTGCAAAGTTGACAGAAGAGTTTATATAGCCGGGGGCGCATATCTCGCCACTTCCCTCGCATCGTGGATATATTCGTATATCTTCGCAAAAAAGCGCTATTTCCTTTTGTTCGATAGGCTGATAACGCTCTTTCCGGGAGAATACGCCGTCAGCATATTGCTGTCGACGCTCGAAGCGGCGGCTCTCGTCCTGTACGCCTTTGAGCTTATCCCCATATTCCGCCAAGTGTCGGACAGATATATCGGACTTGACGTATCCGAGGAATTTAAGCGCACATTGAAAAAGAACGACGCCACCAAGCGTTCGCTCTCACTGCGCCTGAAGGTCCTGTTCGTCGCCTTCTGCGTCATCGCGGTCTCGGGAGTGGTGTTCATAGCAACGCTGAACGGCTTCCCCGAATATTGGATGATACACCTGCTCCTAAATATCGCGCTGTTCGTGCTCACGGTAAATATATGCTCAAGATTTATCACCGAAATAGATATGAGATA
>CAZMWM010000095.1:0-7299 GCA_964570105.1 uncultured Lachnospiraceae bacterium | reverse complement strand
GTGGTGTTTTTAGTTTC
The DNA here is from genome assembly GCA_964570105.1 of uncultured Lachnospiraceae bacterium. GTDB lineage: Bacteria > Bacillota > Clostridia > Oscillospirales > CAG-272 > SIG673. The sequence continues at coordinate 7,282 of CAZMWM010000095.1, read as the reverse complement.
TTCACTAATTAAATAATGTTAATGATATGTACATTGAAATCCGAGCGAAAAAGTGATATAATTTATAAAAGATATTTTAATTAACAGAAACGGTCGAATAATGGATAAGCTTGGAATAGTGATCAACGGTCGCGGCGGTGTCGGAAAGGACACGCTCTGTGATATCGCCGGAGAGATATACAAGACGGTAAACGTGTCCTCCGTCACCCCCATCAAAAGGATCGCGCTGGAAAACGGTTGGAACGGCGAAAAGACGCCGGAAGCAAGACGTTTTCTCGCCGAATTGAAGCGGATATTCACCGAGTACAATGACCTGCCGAACAGATACGTGCTGAACGAATACGACAAGTTTTTAAAGGACACGGAAAACGAGCTGTTTTTCGTACATATCCGCGAAGGCGAACAGATAGACCGCTTCATCCGCGCCTCAAGGTGCTTTGACGGCGGTCATTGCGTAACGCTCCTTATCACCTCCGAGCGTTGCCCGAAAAGCTACGGCAACGACTCCGACGATATGGTCGAGCAGTACGACTACGATTACACCTTTGCTAACGACAGTCCCTTAAAGCAGGCAAGGACCGATTTCCTCGCGTTTCTTTCCGAGCTTATAGCCAAGGAAAGAGCCACCCACTGAGAAAGGAGCTTGACAAATGAGCGATACGGATAAAAACGAACTGCCGGAAAAGCCCGCGAACACAGAAGCCGAAGCGAAGAGTAAAAGAGCAGACAAGGACGCCGGGCGCGGAGCGATATTCGCATCCGCGGTCATCGCGGTAACGGTCGCGCTCGTTGCGCTCTGCGCGGTGGCTTTGGTGCTCGTTATTAAGAGCTGTTTACACTGAGATGCCACAGCTTTGAGATAAAAAACAGGAGGCAACACTTTGAAAAAGATACTCAAAAACAGCATCCGCCGTGCCTCGGCGGTAATTATGGCTACACTGCTCGCATCCGCGGTGTTTCTTTCATCCTGCTCGAGTGGCTCCCCCATAGCGAACGATTATCCGTACGACTTGGACGAATACATCTCGACCGAGGACCTCACGTCGGTAAAGGTGTCGGCATCCGAGGTCGAAAATGAGGTCGAATACCGAGTGGTCGAATTTTTGTGGGAGAACGACCTTGCGGAACGTCTCTACGACACACAGGCAAGGCAGTACGATAAGGTCGTTATAGATTACACCTGCTTCATAGACGGTCTGCCGATAGACGCCTTCGGCAAAACGGGAGCGACCGCTTACATAGGCAAGGGCGACTTCGTTGACGGGATAGAAGAGGGCATCATAGGTATGTCGATAGGGGACGTTAAGGAGATCACCGTCACCTACCCCGAAACGTATTACGAAGGACTTGAAAATAAAGAAGCGATATACCGCGTGACCTTGAACGAGATACACCGCCCGAAGGAGCTTAATGACAGTATGTGCAAGGCTTATACCGACTACACGACCGTCGAAAGCCTGCGCGATGCATTCAAAAGGTCTGTAGCCTCGGAGATGGCGTGGTCACAGCTGCTCGCGTCAGCCGAGATGCTGCAATATCCGTCGGCTGAGTATTCCAAGATATACGACAGTCTTATGAGCATCAAGGAATACGCCGAAAAGCGCGAGATGACGCTTGAGGATTTCCTTTCCCAATACGGCGACGGATTTTCGGAGTTCGGCATCAGCTCCGATATGACGGAAGCGGAATTTTTCGAAGCGTGCGATAAGTACACGAAGGATCGCCTGAAGGAAGAGATATTGATGTATCACCTGTTGCGCAAGCTCGAGACTCCGACCAAGGGCAAGGCGTACAACGAGATGTGCGCAAAGCTTCTTCGCGAAATGAACTGCGACTCGGCTGATAATTACGACGAGCGTTATGGCGTCGGCGCTTTTGAGTACGACGTTCTGTACAATCTTATGCTCGACGCTCTTTACGGGCACATCGAGCTTGTGTGACGCCGCGCGTTGGCGCATCGATAAAAACAAAACCAACAATACACGAAAGACGTGGTCCTTAAGATATGAAAAAAGCATTTATAAGAGCGGCGGCGTTACTGCTTGCCACCGTCACCGTATTCGCTCTTGCGGCGTGTGCGGCAAAAACACCTTATTCCGACCTTTCTCTCGGAAAATACATAAAGCTCGGAGACCTTAACGTCACGCTGGAGCGCTCGGATATAGACGAGGTGGTGCAGACCGAGATCAACAGCTTTCTGAAAAGCTATGCCGAAACGAAAACGGTCGACCGCGAGATAAGATTTTGGAAGGACGATCCCTCGAAATACGATAACGTCACCATAGATACCGAGCTGTACGTCGTAAACGGTGATAACGACCTTATCCTCTTCGATGAGTTTGCGGAGGTCACAGACGGCATCACGGCAAACCTCACCGGATATACGATAGAACACATCGGAAACGGCGATTTCCGTAAGGAGATAGAGGACGCTCTCGAGGGCGCATCGACGCTTGACGAAAGATGGGCGTACGTCTCGTACGACGACACGGTCAAGACCGAGGCGTTGAAAAACCAAAACACGGCTATCAAGATCACCGTTAAGAAGATCGAGGAGATCACCCTGCCGGACTATTGCGACCAGTTCGTCGCCACCAAGACCGAGTATTCCACCGTAGCGGAATTTGAAGCGGAGCTTACCCGTGAGCTTACCCGTTCGCTAATGTGGAGCGCCTTTATCGAGACCTGCACCGTAAAGAAATATCCGAAAGAAAAGGTGCAGGCGTACCAGCAGGACTATTACGATCTCTACGAAAGCTACGCCAAGCAGTGCGGACTGGAGCTTTCCGGTTACCTCAATTCCTATTACGGCGTGACGCTCGCGGAATTTGAGTCCGAGGCTCTGCTGTACGCGCAGAATGTCGTCAAGGAAGAGCTTGCGCTGTACTTTATAGTCAAAAAAGAGCGCATCCGCTTTAGCGACGGGCAGTACAAGGAGTACGCCGAAAGTATGCTGGATTATTACGAATGCGACAGTATAGAGGAGTTTGAGACCAACTACACCAAGGAGTTTATAGAGCGTAATCTTTATTGGGAGCTGGTAAAGGACTATCTGTACGAAAGGCTTATCGTGAACGAAGCACGATCGTGAGCGGTCAATGCCAAACTTTCGAAAGGTAAGGTATCGGGATTTGAAAAGACTGATGATAGGTAACGAAGCGGTAGCTCGCGGACTGTACGAGGCAGGACTTGGATTTATGTCCTCGTATCCCGGCACTCCGAGCACCGAGATCACTGAATTTGAAGCAAAGAACGACGATGTGTACTGCGAATGGGCGCCGAACGAGAAGGTCGCGATGGAAGCGGCATTCGGAGCCTCTCTTGCCGGGGTGCGTTCCGCGTGCGCAATGAAGCACGTCGGACTGAACGTTGCGGCAGATCCGCTGTTTACGGTCTCCTACACCGGAATAAACGCCGGAATGGTCATCTGCGTAGCTGACGATCCCGGAATGCATTCCTCGCAGAACGAGCAGGACTCAAGGCACTACGCGATAGCCGCAAAGGTCCCTATGCTCGAGCCTGCAAACAGCGCGGAAGCACTTGAATTTTCAAAGCTTGCCCTCGAGCTGTCCGAAAGCTACGACACTCCCTTCTTTATCCGTATGTGCACGAGAATAGCACACTCTCAAAGCATAGTCGAAACGGGCGAGCGCGAGGTAAAGACGCGTCCGTACGTAAAGGATCCGCAGAAATACATAATGATGCCGGCGTACGCCAAAAAGCGCCACCCGATAGTCGAGAACAGAACTGCTCTTCTTCGGGAATTTGCCGAGACCTCCGCACTCAATCGCGAGGAATACGCCCCCGAGAGCGATATCGGTATCATAACGTCCGGTACGTGTTATCAGTACGTGAAGGAGATATTCGGAGACAGCGTGAACGTCCTCAAGCTCGGTATGATAAATCCCCTGCCGATAAACAGGATAAAGAGCTTCGCCGCAAAAGTCAAGAAGCTCTACGTGATCGAAGAGCTTGATCCGATAATCGAGGAGCACTGCCTTAGCATCGGCGTAAGACCGATAGGCAAGGAGCTGTTCACGAACATAGGAGAGTTTTCACAGGGCTACATAGCGGAAAGGCTGGGAATTACCGCAAAAAGCGGCATTTCGGCAGACACCGAAGCACCCGCACGTCCGCCTATGATGTGCGCAGGATGCCCCCACAGAGGGATGTTCTACACCCTCGCCAAAAACAAGGTGACCGTCCTCGGAGATATCGGCTGTTATACGCTGGGAGCACAGCAGCCGCTGAACGCTCTGGATATGACGCTCTGTATGGGCGCATCGGTATCCGGTATCCACGGCTTTAATAAAGCGCTCGGCGCGGAAGCGGAGAAAAAGACCGTCTGCGTCATCGGCGACTCAACGTTTATGCATTCCGGAATGACCGGACTCGTCAATATAGCCTATAACGGCTCGGCGTCCACTGTGGTGATACTCGATAACTCCATCACCGGAATGACCGGACATCAGCAAAATCCCACCACCGGATATAATATAAAGGGTGATCCGGCGTCAAAGGTGTCTCTTGAAGCATTTTGCCGCGCCATCGGCATACAGCGCGTGCGCGTGGTCGATCCTTACGACCTCGACGCGTGCGAGACGGCAGTAAAGGAAGAGCTTGCGGCGGAGGAGCCTTCGGTCATCATCTCGCGCCGCCCCTGCGTGCTGCTCAAGAGCGTAAAGCCACAGCCGCCGCTCAAGGCAGATACGGATAAGTGCCGCGGATGCAAGAAATGTATGAAGCTCGGATGCCCTGCCATCAGCGTAAAGAACGGTAAGGCGCATATCGACGCTACGCTGTGCGTCGGTTGCAAGGTGTGTATGCAGCTCTGCCCGTTCGACGCGATAGGCTGAACGCGGTAATTCCCCGAGATATCAACATACAAAGATACGAAAGGACACGGTCATACATAAATGGATACAGTAAGTCTTATGATAGTCGGCGTCGGCGGTCAGGGCGCATTGCTCGCAAGCAAGCTGCTCGGCAAACTGCTTCTTGACGAGGGCTATGACGTCAAGATATCGGAGGTTCACGGAATGAGCCAGCGCGGCGGCTCGGTCGTCACGTACGTCCGCTTCGGCGATAAGGTCTACTCACCGATAGTCGATAAGGGCGAAGCGGATTATATAGTGTCGTTTGAAAAGCTCGAGGCGGCAAGATATGCAGACCATCTGAAAAAGGGCGGTCATATCGTAACAAATACTCAACAGATAGATCCTATGCCGGTCATCATCGGCGCTTGCGAATACCCCGAGGATATCCTTGATGAGCTTAGAGATAAGGGCGTGGACGTCGACGCGATAGACGCCCTGTCGCTCGCAGAGAGCGCAGGTTCGGCAAAAGCCGTGAATATCGTGCTGATGGGACGTCTCGCACGCAGATTTGATATTCCGTACGAGCATTGGATCGACGCACTCAAGGCAACGGTCGCCCCGAAATTCATCGAGATGAACTTAAAGGCGTTCGACGCCGGATATTCGGACGCGACACTTTGATGCTCGCCGAATAACAACGGTATAAAACGCAAGACAGCAAAACAGTAAGATAACAAAATTAAAAGATAAACGCAGTACAAGACCGCGGATATTAAAAAATCACTTACGAGAAAGAAGCATAAGACCTTGCCCGACATACATAGACGCGTCGGGGCAGACCTTAAGGTATAACAGGACTATGAAAAAGAGATATTGGCAAGAAGAATACGAGACCATGTCACGCGAAGCTATGAAGGAGCTTCAATCCGAGAGACTGCGTGCGCAGGTGAAGCACGTGTACGAAAACGTGGAGTATTACCGCGATCTCATGCAGAAAAAGGGCGTCACACCGGACGATATCCAAAGCACGGATGACCTGCATAAGCTCCCCTTCCTCACCAAAAACGACCTCAGAGAATGCTATCCGTACGGTATGCTCGCCGCTCCGCTCAAGGATTGCGTAAGGATACAGTCAACGTCAGGCACTACCGGAAAGCGCGTCGTCGCCTTCTACACTCAGAAGGACATCGACCTTTGGGAGGACTGTTGCGCACGTTCGATAGTCGCTATCGGAGGAACGAACGAGGACGTTTGTCAGGTGTGCTACGGTTACGGTCTCTTCACGGGCGGTCCCGGACTTAACGGAGGCTCGCATAAGGTCGGCTGTCTTACGCTTCCCATGTCCAGCGGAAACACCGAGCGTCAGATACAGTTTATGAACGACCTCGGCGCAACTATCATCTGCTGTACCCCCTCGTACGCCGCATATATAGGCGAGACGCTCAAGGAGATGGGCTACAAGCCGGAGGATAACAAGCTTAAAGCCGGCATCTTCGGCGCCGAGCCGTGGACGGAAGAGATGAGACACGAGATAGAAGCTTCTCTCGGCATCAAGGCTTACGATATATACGGACTTACGGAGACCTCCGGTCCCGGCGTTGCGTTCGAATGCGAAGAGCAGAGCGGAATGCACATAAACGAGGACCACTTCATTCCCGAGATAATAGATCCCGACACCGGCGAGGTGCTTCCGGAGGGAGAAAAGGGAGAGCTGGTGTTCACGTCCATAACCAAACAGGCATTTCCCCTGCTCCGTTACCGCACACGCGATATATGCGTGCTCTCGCGTAAAAAGTGCTCCTGCGGACGAACTCTCATCAAGATGTCAAAGCCGATGGGAAGAAGCGACGATATGCTGATAATACGCGGCGTCAACGTTTTCCCGTCTCAGATAGAGACCGTGCTCATAAACGAAGGCTACGCCCCGAATTATCAGATCGAGGTCGACCGCGTAAATAATACGGATACGCTCGATATAAACGTCGAGCTTGATCCGTCCTTCAGCTCCGATGTCGAAGTCTCCGAGAAAAAGCTCGCTTCCGCCATCAAGACCATGCTCGGCATAAGCCCCAAGGTGCACCTCGTAGCACCAAAATCCATCGTCCGAAGCGAAGGTAAAGCCGTGCGCGTTATCGATAAACGTAAGCTCCACGATATCTAAGCCTTATAAAAACCCACCCAAGCCGAGTTGCCGCTGACAACTCGGCTTGTATTTTTCAACTTTCACTCCGCTCCGCTTTCTGAAGAAAAGCATCAGCTTTTCGAGAAAAGCTGTGAGCAAAAAAGAGTTTCCCTTTGGGAAACTCGGCGTAACAAGGCTTTGCCACGTTACACGCCAGCTTTTCGAGAAAAGCTGGGCAAAAGCTTCTGAGTAGCTTCGCGCCCGCTTTCTGAAGAAAGCTTGGCAAAGACTTCTGTATAGCTTCGCGGTGGGATTTTGTCGTTCCATCACATAGGTACACCTA
>CAZMWM010000094.1:0-7411 GCA_964570105.1 uncultured Lachnospiraceae bacterium | reverse complement strand
GTAAACTGTAACTGTCATCTTCGGCGACAGCTCCCTTTACACAAGGGAGCCTACGGTACGCCGATTTTTTAAAATGATATTTGTGTAAACGCATACGCGAGTGATCTAATGCGGAAGAACACCTCATCCACCGCTACCGCGTTCCCCCTTCCCCCGCTGGGGAAGGCTAAATGGCGTACTTTATTGACGGCAATTACCGACAAAAAGGACGGCGCGGCGCTTAAGTTCCCATCTATGAGATAAGCCCCCGCCCTACGATCCCCCCGTTTTGGCGTAAAAAATGTTTCTAATGCGAGGTTGCAACCGTTTTTTCTTAGGTTGATGGCATTGGGCTGTGGGGGAGACGGTGGCTCAGGAGAAAAAGGCTTTGGTGAGAGCCACCATATATTCACCGTCCTTAACGGATGCGGTCTCGTATGCGGAGTGCATGGCGAGCTGGGGGAGTCCTATATCCGCGCCGTACAGCGGAAGTTGAGTTCCGGAGATATTTCCGAGTGTGGATCCTCCGGGCATATCCGAACGGTTTGCAAAGGTCTGAAGCGGGATGCCGTTTGCTTTGCAAAGCATACGCACGAACGCTCCGGTCTCGCCGTCGGTTATGTAACGCTTGGATGAATTGTATTTCAAAACGATGCCGCCTCCGAGTATCGGGCGGTTGGTGGGATCCGAAAGCTCCGGGTGGTTGGGGTGCACAGCGTGCGCGTTATCGGCACTCAAAAGGAAGCCGCCGCTGACGAGGGAAGAGACGCGTATGCCGTAGCATTCGGCTATCAGCTGTGATGTGAAGCGAAGCAGATCGGAGTCGGCGCCCGTGATGCAAGAGCTTCCGACCTCCTCGCAATCGAACAGCGCAAGGACTGCCGCGTACCGATCGGGGGTTGCCTGTAAAAAGCCGTTGAGCGTCGTATAAACGCATTGCAGATCGTCAAGACGCGGAGCGGATATATACTCGCCGTGTCCGCCCCAGATCATGGCGGGCGCCGGATCGTATACGCTGAGATCGTAATCTATTATATCGTTTTCTCCGCAATTTGCCACGTCTTTCAGCCTTTGGGCGAATACATCTGCCGACGCTCCGTCACCAAACAGCGGCACAAGATCGCTTGCCGGGGAATAGGTATATCCGCTATTGAGCTGATGGTTGAAATGTATCGCGACGTTTGGGATGATGACGTTTCCTTCAAGTCGAACGTTCTTGGATATCGCTTTGCCACCGTCATCTATTATCACTCTTCCGCCGATAGCCAGAGGTCTGTCAAGCCACGTTGAGTTTATTCCTCCACCGTAGCGTTCAACGTTCAGGCGGCAATAATTTTCACCCTTTATCACTGCATTCGGCTTTATGCGGAAGCAGGGGCTGTCCGTATGTGAGGCGCAGACGCGCATACCGCGAGGTGAGGACGTCGGAAGAGAGAAGGCTACGAGCGAAGTGCCGCCGTTGCCCGTAAAGCCCGTGCGTATGAAATAATACCGTCCTCCGGGCTTCGGAAGCTCGGAGCCGTCCGCGGATATCTGCACAAATCCGTTTTCCGAGAGCAGTCGCTCGGCGTTTTCCACCGTGTGGTACGGTGTTATCGAGCTTTCGATAAATTCTGTAAGTCCGTAAGTCAGGTCATTCATATCGGTGATCGCGCCTTTCCTAAAATTCGTTGCTCCGAGCGAGGGGGCGGAACGGGATCATTCCGCTTCGTTCAGAGAATATTTTCTTGCATATTCCTTGTTCACACGGTCGAAGGCTTCCTCGCCCGAGCGAACGGAATTAAGATAGCTGTGCATCGCAAGGGAGTCGTGCTTGGATATCTCTATCACGCACCCTGCAATGTTCGAGCAATGGTCGGATACACGTTCAAGATTGTTGAGTATATCTGCCAGAACGAAGCCGTGCTCGATCGAGCATTCGCTCTTTTGAAGGCGCAGGACGTGCTGGAGCTTGATCTGATCCTTGAGCGAGTCGACGACCTCCTCGAGCGGCTCAACTCTTGACGCCTTCATCACGTCGTTCAAAAGGAAGCTGTCGCGTGCAAGCTCCACGATCTCGTTTATCGCTCCGCTGAGCACTCTCAGCTCGCGCTTGGCTTCATCGGAGAATACCAGCTTCTTTTCGCGCATCTCCTCGGCGCTCTCGAGTATATTCACCGCGTGGTCGGATATGCGCTCAAAGTCGCCTATTATATGAAGAAGCTTGGTTATCTCGTGGCTGTCCTGAACGCTCATATCGCGAGCACTGAGCTTGACGAGATAGGAGCCGACCATATCCTCATATACGTCCGCCTTATCCTCGTAAGCGCGGATGGTCTCGGCTGATTTTTCGTTGTATTCGGAAAGCGTGCCGAGTGAGAGCAACAGTGCCTTGCAGGATATCTCAGCCATCTCACAGGTGGCGTTTCGTGCTGCGTCGACCGCGACGGTGGGCGTCTCGAGCAGACGCTCGTCGAGAATATTGATCTTGTTTTCGTCGCCCTTTTTGTCACGCACGGAGACGTACGCCAGCTTCTCCAGCTGTTTCGAGAAGGGCATCATAAGAAGGACGCACAGAAGCTTGAAAATGGTGTTTACCGCGGCAATTCCCCACATATCTATCGTGGAGTTGACAAATTCGAATTTAAATATCCAATCAAAGAGGCTGTACGCGCTCACCCAGAATACCGCACCTATTATATTAAAGTACAGATGTGCGAGCGCGGCACGCTTGGCGTTCTTGTTTGCCCCCGCGGAGGATATCATCGCCGTGGCGCAGGTGCCTATATTCTGACCGAATATTATCGGTATTGCCGCTCCGTAGGTTATGACGCCGGTGGTCGACAGGGACTGAAGTATACCTATGGAGGCGGAGGATGACTGTATTATAGCCGTGATCACAAATCCGACGAGGATACCGAGGATGGGGTTTTCGAACATCGTGAATACCGACTGGAACCACGGTGCGGACTTAAGCCCGGACACGGATGCGCTCATAAGATCCATTCCGACCATAAGCACGGAAAAGCCGAGCAATATCGCGCCGATGTTCTTTTTGCGGTCTTTGCCCGAGAACATCACAAGGCATATACCGATGACGGCGAGTATCGGCATCCACGAGGAGGGCTTGAGCCACTCTATAAATGTGCTTGCCGTCTCTCCCGCTTCACCTATACCGGAAAGACCGGTCAGCCACGGGGTGATGGTGGCACCGAAGTTTGCGCCTATGATGACGCTTATGGACTGCGCGAGCGTCATAGTTCCCGAGTTTACAAATCCTACGACCATGACCGTGGTCGTGGACGAGGATTGCATCACCACAGTGACGGCGAGACCGAGCAGAAATCCCTTAAATTTGCTTGACGTGAGCCTGCCGAGAATGTTCTTCAGGCTCTTGCCTGCGCTCTTTTTAAGGGCGTCGCCCATTACGTTCATTCCGTAAAGGAAGAGGGCGACTCCGCAAAGGAGCTGGAGAATGTCGAATACATCCATAAAATTCTATACCTCCGAGGATAACGTATATGATATGGCTCATACCGAGCAAAGCTCGAGCCGTTACCGAAAATTTTAACATACCGATGTTAAATTCGCTATCGGAGCTACGTTAAATCTGTGTTAAATGCTTGGGAAACGTGAGCGTTATGCGCGTTCCGACGCCGACGGCGCTGGAAACGGAAAGCTCTATACCGAGCCTTGAGGCACTGTGCTTGACTATGGAAAGCCCGAGTCCCGTGCCGCCGATCTCCTTGGAATGGCTCTTGTCGACGCGGTAAAAACGCTCGAAAATGCGGTCGAGCTGGTCCGAGGGGATGCCGATGCCGTCGTCTTCGACGGTCAGGGTGAGCGTGCCGTCGGTGAGCGTTTCCGCTTTCATCTCAACGCTTCCGCCGTCCTTTCCGTATTTAACGGAGTTATCGCACAGATTGTATATTATCTCCTCGAGCATACGCGCGTCGGTGGGTGCCTTTACGTCGTCTCCGATGACGCTGACGGTTATTCCTCGCTTTTCTGCCACGCCGCGAAGGCGTTCTGCCACCGATTCGCATATCGCTCTTACCGAGACGTTCTCTATCTGAGGCGATATCGCACCCTCGTCGAGCCGCGACAGCTTGATTATATCGTTGACCAGCACGATCAGGCGTTGTGACTCGCGGAATATGTTGTCTATGAAATGCTCGGTGTTTTCTCCGGAGATGCCGGCGCGTATCAGCTCGGCAAAGCCTGAAATGGACGTTAGCGGCGTTTTCAGCTCGTGGGAGACGTTGGACGTGAACTCGCGTCTAAGCTCTTCGCGCTTTTCCTTCTCGGTCTCGTCAAGTATCAGCACTGCCGCGCCGCTCACCGCTCCCTCGCTCATAACGGGATCTGCTATTATGCGATATATCTTTTCTCCGGATCTTGCCGTGCATTCCAGCCTTTTACCGAGCAGGGCAGAGCGGACGGTGGAGCGTATATCAGCAAGCTCGAGCGGCAGGGTGCTGAGATTTCCCGAAGGGGTGTCGGCACCGTTCGGAGCTTGACCTATGAGCTTTAGTGCGCTCCTGTTGCAGGAAAGGATATTTGCTTTGGCGTCGATAAGGATGAGACCGTCGTCCATATTCTCGGTGATGACCTCAAGCTCGTGACGGCGCACCTCAAGCTCGTCTATCTGACGGTTTATCAGTCGCTTTTGCTCCTTTATCCTGTGAAATACCTCGACAAGCTCCGGATACAGCTCCTCCTCCTCGGTGCTGTCCGATGCTAAAAGCTCGACGCCCTTGACGATCCGCTTCGAAGAGCTAAGGGCGAAGAGCACGCTTACGGCTAACGCGCCGATGAATATTATCACCGCCGCCGGGGTAAGTCCCGAGAGCAATGCAAGAAATGATACTGCGTTGCCGGAAACGCGCAGAAAGGAGCCGTCGTCGAGCTTTAGCGCGTAGTAGACGGTCTTTTCTGCCTGTGTGTCGGAATATCTGACCGAATACCCGTCTCCGTCACGCATTGCGCTGACTATCTCGCCGCGGTCAAGGTGATTTTCCATCTCGGCGATATCAGCCGCGGTGTCGTATATTATACTGCCGTCGGCGGAGATGAGCGTTATGCGGCTCGATGCCTCGGTCGAGGTGTCTTTCAAAAAGTCGATACCGCCAAGCTTTAAGCCCTCGGCTATGTATCGCGCTTCAAGCTTCAGTCCGTCCTTGAGCGTCTGAGTGCAATATCTGAGGGATATCGGGACGGTGGCTATCAACGTGGCGAGCAATACGAACACGGTGACAAGGCAGATGCTTCTGAATATTCTTTGTGTCATACCGATACCTCAACTTCGCCCGAGCGAAGTCCTTCCATACTTGATCTTACGGTGTGATGCGGTCAGGTCATTTTCCGAGCTTATAGCCGACGCCGCGCACGGTCTCTATAAGCTCGCCGCAAGTGAGCAGCTTTGAGCGAAGGGAGCGGACGTGAACGTCCACCGTTCGGTTTTCGCCGTCAAAGGCGTATCCCCATACGGAGCTTAGTATCCTGTCACGCGTCAGAACGACGCCCTTATTTCGTAGGAGTAGGAGCAGTAGCTCAAATTCCTTGTACGTAAGCGTTACGCTCTCCCCGTTGACCGTTACCGTGTGTTTGTCCGGGCAGACACAAAGCCCTCCCTCGCAGAGCAAAGTCTCGGTGGCGCTTGCGGCTCTCGCACCGTTGGCTCGGCGGAGGACTGCTTTTACGCGTGCTACCAGCTCCATAACTCCGAACGGCTTTGAGATGTAATCGTCCGCGCCGCTGTCAAGCGCTGTGACCGTGTCAAATTCGGTGCTTTTTGCCGTGAGCATTATAACGGGGATGTTTTGCGTCACGGGGGCGGCTCGGAGCTTGCGCAGTACCGAAAATCCGTCCTCCTCGGGCAACATTATGTCAAGAAGTATCAGCTCCGGCGGAGCAAGTCTAACGGCGCCAAGAAAGGCTGACGGAAGCTCAAAGCCCTCGGCTTCCATCCCCATGCTGGAAAGAGAATATACTACCAGCTCTCTTATGGACGGATCGTCCTCAAGAAGATATATCATATCGGTGCGGTGTCCTTTCGTTGCTGATATCGCGCGTTCGGTATCTATGGTCGGACGGCGCGGAGAGGGGATGCTCAAATGTCACATGAGCGACTGACCGTTGATAATGAGCTTGAATTTCAGGTCGAGCTTTTGAGCCGCGTTGCGGCACATTATCATACGCCCCATAAATATCTGAAAATAGTCCATAACGGGACTTATATCCGTGTCTATATCCAAGCGGAGCGTCACGGTCTTTCCGTCAGGCTCCAGCTTCAGCTCGGAACGCTCCACGGAATAGTTGACTCGGTCGTGGATATCGAACGAGGCTCGGTCTGAGTTTCTGACGCGCGAGCGGCGGACGTCGGATTTATCGGCAAGTATCAGTGCGGCGGCGACGGGATCCACGGCAACTCCGGTGCCCTCGTCGTGATTTCCGATAGCTGTAACGATGGTCGCTATCTCGCTCGGCTCCATTCCCATATGCTCAAGCAGACGAAAAGCCATTATCGCGCCGCTTTGAGAATGGTCTGTGCGATTTATGAGATTTCCGATATCGTGCAGGTATCCTGCTATACGCGCAAGCTCAGATATGCGTTCCGTGTACCCGAGCGTCGTCAGAATATACGCCGCTGTCTCAGCTACGCGCGTAACGTGAGGAAAGCTGTGCTCGGTGTACCCCATGGCGCTGAGAGACTTATCCGCGCAGGTTATATATGTCTTAAGCTCCGGGGATGCTTTTATCTGTTCGTAGGTTATCATTTGATGCCGTCCTTTGGTCTTCTGTTCTGTATTTATCTGCATTTACGCCGTTTTCACATCGGTCGTAACTTTACAGATTATATTATACACCAAACGGCTCGGTTAGTCAAGTGGCGGAGAATAGTTTTGGGGAAGGAAAGGAGATATTTCGCCGTTACGGTTTGGGCGGTGTGTTAATTGAAAGCTGAAAATAATTTGTGAAATGCAGATGATACCGTGGTTTTGCCACATAAGCCACAGATGAACGCTTGTGTTCGGAAATAGAAAAGCTTTACATCTTAGCGCTTACACAGCAGAGCTGTGTAAGCCACACTTCAAATGCTTATCTTTATAACCGAAGTCTACAGCTTAGCGCGTAGCGTGGCTTTGCCACGCAAGCCACAGTTGCCTTAGCAACTGTATGACACCTCATCCACCGCTATCGCGGTCCCCCTTCTCCCACTGGAGAAGGCTCAAGGGCTACGGATTTTTTTGAAACTTTGGTTAAACGCGAAGTTTGCGTTTTTGTGTGGGAATAGCAGACAATCCCTCAGTCAATACCTTTGAAGGCAAACCTTCAAAGGGTTGCGTAGCGTGACTTCGTCACGTTACGCGCTAAGATGTAAACTGTAACTGTCATCTTCGGCGACAGCTCCCTTTACACAAGGAGAGCCTATGGCACGCCCCTGAATTAG
>CAZMWM010000093.1:0-7476 GCA_964570105.1 uncultured Lachnospiraceae bacterium | reverse complement strand
GTGGCGCGGAGGTATTTCGGGCGGATGATATCCGCCCCTACCGAACATCGGGCAGATGCAAAACCTCCGCACGCGTTCCGTACGATCACACCTGTAGGGGCGGATATCATCCGCCCGCTTTAACGCTCGTGTCTGTGTTCGCACTATGCGTCGAGGTACGCCCAATCTGTGTTAGAACTTATTTCGGGGCGTACCGTAGGCTCCCTTGTGTAAAGGGAGCCTACGACGCTTTGCGTGACTTGGCTTTATTCGTAGATATTGTCCGCGTTTAAACAGCTGTCACTTACAGCGTTTTCTCGTTTCGGTGACCAGCTTACCGATGACGTCGTCCACCGTAAGACCGTCGTTGACCGCGGAATAACCGATCTTTATCCTGTGACGGAGCACAGGGCAAGCAAGCGCGCTTATATCGTCATACGAGACGTTGAAGCTTCCGCGCATAAGCGCCCTGACCTTAGCGCAGGTCACGAGAGCCTGAGCCGCACGGGGAGAAGCTCCGTACTTGACGTATTTTTTCGTAATATCTGGAGCGCCGTCAAGCTCGGGATGGGTATTGGTCACGAGACTGACCGCATATCCGAGCACCGCATCTATCACCGGCACGCTCTTGGCAAGCTCGCGCATCTCGAGTATCTCCTCGCCGTTTATTACCGCCTCGGCGGTCTCGTCCAGCGTTTTCTGCGTCATATTGACTATATCGGAAAGCTCGCGCTCATTCGGGAAGCCGACAAGGAGCTTAAAGATGAAACGGTCCATCTGAGCCTCGGGAAGAGGATACGTTCCGTCCTGCTCTATGGGGTTTTGCGTTGCAAGCACGAAGAACGGCTCGTTTATCCGATACGTGGTGTTCGATACCGTGACCTTGTGCTCCTGCATCACCTCAAGCATAGCGGACTGCGTTTTTGGCGTAGCGCGGTTGATCTCGTCGGCAAGGACAAGGTTTGCAAATATCGGACCTTTTCTGAAATCCGTGCGCATCCGACCGTTTTCGTCCTTTTCGATAACGTTCGTACCGGTAACGTCGGACGGCATAAGGTCTGGGGTGAACTGTATACGCGAGAACGGCAGACTCATAGTCCTTCCGAGCGAACGCACCAGACGCGTCTTTCCGACGCCGGGAACTCCCTCGAGCAATACGTTTCCGCCGGCTATTATGGCGATAACGACATTTTCCACGACGTCGCTCATTCCGACCACGTCTTTCTTAAGCTCTTCCTTTATCTTCTCGACCTTTTTACTGAAGGCGATGATCTTTTCGTTCTGCTCCATTTCAAATATAGCTTCCTTCCATATTTTTGTCGTCGGTCTTATTTATATACCGAGTATATATACCGAGCATCTTATTCGCCGTTGGTGAGATAACCGAAATACGCCATTATGAAAGCGTAAAGCTCTTCGTCCGAGAGCACCCCGTCGCCAAACGCCTTCTGTATCTCCGCATTGTATTCGTCTATGACCTCTCCGTATTTCACGTAACCCCTTTTGGGATCGAACATCAGGTCGTTTGCCGCCATATTGACGTCACCGAACGCGCCGCTGTTCTGCTCTCCGTTCCCGTCGCCGTCATCCTTTTTATCCGTGTCCTCGCCGCCGCTCTCGACAGGCTCGGTCATACCGAATATCTCATAGAGCTTTGAGACCGCATATCTTGCGACCTCGGTGTTTTGCACCTTTTGCTGTTCGGTCAACTTGCCTTCGTTGGCTTTCGTCTCGATGTTGTTTATCTCGGTAGCCGTCTGGGAAACGAACAGCTTAAGGCTCTGATCCGACACGCCCACCAAAAGCAACGACCTTAGCCCCTCGAGCGACGAGAGCGTCTCCGGCTTCATCACATCGGGATCCGCATCCGACGCACGAACGTATTCGATCAGCTCATCAAGCGCCTTCCATTCCCAATCCGTTATATCGCGCGGAGGCTCCTCCTCACCGGGCCTTATACCGGGTTCCTCTTCAGCCGCCTCGGGACATATGAAAGCACCAAGGAGCAAAGAAACGGAGAGCACGGGAAGCAGGATATACAACCACAGCCCTTGGAGCTTTAATCTCTTTACCGGTATCTGCGCGAGCTTATCCTCGGCATCCTCTCTCTGGAGCTTTATCATCTCGCCGTCCGCCCCTTCAAACTCGAGCATGGTCTGCACCCTCTCGCCAAGCGCAAAGGTGTCATCCATACGCCTTGAGAGCCGTCTCGGACCTTCGTGAACGAAAGCAAAGCAGACGGCGGCGCCCACCGGCAGAGCGATCAGCCCCAAAAGGCAGTAAGTCAGACCGAAGCCCGCAAGCTTCGCCGCCAATAGGATAGCTCCCACAGCCGCAAGCGCAGCCGAAGCACCGACCGACGCGCACTTTATCAGCGCATCCCGACGCGATCTTTTTATAAATGCCTGAAACCGATCTAACATCGCAACCTCTTCTTAAATCCTTCAATGAGCCGGAAAGCACGCTTCCGGCTCATTGAATATTTCTCTACGCTATCTTATCTCAGCCTTCCGAGCGCACGAGGGTAACCCTCGTGAACATATCGCTATTCAGCATGAAGCCTCCGTTATTCCAATTCAAGATGACGGTAACATCTTTACCCGCGTCATTTTTACCAATGACGAATTGGAACATATTCAAATTACCGTTCGGATGCTTCAGATCAACGCCCGTAACTTCTGCTTCCCTGCCTTGGCTGTCACTGTACGTTACTCCGTTGGCACTTACGGTAACGGTGCAAGAGCTACCGTCCTTCTCGTAGGTATACGTACCCATCTGAGCCTCCGTGAAGTAGTTCTTGCTCAGTATCGTCAAGGTGTCCCCGCCGTCGGTGGAGAAGGATACGGTCTTGCCGTCAACGTCAAAGCTGAATCTCACGTTCCACGTCGCATCTCCAACGGTGACGGTCGCGGTGTAATACGTACCGTAGTAATTCGGAGCTATCGCGCTTACCGCATCGGAGCCGTACTTGAGATCAAAGCTGTCCGCGTTTATCCTTATGAAGAGCACAGAGCCGGAAAGCTCCCCGGAATACTCGCCCATACTGTCGCTTTCAAAGCCCTTGAATTCCAGCTTGCCGTCGTCCTCGCTCGGCTCCTCGTAAGGCTTTACCGATATCTTGGCAGGACCGCTCGAGGTGCATCTCATCGCCTCTATTATAAGCTCCTCATTCGCGGCAAGCTCCAATGTGCATACCGCTCCGTTCGGATATTCGACATACTTCCAGGCGGAAAGATCGTAATACACACCGTAATCCTTATCCTTGACCACGAAATGCATCCTTCCGTCCACCACGCTGATGACATACTTGCCCGCCTCGGACGCCACGTACTTTAAATACATAGCGTCGCTTCCGCTCAGCTTGTTCTGAAGATCCACGGTATCGCCGGTCATCACGAGCGGATTTTCCTCGGTACCCTCGGGAGCGGTCTTGCTGAAGCTTGCCGTAAGCACACCTCCGCAATTGTAGACCGCTATCAGGTCGTCCTTTTTGAGCTTTACAAAGACGCCGTTACTGCTGAGTGTCTTTTTGGTACCTTCAAACGAGCAGGTCGGAACACCGTCGGTCATCTCGCAGTCAAGCAACAGCTCGCCGCCGTCACAGAAGAAGGTATACCATCCGGTCTTTGTTATCTTGAGATATCTCTCGTCCTGCTTCTTGCCGACGCACGTGGTTATATCCTCTTCCTCGCCGTTAGCCAGAAGAGCCGGCGGCTCGGGAAGCTCATCCTTCGTCAGAGTGTCGAGGAGCACACCCGTGCTGTCGTATATCTTAAAGTCGTCCCCGTCCTTTTCGAGCGTGAATACGACCGAGTCAAAGTCCGGAGTGTAACCGTATACGGTGTACTTGCTTCCGTCCTTGTCGAGGATCACAAAGCTCGCTTCGTTAAGGTAACCGTCGGAAAGCGTATATCCGTTCTCACCCGTGTATGTAATACCAGTGCCGACACCGGCGTCCGCGTACAGAGATACGGGCGGACGCACCGCTTCCTTGGTCTCATCAAGCGTGTATATAACGGTATTTCCGTATGCATTCACCGAAACGGAATACACCCTGCCGTCACGCATCTCGGCGATGGATATTTTAGCACCGCCGATACTGCCCCAGCTTATAACGTTATCCGCGTAAGAGAACGTATCATCGTCGGAATTACAGCGCTCGTATCCCCAATCACTGCTGTAATAGATGCCGTCACCTTCGTCAAATATCTTAAGCTCGTTTCCGTCGGCGTCAACGTACACTCCCTTGAAGCTTCCGACATCCACCGGCTCCACCTCGACCTTGTACGTAAGCTTGTAGGCCTTGACGGCACCATTGCTTCTGACATACGACAGCTCGATATCCACTCCATTTTCAGCCATCCTGAGGGTATAAGTCGTAGAGCTTCCGGAGAACTCCACCGTATATGTCGCCACACCGTCAAGATAGTAGAATCTCACCGGATCAAAGGTTCCGTGCTTTACCGTCAGCGCGTCTCTGTCAAGAACTATGGTAAAGGTTCCTTCGTACGTACCGCTCTCAAATACCCCTGCGGGAACCGGCTCTTCATTGGGCGCCTCGATCTTGATATAGACCTCGCCCGCGGTCTTGGTGTTCTCTCCGTCCACGGCTATCCACACCTGCTCATCCTTCGCAAGACGGAGTATCGCGATATCACCATCACCGTAATAAGTCCCGATCTCATCGAGCGTGGTAGTAAAGCGGAAGCCGGCGTCGGGATCGGTGCCCATACCGAACATAACACTGTATACGCCCTTCTCGGTCGCCTTGAAGGTATACCATACCTTGCCGCGCTTTTCAAGCTCGCCCTTAACACCGCTGTCAAGCTCGCTTATCTCGATGATGTTCTCCTTGGCGACCTCGGAGACCTTGACCGCCACCTTGTCGTCTCCCACGAAATTCTCGCTGAGAGTATAGTCCACCTTTATAATGACGGTATCACCGGATGCGATATAGAGCGTGCACTCCGTTCCGCCGGCGCAGGTCTCAAGCGCCCCGTCGTTGAAATACTTTCCGTAATATACACCGTAACCGTCATTGCTCACGGCAAATCTGCAATTCACGCTCTGCCCGACGCTTCCGGGAGTGATACTGTAAATGCCGCTCTTCGTCGCGGTGAAGCTGTAGAATATCTCCACGCCGCGATAAAGCGTGACCGCTCTCTCTTCACCGAGCGTCAAGGAAACAGGAGAGTCCTTGGCATAGCCCTCGGGTGCATCCGTGGCGCTGAGCGTAACGCTTATCGTCTCCTCGCTGTCACCGGAAGCACTTCCGAGACTGTACAGACCTTCGATAAGGTACATAGGAGCCGATGTGACGGAATAATTGGTAAGCGTATAGCCTTCTCCGGTAAAGGAATACCATCCGGATACACCGATGCTTATAAACGCTTCCTTAGTGTATGTAACAACCGTGTCACCCGTCTCCGCTATGGGATACGGATTACCTGCCGTGCCGGGATCGAACTGGAGAGTAAAGCTCAAAGTCATACTGCTCTCGACCGTGACCGTGAGCTTCACGCTTGTATGTACGTCCGCAGTGTTATCTATCGTAAGCTTGCCGTCCGCGGAAGCAAGTGCCTCTCCGCCGTCAACGCTCACGGTAAAGCTTCCGTTGCCCTCTATGAGCAGACGGTTGCTCGATGTGTTCAATATTATGTCTCGCGAGCTTACAACCTCCGCGGACGCAACGTTATCTTCAAATCGCAGAGATATCTCGGTGTCCACCTGAGCGTCTCCGCCCTCGTTGCCGCTGTCTCCGTTATCATCGCCGTTTCCGTTGTCTCCGCTGTTGCCATTGTCGCCATTGTTGCCATTATTTCCGTTATCGCCGTTGTTCGGCTCAACGGGCGGCTCCTCGTCCGGCGCACACGCCGTCATAAACGCGCCCAAAAGCAACGTCGTGACGAGCAATACCGCCAAAGCAAGCAAAAAGCGGTCAAACCCTCTTGTCTTTCTCTTCATTATGCTTCACCTTCCGTTGATCTCAGATCCGCCCGTCCATGCCAAAGGACGTCGGATCGGAATATGTGAGCGGCGACGCGCACCTTGCCAAATGTCAAAGACAAAGGCTCGTGCGCAAAAAACACCGTCCCGTGTATAATTATACGCATAAAATATAGCGTTGTCAAGTCTTTTTTGATGCCGCACCGTATAATTTACATTTTATGATACAGAATTTACATTTAAGAACGCAGAAATTGCATCAAACGGTCGGCAGATATGCAAAAAGCCCGAGGTGCTCAAAGGCACCTCGAAGGTGCCCGAAAGCTATCTTGAGAAGATATAACGCTCGCCCGGTCTTGGGATATGGTACGGAAGCGTACGGGACACGCTCTCGATCTGCCCGACTATAACGGACGGCTCGACGCAGTTGACATCGTAAAGATCGAAGTGCATCGGCAGGAGCAGCCGTGCCGACACCTTAACGCACAGCTCCGCCGCTTCACAGGCGTTCATATTGCCGATGATGTTGCGTTCATAGCGCCCGAAATACGACCTGCCGTTCACCGGCAGGAGCATAACGTCCACGCCACCAAGGCGTTCACAAAGCCCCGGATACACACAGCAGTCCCCGGCGTGAAAAATAACGGAATTTTCGAGATCTACCGCGTAACCAAGGCATTCGAAAAGACCGTCGGCGTTCGGAGACAGCTCCTCGTGAGCCGCCGGAACGGGCGTGATGCATATCCCGTCGACGGTGATAGGGACGTCTGCGTACGCCTTTATGATATTGTCGCCACTCACGCCAAAGTCCTTGAGCGTATCCGCAAACGGAGCCGGCGCAATAAATCTTGCTCGGGGATTTACCGCGGCAATTGCGCTCAGCGTGTACGGATCGGTGTGATCCGCGTGCTCGTGCGAGCAGAACACGATATCGACGAGATCAAGCTCCTCGCCGCCGATCGGCGGAGCGTAACGGCGCACCCACCTCACCCCGTCCGACGAGCAGTTCCTGTCCACATAATCGGAGAGATACGCGTCAAAAAGCAGGTATTTACCGCGTGTTTTGAGCAAAATGCTCTCCTGACCGAGATAAAATATCGCCACCTGCTCATCCGTCAGCTTCGTTTCAAGTATCGTTTCCTTTAGCGTCTTTTCTTGCATTACTATTCCTCCGTATCTTCCTGACGCTTTTTGAAGAAAAGCATCAGCTTTTCAAGAAAATCTGTTGGGCAAAAAGGAGTTGACCAAAGGTCAACTCGGCGTAACACGGCAGAGCCGTGTTACACACAAAGATGTAAACTTTTGATAATTAGTTTCTGTATAGCTCCGCACCGCTTTTTGAAAAAAGCTTTGGGCAAAAAAGAGTTGCCGTTGGCAACTCGGCGTAACAAGGCTTCGCCATTGTTACGCGACGCTTTTTGAAAAAAGCTTAGCAAAAACTTCTGTGTAGCTTCGCGCCAGCTTTTTGAAAAAAGCTGGGCAAAAACTTCTGTGTAGCTTCGCGCCAGCTTTTTGAAAAAAGCTGGGCAAAAACTTCTGTGTAGCTTCGCG
>CAZMWM010000092.1:0-7579 GCA_964570105.1 uncultured Lachnospiraceae bacterium | reverse complement strand
TTTGCAAGCATCCCCTTAACATAATAAAACATTTTCGTATAGTTCGGTGCCATCGTCCACCTTAACAGACAGGCGTCCCACCGTTACCTTTCCTTCGTTATTTTTCTGTACAGTTCGGTGCCATCGCCCACCTTAACAGGCAGGCATCTCACCGTTACCTTTCCCTCGTTATTTTTCCGTATAGTTCGGCGCGATCACCCAACGCAATAAACGGGCATCTCACCGTTACCCTTCCCTCGTTATTTTTCCGTATAGTTCGGCGCGATCACCCACCACAATGAACAGGCATCCCACCGTTACCTTTCTCTCGTTATTTTTCCGTACAGCTCGGCGATATCGCCCATAGCAACCGGTGTTCATACCGCCGTGCGCCCCGACGTCACCGCTTGTTATAATACTTAGCCAGAGCCGAGCCGCCTATATTCCCGTGACATATAGCTATCGCCAACGCATCGGCGGCGTCGTCCGGTCTCGGGGGCTTAGGTAGCTTTAAAAGCGCGGTGGTCATCGCTATGACCTGATTTTTTTCGGCTCTCCCATATCCGACTACCGCTTGCTTTACCTGCAATGGCGTATATTCGAACAGCTCGACGCCGTTCTGCTTGGCACAGAGCAGTATAACACCTCGCGCCTCAGCCACCGGTATGGCAGTGGTATGGTTTGAATTGAAGAACAGCTCCTCGACCGCTATCGCCTCCGGGCGGTATCTCTTTATGAGCACCGTAAGCTCGTCGTATATCATCTGTAGCCGGTCCTCTATCGGTATCTTAGCCGGTGTGGTTATAACGCCGAAATCCACCGTTTTGAAGCTTATCCCTTCACAGTCGAGCACTCCAAAGCCCACGATAGCGTAGCCGGGATCTATCCCAAGTATCCTCATAGATCTACCGTTCCTTAAAATAAACTTTGTTTATTATATCATATATCTTATTCAATGTCAAACCGAAAATGAGCATAAATTGTTAATACTTTGTTTCGTAACGCATCAGCGTCGGAGGGGATATTGACAAAGGCGAAGCGAAATGCTATAATGTAAACGAAAAACTTACCTGCAACGTTTTAACGGAACAGCAACGCCGAAGGGAGAGCGCGTAATTGAAGATAATCAGATTTAACAAGGACGATATCCTCGTCATGAAGAAAGCGCACCCGTGCGGCTCGACACGCTTTCGAGTCCTCCGCGTCGGAAGCGACGCACGGATACTGTGTCTCGGATGCGGACGCGATACCGTAGTGGCACGTCTCAAGCTGGAAAAAAACATAAGCTCGGTCATCCCACCGATCGCCGATGCGGAAAAGGAGCGCTCCTGATATGAATGTGCTAAACAAGCTGCGCTCGGTCGCCGAAAGAGCCGTCGGAGCGCTTCTTCACCCCAAGGATATCGCCGAGCGCCGCCGCTCTCTTCTTGCGTTTTTTCTACCGTTTTTTCTGTTACTTATCGCATATTTCGCGATGGGACTGTATCCGTTCGGCTCGCGTTCGCCGCTTTCCTACGACCTGAATTACCAATACTCCCACTTCTTCGTCGGTCTTAAGCATATCATAAGCGGCGGCGGAAGCCTGAGCTACTCGTGGTCAAGAACGCTCGGCGGTGAATTTCTCGGAATGATCGCCTATTATCTTCTAAGCCCCTTCACGCTGATCATCCTTATCCTTCCGACGTCGTGCATCGAGACCTCCATCCTTCTCGTCATCCTCGCAAAGACCGGCGCCATCGGAAGCACCATGTACGCATATCTGCGCCGCGGACAAAAGCTGAACGGCTCGACCTCGCTCATGTTCTCGCTCACATACGCGCTCTCCTCCTACAGCGTAGTCTACGGCTCCAACCTTATGTGGCTCGACTGTCTTATGGCTCTTCCGCTTCTGGTGTGGGGGACGGAAAAACTGATAGACGAAAAAAGATACGGCTTGTACGTTTTCTCCCTAACGTACGCCCTCGTCTGCAATTACTATATAGGCTTTATGCTGTGCATCTTCACAGCGATATATTTTTTCGCATATCTTTTCGGCAGGCACGCGAGCCTCAAGAGCGATATCTCGGGGAATTACCGCGTCATCGCGCCGATATTGCGGATCTGCGCCTTCACCGCCATCTCCCTCGCCCTGTCCTCGGCGGTGCTCCTGCCGGCTTACCGCTCCCTCTCCTTCGGCAAGACTGATTTCTCCATTCCGGATTTCACACCGGAGCAGACAGCGGATTTTCTCGAGCTTTTGAAGAAATATCTTTTCGGCTCGTATGACACGGTCGACAACGACGGACTGCCGTTCGTATACTGCGGAATGCTCACGCTACTGTTTGCTCCCACGTACTTCCTTAACAAAAGCTTCAGCATAAGAGAAAAGCTCGCAAACGGTCTTGTACTGCTCTTGATGTTCGCAAGCACGGCACTCACCGCGCTCGACATCGTATGGCACGGCTTTCAGTTCCCGAACTGCCTGAATTACCGCTATTCCTTCATAATATCCTTCATACTATGCACCCTTGCGGCGAGAAGCTTCAACGCCCGCCCAAGGCTCTCCGGACAGGCTGTGACCTCCTGTTGCGTCGCCCTTGTGCTGATGATACTTTGCATACAGGCACAGCATTACGAGCCGGCGAACGACTTTACGTGTATATGGCTGAGCATCGGCATCCTGCTCGTCTATCTCGCGGTTATACACGCACTTGACCGTCCCAAGCTCGCCCCCTACGCTCCGACTGTGCTCGCCGTGCTCCTGTGCGTCGAGACGTTCTCAAGCTCCGCCGTCTCACTCAAGGCGTACCGCGAGGACGTCGGGTTTGCCGTACACGGCAGACTGCAAGACACGGTCGCCGAATATATCGACACGGTAAATTCCGTATATTCCGCGGACGGAGGACTGTACCGCATCGAAAAGCTCAACAAAAGATCGGTAAACGAGACCTTCTCCCTTAACCTCAGAGGCATAAGCGGCTCGACCTCCACCTTAAACGCCGATGTGATAGAGCTTATGGATCTGGTAGGCTACGGCGGAAACAGCAACTTTGTGAACTATTTCAGCACCTCCCCTGCGGCGGACGCAATATTCGGGATCAAGTATATCCTGACCGATGAAAAGCTTGAAAACGGCGCACTCACCCTCAACACAGACCTGTCCGAAAAGGACGAAAACGGCGTCAAGGTATATTACCATCCCTACGCCCTTCCGATAGCGTATACCGCGAACGGCGCGGTAAATTCCTTGGATATGGAGAAATACAGCACACCGTTTGAGGCTGTGAACGCGCTCGCATCGGCACTCGTCGGAGAGAGCATATCCCCCTACCGCCCACTGACCGTAAAGAGCGTCAAGCACGGCGAGGTGTACCAAGCGAACGTCAGCGAGCACCTCTGTTACCTGCCGAACGATCCGGAATACACCGGCACGAAATACGTGGAATACACGTTGAATATGACCAAAAAGACCGTACTGTACACCTGCTTTCCGACCGATCTCGACAGCAAGGTCGATCTGTACGTGAACGGAGAGAAGCTTGCGACGCTCGACTCGGAGGACGGGAGCAACATCCTGCTCGCCGGAAGCTTCGAGAACGAGACCGTCACCGTGAGGATACAGTGGGACGAAGGCATCTTCGGGGTAAGGAACGGCGTCAGCTTCTTCTATACGCTCGACACCGAAGCGCTTGCCGAGCTTTACGGCACACTCGCCCCCGGAGGAGTGAACGTGCGCGAGCACACGGACACCAAGATCTCCGGAAGCTTCACCAAGATAGCCGACGCATCAACACTCTTCACCACCATACCGTACGACGAGGACTGGAGCGTATTCATAGACGGCAAACGCGTAAACACAACAAAGACGCTCGATGCACTTTTGGCAGTCGACCTTAACGCCGAGGGCATATCCGACGGAGAGCATACCGTAATATTCAGTTATTCCTCATCTGCACTGAGGACAGGCGTCGCGATATCCGCCGTCGGAGCCTTCTCCCTTGCGGCGGTGATGATCTGGGACCGCACCGATCTTATGCAAAAGCTGAGAACGAGAAAGAAAAACCGAGCCACCTGAAACGGCAACGCCGCTTTTTTGTAAGTCAATGCGTTTGTTCACAAATTGTATTTGAAAAACCGTTTTTGATATGATATAATTATTTTATATATCTATAAACATATGCTCGATCGTGACAGTAAGACCGACGAAGGGAGGACGGGTATGGATACCGACGGATACGAGACTCTGTTTTCCGCACTGTACGGAAATTCCAAGCTCAAAAGCTATCTGATATCAGAGCTTGAAAAAGGCGGACTTTCGCACGCTTATATCATCGAAGGACCGTCCGGGAGCGGTAAATTCACGCTTGCCAAGCTTCTTTCGGCGGCGCTCGCCCCGGAATATTCGCATAAGATACTCACCTCAGGCTCAGTCGATGTAAACGTATATTCGCTCGCAGACGACAGAAAATCCATAGGTATATCAACTGTGCGAGAGATCAAATATAAAGCGGAGCTTCAGCCGCAAGAGCTTCCCTGCGAGATATTCGTGATACGGGACGCGCACACGCTCACCACCGAAGCGCAAAACTCACTCTTAAAGATACTCGAGGAGCCGCCAAGAAACGTTTATTTCTTTTTGCTGTGCGAAACGGCGTCCGTGCTTCTTCCGACCGTCCGCTCACGTGCTCCGGTGCTCAGAATGGAGCTGTTCGACGAGGAAATGCTCGGCGAGCTTCTGCTGAGGACGGAGAAAAAAGCCCGATCGATGAAGGACGGACTTCCGGATGAATTTACCGCCCTTTTGAGAAGCTCGGGCGGAACGCTCGGAAACGCACTGAAGGCACTTGGTGAAAGGAGATCGGAGCGCTCACGCATACGTGAAAGAGCCACCGAGCTTATAGACCTGCTCAGAGACGGAAAACGCACCGAGCTTCTTATATTTTTCTCGACGCTCGATATGTCAAGAGAAGAGCTTACCCTCCTGCTTGAGCAATTTGCCGAAGCGATGAGAGATATGCTCGCGGTAAAAAAAGGCAATGAGCCGGATCTCCTTTTTTACCTTTCAAGAGAGAGCGCGGACGAGGACGCGTTCGCCTTCGCCACTCAAACGCTGATGGAGCTGTTCGATATCAGCACGTCGCTTATGGAAGCGCTCACGGTAAACGTCAATCAGAGCGTTTTCGCCGTGCGCTGTGCCACCTCTCTTGCGGACGCACTGTAAAGCACGAAACACAGAAAGGAACTTTCATATATATGTCAAACGAAAACGGTACGCCATCAAGATCCGCAGTCGACCTTGCCGAGAACGCGACGCCGACGGTCGAGGAGATACCGGAGCGATCCACATCCGAACGTGAAGCCTCAGCCTCGACACCCGAAAAGCCCGAGGAGCTGATCGAAGTCGTTGGCGTGCGCTTTAAAAGCAACGGTAAGATATATTATTTCGCCCCATGCGGTATGACGCTCAAGGACGGCGAGCACGTTATCGTGGATACGGCTCGCGGTCAGGAATACGGAACGGTATTTATGCCGAACCGCAATATCAAGTCGAGCGAGATCATCCCCCCGATAAGAGACGTCGTGCGCATCGCCACCGATGAGGATACCGAAAGACGCAAGCGCAACGAGGCTCTCGAAATCGAAGCATACAACACCTTCATCGACAGGATCGACGCACACGGAATGACGATGAAGCTGATCGACGTGGAATGCGCTTTTGACAATTCCAAGCTGCTGTTCTACTTCTCCGCGGAAAACAGGATAGATTTCCGCGAGCTGGTCAAGGAGCTTGCCGGCATATTCCACACGAGGATAGAGCTTCGCCAGATCGGTATACGCGATGAAGCCAAGATGCTCGGCGGTCTCGGAATATGCGGTCGCCCCTTCTGTTGCGCCAGCTTCCTGAGTGATTTCGTTCAGGTCTATATAAAGATGGCAAAGGAGCAAAACCTTTCCCTCAATTCCTCCAAGATCTCCGGTGCTTGCGGCAGACTTATGTGCTGTCTGAGATACGAATACGATTCATATCTCGCGGAAAAGGCGATAACACCCGAGACGGGAGCCGAGGTCATGACACCGGACGGCGAAGGAAGAGTAACGGATGCAAATCCGCTGACGGGAATAGTAAAGGTAAAGCTGGCAGGCACGTCCGAGAACGACGCTCCCACCGTATTCGTGCGCGAGGATCTCGTTTTAAAGGAAAATTATAAGGGCGAAAAGCTCACGCGAACTCCCCTTCCGGAAAAGCGTACCGCAGTCGCACCGGCGACATTTGAGGTGCGCTCACCCTTCTCGGAAGCACAGGCAATCGCCGATGCGTCGGACGCAGACGCCGCCGACACGAGACTACAGGAGCGCAAGCGACATCAAAACAAGCCGCAAAAGGAGCATCACCCCCACCCCACCCCAGCGCAAAAGCAGTCTCAGACACCCGACAGCGCGACAAGACCGCAACAGGCACAGATACCAAGAGCCGACAACGCGCAGAACGACGAGCGTCGCGCGCCGCGCGACAACAGACCGCAACGGGAGCGCGACCAACGCGTCAAGCCACACGGAAAGGGCGAACAGCTCCAACAGCGCGATCGTCGCTCGGACGAGAATACGAACACACAAAAGAGAAATAACGACCGCTTCAAAAACGGCAAAAATCCCAAAAACTCGGCAGAACACGGCGATAAAAGAAACCACCGTACCGATGGCTCGGAGACACCCAGCGGCGCAGCTGTGAACGGTCAAGCACCCAAAAAGCCCCATAAGCCCTTCCACCACAAAGGGAACAGACCGCACAAGACCGACCAATAAAAGACTACGGAGCCGCCGATTTCCTCGTCAATGGCGGTAAAAATGACTTAAGCGTAAACGTTTTGTGTGAAATATTATAATTTTTCTCCAAAGGTCTTTAATTATCTCTCGCGTTGTGGTACAATAGTCGTATCATTTAATGGAGGTATCAAAACTATGGCACATAAGATCAATGCTGAGAAATGCCTTGGTTGCGGCGCTTGCGCAGAGGTCTGCCCTGTAAGTTGCATCAGTGAGCAGGACGGCAAGTACGTTATCAACGCCGACGAGTGCGTTGACTGCGGCGCTTGCGAGGGCGCTTGCCCCGTTGAGGCTCCCGAGGCTGAGTGATCCGTACTTAAAAGATTTTGGGGCGTGTCCGTCGCGGCGCGCCCCAAAGTTTTTTAGTGTGCCCTTTTAGTATGCCTTTTCAAAAAACAAGCTCCCCTCCCACCTCATATACCAATGTCATCAACTTAAGGATTGAAAAAACACGGTTTTAGGTAAAGCAGTGCTTTTTCAAACCCTGTCGGAGATGAAGTCTGAAAGATAAATCTTTCAGAGGCGTTTTGCGCCTTAGCAAAGCCGAAACCGTCACAAAACTGCTGTGATTTAGAAAGACATGGTCATAAAAATGTTTGTATATGGAGTGATTTTTTTAAGAATTACCGCGTGAAATGTGTTTGATATTCCGCTCTCGGTAACATGCGTTTCGTAGGGCGGGGGCTTGGCTCCCGCCGCGGTACGACTAAGAATAAATCAACAATATGTGATTAAATAAACCGAAACGAAATAATCGAAACCAATTCGAAATCGAGCATTTTTTCGGCGGGAGATA
>CAZMWM010000091.1:0-7702 GCA_964570105.1 uncultured Lachnospiraceae bacterium | reverse complement strand
TGTGAACTATTGACAAATTTCAGCTCCGGTGTTATAATATGGTTAAATCAATACTATTGAACACAAAAAGGAGAGAAATCAAAAAAATGAAAAAGTTGATAGCGATACTCTTAGCTTGCGTATTGCTGGCGGCGGTGATGCTTGTGACCGGGTGCGGTGAGACTATCCCGGATGATGGAGAGCCAAATGATAATACAGATGACGGTGGAGACGGAAACTCCGATGAAGCCGGTCTTACCGAACCGTCGCCCGTGAGCGATTTTGAATTTGAGCTTAACGATGATGGGGCTTCCTATTGTTTGGTGAGCTATAACGGCACTGGTTTAAAGGCGGTCATTCCATCGACATATTTAGGCAAACCTGTAAAGAGCATAGGAGAATATGCGTTCTACTATTGCAATAGTCTTACGAGTGTAACTATAGGCGATAGTGTAAAAAGTATAGGGAGCTTTGCGTTCTACGGTTGCAGTAGCCTTACGAACATAACTATACCCGATAGTGTAACGAGTATAGGAAGTGGTGTGTTCTCCAATTGCAGTAAACTTACGAGTGTAACTATAGGCGACGGTGTAAAGAGCATAGGAGGTTCTGCGTTCTACCATTGCAGTAGTCTTACAAGCATAACTATACCCGAAGGTGTAATAACTATAAGAGAAGATGCGTTCTCTGGTTGCAGTAGTCTTACGAGTGTAACTATAGGCAATGGTGTAAAAAGCATAGGAGACTCTGCGTTCTACGGTTGCAGTAGTCTTACGAGTGTAACTATAGGCAATAGTGTAAAAAGCATAGGAGACTCTGCGTTCTACGGTTGCAGTGAGCTTGCGAGTGTAACTATAGGCAATAGTGTAAAAATCATAGGAAGCTTTGCGTTCTACTATTGCAGTAGTCTTACGAGCATAACGATACCTGATAGTGTAACGAGCATAGGAAGTTATGCATTCTGGCATTGCAGTAGCCTTAAGACTATAAATTACACCGGCAGTAAAAAAGAATGGAATGCAATAAGCAAGGGAAGTGGTTGGGATACTTCCACCGGAGGATACACTATAAATTACAACTACACGGGGAAATAACGCTTCTAAATCTCGTTGGGTAAAAGCTCGACGAGATTTTTAGATATAAGATGCGAAGATATTCAATATACCGTTGACATTGCTCTTTAGATGTGGTAGAATTAGTTTGTAGTTCGGTTATGATGAAAAGAGCGTATAATATGGCGCGGTACTCGGTATTATGTACTCGGTATGCGGTACAAATGAGTGCGCTTGGCGCTCGGGTGAAATGGGAGCCGAAGCTACTGACGGCGCAGTTTTTCGGGGAGGATGACGGATGAAGCTTGCGTTTTCGACGTTGGGTTGTGCAGACAGGTCTTTTGAAGATATTTTGCGATTGGCGCGGAGATATGATATCACAGGGCTGGAGCTTCGGGGTATCGGTGGGGAGCTTGATAACCGCTTGATATCGGAATTTCAGCCCGAAAACACCGAAAAAACGCTTGCGGCGTTTAAGAGAAGCGGAGTGCGTCCGGTGGTGCTCGGGACGTCCTGCGCCTTTCACGATCCCACGCGATACAGTACGGCGCTTGAGGAAGGAAAAGCCTGTATCGATATCGCTTCGAGGTTGGGCATACCGTACATCAGAGTGTTTGGAAATAATATCGTCGGGGACGAAAAAAGCTGTATCGAGCGCATCGGCTCCGCTATAGCTTCATTATGCGAGACGGGGCGCAAGGTAGGAAACGTCGGTGTTCTGCTTGAGGTGCACGGTGATATCAACACTGCCGCGAGAGTTCTTGCGGTTATCGAGCAGGCTGAGAGGTGGGAGAATTTCGGCATCATATGGGATATCGCGCATACGCACAGGGTATACTCGGATAATTGGATGGAGTTTTATTTCGCGGTCAGGGAGCATATCCGTCACGTACACGTGAAAGACGTATCGTCGCGCGACGGCTCGCTTACGCAGATAGGCAGGGGCGATATACCCATCGCGCGGATAATGAAACAGATGCTTGGTGACGGATACTGTGGGTATTTTTCCTTGGAATGGGAAAAGAAGTGGCATCCCGAGTTTGCAGAGCTTGAAGGTGCGCTTGAGGAATTTATAAAAACGGCTGAGACGCTTTGAACGTCACAGCCGTTTTTAGAATATTATGGGTGTTATTAGGTGATCAGAGGTTTTTAAGCACGAAGGTAAAGCCCTGCGTCGGACGCGGTCCTTCGCCGCCGACGGTCAGCGCGTCGCCCGTTCTGTAGGCGCCCTTGAGGAACAAGCCGTCGGTTGAGGTGAAGCGGTAACGGTCGAGTGCAAATTTTTCAACGGTCCATTCACAGCCGTTTGGTGTCGTTATGACCGCATTTCCATCATGATCGAGATATCTTCCGCTCTCGACGAGGCGTATCAGATATCTGCCGTTTCCGACCGGCTCGAGCGCGAATGCCGTGGGGGCATCCTTGTGCACCTCGATCGTATGTGCGGCGGTCTCGAAGGGATAGAAGAAGCCGTCATCCTCCCATATGCTCGGACAGATGATGTGTACCGGAGAGGAGATATCAACGCTCCAATAGTTCTTCGTCGGCATCCATACCGTCGTGAGCGAACGCTTATCCCACGTTCTGCCGGCTGAGGGGTAATCGACAGTCTCTATCCTTTTGCCGTTCGCATCGGTCACCGCAAAGCAGTAAAAATGCTCGAAGTCCGCCGCGTCCGACGGCTCGCAGGGAACATATCCTTCGGCGTCGGGGGCAAAGCTTACCGGCTCTTCTATATCTCCCGGCAAGCGTGCATCTCTTGCGAGCACCAGTGGTCCTCTCCGCAGTGAGACGTGATATTTGGAGTTTTTGTCGGCATACTCATCCGTGTCGGGATATATGACCTTACAACGCATATCAAGCTCGAGAAGCACCGTGTCTCCGTCGTTCCATACTCGCTCGATGCTTACATACGAGCCGGCGGTCGCATTTATCGTCTCGCCGCACACGGAAAGCGACGTTTTTTCCGACCAATACGGAATGCGGAGAGCGACTGAAAGCTTTTCGGAACGCTCAAGCTTGAGCCTAAGCGATATCTTTCCCGTGAGCGGATAATCCGTGGAAAGCTCAAGACAAAGAGGTGCACCCGAGGGCGTCTGCGCACTCACGCTCATAGGGGCGTAAAGGTTTACAGTTATACCGCTCGCGTTGAGCATAGCCGCATATTTGGGGATGATGCCGGTGCCTGCGGAGCCGATACACGCGCAACAGCCGTATGCCGAGCCGTCAGCCATTACCTGCCAGCCGCCGACGCCCGTCAGTCTCGTATTGAAGAGAAGGGGACTGTAGCTGTCGAAGGGGAAGCCGCCGTTTCCTTCGTGGAGGTCGTAATTTATGGAGCCGAGCATTCCGTTGTAGATGGAGCGCTCCATTTCGTCCGCAAATCTTACGTCTCCGCTGAGACAGAGCACCTGATAACAGAATTTGAGCCACGTTACGGTCACGCAGGTCTCCTGCATAACTCCGAGATATTCTGTGGTCAGCTGGCGGATGCGGCTATGGTCAAACAGCTCGTGCGTACAGCCTGCCGAGCCTATAACGGTGATATCGGAGTCGGCTATCAGGTTGGCGAGGTTTATCACTGCCGTACGCCATTTTTCCTCTCCCGTTACCCTGTAATATTCGAGCAAGCCTTCAAAGCAGCTCATCATCTCGTATGCCTTGGTGACGTTATACTGGTACGGATAAAGCTTGCCTTCGACTGCAAGCTCGAATATATTCTGTCCCTTGGTGCCGCCGCAGGAGATGATATATTCCGCAAAATCAAGATATTCTTTTTCGCCGGTCAGTGTGTACAGGCGGACGATCGGCTCAAGCAGGGAGCTTGAGTTCAGTCCGTTCCAATGCGTCGTGGCGTCGGTTATCTCTATCATTCCCTCGCCGTGACCGAGCGTTGAGCGCATATAGTCCACCTGACGCTTCATCGAGGCGGTCAGCTCGGACACGAGCTTGCTGTCCTTGCAGATCTCTATGAAATACTGCATACCGAGAAGCACGTATTTTCTGCTCCAGATATCCCATCCGTTATATTGCTTCTCCACGGAATAGCTGGATATACGCCCAAGCGCATCCTGAGCGGTCATCATATCGCGTACGGTAGTCTCGAGACATTCGTACAGGGTGGAGTCTTGCGTATAAGCGTAGGTGAAACACGCTCCGCGCATCATCTTTCCCCAATACTCGCCTCTCCAGCCGTTGTTGGCGTCGTCAGCCTTCGGCACGGTATCTCTGAACTGATCGACAAATCTTTTCCACAGCGAGGGATCGAGGAGCTGATGCTTTTCGACGAAGCGTATGGCATCGTCTATGTACCCCGTGAGCTTTACAGAGCCTTCCGGAAGCGTAAAAAGCTTATCCGTATGCTCTCTTCTTTGATAAAACGGGGATGCGAGCGCGTGTTTTACTGCGATGGAAGTGTTCATATCGAAATTCTCCTTTGAAAATGATGCATTTTATTTTATCGGTAACGCGACCGTTTCGTCTGATATTACAGGATGAACGTGCACCGTGATGCCCGTATATCTCCGTCTCCGAAGGCGAGCCTTAAGCAGTTATCGAGCCTTGTGCGATCGACGCCGCGCTTCAGTATGACCTGGAGATATCCGCCTCCGCCGGCGCCGCATATCATCCTACCGGATATCAGCGGAGCGATAGCGTCGAATATCGCTTCGATGCATTCGTTGGTGCTTTCGGGATCGAGGGCTTTTAAAAGCCGCCAATGCTCATTAAGGCGAGCGGCAAACCCGTCGATATCACCTTTTTCGAGAGCATCCTTCATACGCGTGGCAAGCCCTCCGATATCTTTTAGTATCCCGAGCGCGTCCGTTTCTGCGGCTATATATCTGCCCATGACCTCGCGCACGAGCGACCTTGAAAGGCGTCTTTGTCCCGTGTATATTACGGCGTACCGCTCTTCAAGCTCCTTGAGCGTCTCGGTATCGAGCGTGAGTTGCTTTGTGCACGGCTCCTGTACGATGCCGGGTATTGATGTCACAAGCTTTATTCCTTTGGTAAGTCCGCCTATCTGATCCTGCCAGCCTCCGCCCGTGGATATCATCTGCTCCATTGAAAGCACGCACCTCCACAGCTCGTCCGATGAGAGGGGGACGGTGAGCAGCTCGCACAGTGCACGGACACAGCCTGCCGCGAGTATGGAGCTTGTTCCGAGACCGCTGCCTTCGGGCACGTTGACCTTTGTCGTCAGCAGAATGCCGCCACCCAAACGGTCGAACAGATCTCCGAGTGCGTCCGTCGCGCCTGTGCCGTCGGACATCTCCTCTTTGCCTTCGGGGCAGAACGGAAGCAGACCGCAAACAGCAAGCGCCGCCTTGTGTATCGAGATCGGATCTCCGGGGGAGGTAAGAGAGTACAGTCCGCGATGTGCGGCTTCGCTGAAGGTCAAAACGGCGCTCTTGTCCTCGGATGCGAGCACGAGCTTGCGTTCATCCAAAAGCTCGGCTCTGACCGTTACGGGAAGTTTACCGTCCAAAGCTATCGCGGCGTTAAGGACGCATCCGCCTTTTTCAAGGCAATACGGCGGAGTGTCTGTCCATCCTCCGCCGAAATTGACGCGCAGAGGCAGATGCAGACATACGTTTCTCTTTGTTCCGATTCCCGGATGGGGGGGAGCTAAACGCGGAGCGTGTCTGTTTACCGTGTCGGCAACCGCTCCGAAAGCCTTTTCTCGCATAGCATCGGTGTTGATACGGGAGCGGAAGGAAAGACAATAGTATATCTTCTCCTTAAAGGCAAGCTCCGAGATGTTTGACGGCGATATAGCGTCGGCAAGCTCGGTCACCCGTGAGACGATACGTTCGGTACGGGCGGTGTCAGCCGTTTCCGGAAGCTCTGCATTGATGCTTGAGAATGCATCTCCTTTTTTGATACGAGCAAGGTATCTCTCGGTCGCTATCCTCTCGGAAAGCGTTTCGTTGTGTGACAGCGTTGCTCCTCCGTCCGCATCCGAAAACGAGCGCTCGAGGCTTATAAGCTCACCTTCGGTCGCAAAAGCTTGGTCAAAACCGTCGCGAAAAGCTTGCAATGTCGCGCAAAACGCTTCCTCGGGCGTGG
Source organism: uncultured Lachnospiraceae bacterium (assembly GCA_964570105.1). Taxonomy (GTDB): domain Bacteria; phylum Bacillota; class Clostridia; order Oscillospirales; family CAG-272; genus SIG673. The sequence goes on along the minus strand of CAZMWM010000091.1, from coordinate 1,601 downwards.
AACGGATCGGGAACAGCTCCGCGCTCCACAGCGGACGGTCGAGCCGTTTGCCGAAATGATAGGGTAACTTTGGATCGTCGTTTACACCGTACGCTCTTGCCACCCAACGACCGTTTTTGAGTGCCACGCAGTGAATGACAGCTCCGTCCGGAATGCGTGCGCCTTTTGGAACGCGTGCTCCGGAGACGATGCAATTTGAGCCTATGCAAACACCGTCTGAGATGATACTGTTTTCGATATAGCAGTTGCCGTCCGCTTTCAGATCGCGTCCTATGTGACTGTTTACTGCTACAAGGCGCGGCGGCAGCTCGCTCTCGGTGTATACCCCGACGTGAGGGTGCCAGCCGAGACATTCGTATTCCTCAAGCTCGTCCGTCATAAATCCCAGTAGCTCAGCTGTCGTGCCGAAATGCAGAAATCTTGCCGGGGAAAAGCTTATGAGCTTCATCCGTATCGGCGAAAGAAGCTCCCACAGCCGCTTTCGTGCCGACGTAAGTTCATCCGAATAAGTGTTTTCGGGCGTTTCGAGTAAATATTTTTCAAGCGTTGCATCCGCTGACATCGGATACGATATATCCGCGTAAAACGAAAGGCGGACGCGTTCGTTTATCAGTTCGTTTTCTGTATCGGAGATGGCGAGCGAGCATAGAGAGGATGTAAGCCTTCCGTCAAGAAGCACAGCTCCCGTATCTATATCTATGCAACCGTCGCTGTCTATCGCTCCGGCTTTCTCAAGCTCGCATAACGGCTTTTTATGCAAAAAGCTTCCGACAAAGCCCTTGCCGTCCGATCTGTACACGCCGTGTCGTGCCCCAAGCTCTGCCGCGGCTTTGACCGAGAGTGCCGCCGCGCCTTCGGTGAAAAGATCTAACTGCAAAGGATCGAAAAGCAAAAGCACGTCGCCGGAGCAGACGAGCATACCGTCGCGCATCCTTGCCGCTACGGGTAACGCGGTCATCATTATCTCGTCGAACAGTGTTGATGAAAGCCCGTTCGGAAGCAGTCGCGGTATCGGAGAAAAAAGCTTTCCGCATACGCTGTATTGGGGTGCTCTTTTGCTGTCGCCTCCGGAATGGATGCAGAGTATCCGCATATCCTTTAGAGTGTTGGCGACGGACGCAAGGTCGTCCCCGACGTTATCGGCGGCATGCTCCCTCGCTATAACGCGGAGCGCATTCAAGGTCGCTCCGCCGGATCCGATCCGTTTTCCGTCGGGATCGGGAACGACGGTGTATTTCGTTCCGCGCGGAAGCATTCCGCTCCGAAGCCTGCGGTCGAGTTGTGCTCTGAAGCCCTCCGCTTGCTCCTCGCTTGAGGCGGTCAGTACGACGTGATCCCACGCCGGGGGAGATGTCGCGTTGTCGCCGAGCGCGTTTTCGTAGTCGCTGAGCGCCTGTCCGTAGCTTTGCTTCAAGAACAGCGTTTTATATCGGTAGTTCATATGAAAGATCAATCTCCTGTAAGAGATGCTCCGTTTTTTCTAAGCCAATTATAGCATAAAGGAAAGCGTTTGTCAAGTGAAAACAAAGCTCCTCACAGACGTTTGGAAAAAAGTTTTACAATATGTGCGAAGGGTAAAAAGCCACACCAAAGCACTTAAA
>CAZMWM010000090.1:0-7703 GCA_964570105.1 uncultured Lachnospiraceae bacterium | reverse complement strand
GCGTGGACGAGGCGGACTACCCGGCGGATCAGCTCACGGAATATTAAAGCCGCGCCCGCTCGCAATTAAAACGGAAAAAGGAAAGAGGAAACAGATATGGAAAGATACGCGTGGACCGCAAGGATCATCGAAGGCAAAAAGGAAGAATATATCCGCCGCCACAATGAGATATGGAAAGAGCTTGTCGATGTTCTTAAAGATGCGGGGATAAGTAATTACAGCATCTGGAACGTCGGAGATACGCTGTTCGGCTATTACGAATGCGAAAAGGGCGTCGCCTACGCCGCGAAGGTGCAGGCGGAAAGCCCGGTGGTAGACCGTTGGAACGAATATATGAAGGACGTTATGGTGATGGAGATGGATCCCGTGACCGGCGCTCAGCCGATAATGGATCAGGTGTTCTACCTTAAATAACGCGAAAAGCCAAGCTCTGCCGATGCGGAAGCTTGGCTTTTTGAGTGTCGGAAAGAAGATCTTACAAAGTTACAAAGAATTAACAGTGCATAAAACACAGTGAGACAAAAGACGGCTATACTTATAATACCGGCAATACCGGTCGGGTATCATCCGGAAATGAAAGGCTGTTGAGATCTGATATGAAAAAGTTTCTGTACAAGCTCGAGCGCGTCGTCTCGAGGATAGCGATAGATAATCTGATGCTTGCCGTGATAGGTGCGATGGCTATAGTTTACGTTGCCGGAATGATATATCCGGAGCTTGCGCAGTATCTCGCCTTTGATCGCGCCGCGATACTGTCAGGGCAGGTCTGGCGCGTTATAACGTTCGTATTCATATACAGCGGTACGCCGATATATATGATCCTGTTTGCATATTTTTATTGGTGGGTAGGCACAACGCTTGAGGAGTCGTGGGGAAAGACCAAATTCTGTACTTACTATTACGTCGGAGTTCTGGCGCTTATCGCCGCCGGCTTCATATGCGGTTATTCCACCGCCGAGTATCTCAATCTCTCGCTCTTCTTTGCTTTCGCTATGCTCGCTCCGGATCAGGAGGTGCTGTTGTTCTTCTTTATTCCCGTGAAGGTCAAATGGCTCGCATGGATAGACGCGGCGTACTTTTTGTATATGTTCATTATCGGCGGAGCGAGGATACGTATCATCATAGCCGCGACACTGCTCAATTTCTTCCTCTTCTTCTATGACGACTTCATTCGCCGCGTGAAGCTTGCGATCCAAGACGCTAAATGGCGCAGAAATAACAGAAATAACGGAAACGGTCATTGGAGATGATACCGCGTCTCCGCCCAGCGGAGTTTGTTTAAACTTTGCGTTCGGGCGCATAATGCGGCGCGTGGCTCGGTTTTGTGCCTTGGCGATCGTTCAGATCGCCAAGGCACAAAACGTATCTGAAAGATTTATCTTTCAGACTTGATCCTTTCGCGAATAAAACGAAAGGAGATTTTTTATACTCTAAACCAAAGTCTATATCTTAGCGCGTAGCGTGAGCGTTCTTGCGGAGCAAGATCGTTGTTGTTTAGACAACGAAGTTCACGCAAGCCACACTTTAAAAGCTTGCTTTTAAAGTGTATGCACCATTGCTTGATAAAATGGTCACGTTTGAAATGCTTATCGCGTTTGCAACGTTCATCGTTATACTTGCTGATTTTATACATAATATCAGCAAGAAATAAGCAAAAAGAAATAACCGCCCAGCTCGCAACTTAGCGGTTATTTCTTTAACTACTTTTTGGAGCAAACCGTTGCCGGTGTTCCCTTGTGTTTTTATTATACAACGATATTTCAGATTTGTCAATAGCTTTTGAGAAATAAATGTTTTTGGTGGGCTACGCTCATTGTGCACCGCTATGCATTAACACGGAGTTAGAGGTGCACATTATTATTGATCGAGTGGGTTACATACTGACGGTGGTGTCATAGAGACGTTCGGCTTCGCTTCTGTCGTGGGTGACGGATATGACCGTACATTCGGTAGCGGAGACGATCTTGAATATCAGCTCCTGTGTTAGGCGGGCGGTGTCTGCATCAAGCTCGCGCACCGCTTCGTCGAGCAGTAACGTCGGGGATATGCCTTCTTCGGACAGCCTTATACAATAGCATAGCGCACGCGCCACTGCCACTCTGCGTTGCATTCCTCCGGAAAGCTCGCGGGGCTTTTTTTGCATATCGGTATCGGAAAATCCGAGCTTTCGGAGCAGATGCGCGGCGACATCCGTTCTTTCGGTGTAAACTGCGGAAACGTTGCTGAGGGCGCTCAGTGTTTCAAAGCATCTTGCTTCCTGAAATACTATAGCAAGGCTTCCGACGCCGCCACCCGTCACCTCTCCTATGTCTGCGTTCTCAAGTCCCGAGATGATACGCAAAAGTGTGGTCTTTCCGCAACCGGATGCGCCCATTATCGCTGTGCGCGAGCCGCTTTTGAAATGCGCGGAAAGATCGGAGATCACCGTCTCGTCCCCGTAGCTTTTATAAAGTCCGCTTACTGTTATGTCGCCGGAGCTACGGTCGGAGCTACGGTCGAAGCCGCCGGTCGACGCGGTATCTGTATAGGTGTTGTTGATGCGTAAGCTGTTGAGGAGAAGATCGTTTGGCAGAGGGATATCGGTGCTCGGGCGGTCTTTTTTCGCCTTTAGGCGTGCAAGTGCGTATTTAGGGAGCTTTACGAGCTGTTTTACCGTTTTTTCGAGCAGTAGGCTGAGAAGCACGACGGTCGCAGTCCAAGCGAAAAGCTCGGGCGTTTCGAGATACAGCTTAGAAACGTATATGCCAAGACCTATGGACGAGGGGGTGAGACATAGCACCTCAGCCGCCACGCCTGCCTTCCACGCAAGCCCGAAGGAGGTCGCGCAGGCGGCGGAAAGATACGGACTTACCGAGGGAATGAACAGATACGAGGCACACTGACGCCTTGACATCCCATACACAAAGGCGACCTCGCGAAGCTCGCGCGAGTGTGCGTCAAGTCCGCTGTAAACATTGCCGTATACTATCGGAGCTACCATTATAGCGGATATGAGTATCGGCACTCCCACGGGCTTCAGCCAAAGCAGGGCGAGAAGTATGAACGAAGCCACCGGTGCGGCTTTGATCGCCGTCATAAGCGGAGAGAACATAACATTAAGTGCGCGTATGAAGTACGACAGCACACCGAGTATCATCCCGGCGGCGCACCCGATAAGGTAACCGACGGATATGCGCAGTATGCTCCCGAGAATGCTCATATAAAAGCTTTTTTGCGGTAAAAGCCCGATAAACGCTTTAAATACTGCAAGCGGAGAGGGCAACCAAAGCTCCATACCGATAACGGTCGCGAGCACTTGCCAAACGCCTATCCAAGCAATAAGCGCGCATACCCCGACGAGCAACTTTTTTCTGCCCGTCGGGGTATCGGAAGCGTCGGTGTGCGGTGTGATACGCCATTTGATCATAACAGATATCGTTGCCTTCGAGCGGACGAAGGCGTCCTTTCAAGGTCTGCTTTATTCTGCAATGTAATAAAATCCGTCATCGGGAAGCGAGCCGCCCACGGACGAGGTGGATGCGGTGTAGAGCACGGAGAGCATAGCCCCGACCGAGCTTTTCATATCCTCTCCCGTGATGCATACGCAGTTACAGCGCGGGATCGCCTTTTCCGCCACCGCCTTTGCGCCTATTATGGAATAGGAGACGAGAAGCTCTGCGGCGGCTGACGGCTCGGAATTTACATAATCAACGGACGCTGAATACTCTCTCAAAAACAGCTTTATTGCCTCGGGGTTTGCGGTGGCAAATTCGCGTCTGACGACAAGACAGCCCTGAATGAGACGCGTATCGCAGACCTTGTTCCATTCATCGGTCATATTGAATATTACCTTGAGTGCGGAGTTTTTCGCGAGATTTACCGAGACTGCCGGCTCGGGGATGACGGCGAAGGTGTTATCGTCCGTTATATTGGCTATTGCGGCGTTCGCGTCGCTGTAGAAGGTTATTTTAACGTCGGTGCTCGGATCCAGACCGTTCTCGGTGAGCACGTAGTTTACTATATATTCCGGCGTGGACGCCTGACCGACCACGTTTAGATTCATTCCGCGAAGATCGGATACGGAGCTAAGCTCGCACGTTCCTACGACAGAGAGCACGCCGAGAGCGTTGGCGCAGATGACCTGAACTCCGGAATCGGTCTTTTTGTTGAGAGTGGCGGCAAGGTTTATCGGAACTGCGGCGATATCCACCGAGCCGTTGATAACGTTGCTGACTATATTGGTGACGTCGGTGGTCTCGTAAAAGCTGACCGTATAGTCTCCCTCGGTCTTGCCGTTTGCGCTGTCATCCGCAAGCTTTACCGCGCCGACACCGGTCGGTCCCTTGAGCACCGCGACGTTTATGTGGGCAAGCTTGCTTCCCTCGTCGCCGTTACCGTTATCGCCGTTGCCGCAGTTATCTTCGTTATCCCCGTTCGCGTCGTCCGGAGGGGGATTCTTGCCGTCACAGCTTACCGTAAAAAGCATTGCAGCCAGCAGTGTGCAGATCAAAAGTATAGCTATGGATCTCTTCGCTTTCATTTTCTTTCTCCTTTGGATATTGTTTTTGCAAATGATGTTCAGTGCTCGTTTTCGGCGTAACGGCGCAGACCGCAGATGTCCTTTATTATGATGCTCCGTTCGCTGTGTGATATGAGCTGTTCGCGCTCAAGCGTACCGAGCGCACGGTACAGAGACGCTCTTCCTATGCCGAGCACGTCGGCAAGACGGCTGAGACTGATATCCAGCTTAAGCTCGCTCTCTCCGCTCTCGGAGATCAGCGAAAGGATATGATAAGCAAGCCTTACCGAAACGTCCTCTGCGGTGAAGGCGCATATCCTGTCGTTAAGAAAGCGTATCTTGCCGTTCAGCATACGGATGTATTTTTCCGCAAATGCGCCGTCCTTGCGTATCAAGCTCTCGACGGATGTGCGCGGTATCAGAAGTGCCGACGCTTCCCCCTCTGCTATGACATCGGAGATCTCCGCTCCATCGGCTTCGGAAAAAAGCGAGGTCGCGCCGAATATATCCCCGGAGGAAAGAAGTCGCAGTACCACACCGCTCCGCTTGACCACAGCCGCGCGACCGCGGATAAGCACGGGCAGGGAGCCGTTATCTCCAAGGCGCTCTCCGTTCTTTACCTCGACCTTGCGTGAGCCGCTTGCCAGCTCCGCTATCACGTCGTTTTCAAGCTCCGAGAACAGGGGGATCGAGGCAAGCATCTCGATGATCTCGCTCATAAGCTCCACCTCCCATATAAACGCTCGATTGTCTCATTTGATACAATTATAGCATTTTAAAAGGATTTTGTCAAGACAAAAAAATAATTTCGGAAATTATTGACTTTACGCACCGCAAGTGGTATAATCAAAGGGTAATTATTATGCGTTTTGCACTAACGCCGAAATGGAGGATAAAACTGTGGATTGTCTTTTTTGTTCGATAGTAAGCGGTGATATACCGTCGTCAAAGGTGTACGAGGATGATAAGCTACTCGCGTTTCGCGATATAGCTCCTCAAGCGCCGGTGCACGTGCTCGTCATCCCAAAGGAGCATATTCCCTCGGTGGATACTATAACGGCGGAGAACAGCGGAGTCATCTCCGCGATATTCGAGCGGATACCGCAGATAGCAAAGAAGGAAGGGCTTACCGAGGGCTACAGAGTGATATCGAATTGCGGCGCGGACGCTTGCCAGAGCGTCAAGCATCTGCATTTTCATATCCTCGGCGGAAAACAGCTCTCGGAAAGGATGTCTTGACCGAGCGCCGAGAATAAACAGAAAGGAAGCTCTTGCTTGTGCGAGAGCTGGGTAACGGGTATGGATAACAACGGAGAAAATGTAAAGAAGCTTCTTTCCGAGCGCAGGCTCCCCGAGCTTTTGCGCTTTTCCGACGGCTCGCCCGTCACGCCCGAGGGCTGGGAGAGCAGACGCGCGGAGATACTTGACATACTGAGACGCGAGGAATACGGTCATATGCCGCCGCCTCCGCCGTACGTTAAATATCAGATACTCAATGAGCGTACGGAATGCGCCGGGAAAGCGGTGTTCAGAAACGTCAGGCTCACCGTGCCCACGGACGGAGGAGATCTTTCCTTTGACGTGGTCGAGACGGTGCCGGTAGGAGCCGGAAGGGATGCAAGAGTCCCGACCTTCGTATTTCTGAATTTCCGTCCCGATGTTCCGGATAAGTATTTCCCGACGGAGGACGTGATCGACAGCGGAGCCGCCGCGGTGCGGATATATTACAACGACATAGCCTTTGACGGTGATGACGGTTTCGAGCGCGGGCTTGCCGCTCTGTACGATAGGAGCGTATACGGTTGGGGAAAGATAGGTATGTGGGCTTGGTCTGCCTCGAGAGTGTTCGACTATTTGGAGATGACGGATTGGGCTGACACCGCAAGGGTGGCGAGCGTCGGTCATTCAAGGCTCGGAAAAACGGCTCTTTGGTGTGCCGCGAACGATACGAGATTTGCCCTTGCCTGCGCAAACGACAGCGGTTGCTCGGGAGATGCGATCACGAGAGACAAAAAGGGCGAGAGGGTTGCGAATATAACGAAGGTGTTTCCGTATTGGTTTTGCGACGGATACAAGAAATACGCGGATCGGGAGCACGATATGCCGTTCGATCAGCATTTTCTGATAGCCGCGATATGTCCGCGTCGGGTGGCGCTCGGCTCGGCGATACTTGACGAATGGGCGGATCCCGACTCTCAGTATCTTTCCGCTTGCGCGGCGTCTGCGGCTTGGGAGATGCTCGGCAAGCGAGGATTTGTGCACCCCGACAGGCTCCCTGTGATAGGCGACAGCTTTGACGGGGGCGATGTGGCGTATCATCTGAGAGATCACGCGCATTACTTCTCAAATGAGGATTGGCGGCATTATCTTGCGATAATGAAAACGCTCTGACCGCACGTATGCACGCGATGCCTTGCGGCAAAGCCGGCAGTGAATAAAAAATACCGACGCTCCGTAATGTGGGACGTCGGTATTTTTCATTTGTCTGTATCAGTCGGCAAGGAAGGTTATCCTGTCGCTGAGTATCTCGGTCACAAGATCCACCACCCATGCGATAGCGTTTCCGACACCTGTGATGAGGAAAAGTATTCCCACCACGAGAGTGACTGCGTTACCGGTCTCTAAAAATCTTACGATACGGTAGACGCCTCCGATAATACCTCCGAAGAGCACCTGGAGGATGATCTTGAGGAGCTTTGGAAGCGCCTCGTAGGCAGATGTGAGACCGCTGTTCTTCTTTGACATTGGTTACGACCTCCGTTTATGATATTTTTGATCGATCGGTAAAGAGTTGAAGCTCTTATCCCGTCAAGCGTATTATATCACATATTATTCGAAATTTCAAGAGGTGTTCACTGTCTTTTTGAAAAAAGCAAATGAAAGTAAAAGAAAAACGTTATCGCTCGGGCAGTGTGTTGAATGAAAGCCGAAAAAATTGCGAAACGCAGATGATACCGTAAGGCGGGGGCTTGCTCCCATAAATGGGAACTTAAGAGATCAAACTCGGTCGCGACCTCGCATCATCAATGAAATTTAAGCAGAAACTACGGAGCTTTCGTAGGACAGGGGCTTGGCTCATAGGTGGGAACTTTTGTTTTTTACAATCCCTCAGTCAGCAAAGCTGACAGCTCCCTTTACACAAGGGAGCCAATCGCCGCTCCGCGGCGGTAGCAATTTGTGTTTTGCACTGATTTTGAAACGTACC
>CAZMWM010000089.1:0-7739 GCA_964570105.1 uncultured Lachnospiraceae bacterium | reverse complement strand
TTTGCTCCGCTCGCTCCCCAAAATGCACCGACTGCCCACTCTCCGACCTCTGTGCGTTGAATGAGGTGTCATACAGTTGCCAAGGCAACTGTGGCTTACACAGCTCTGCTGTGTAAGCGCTAAGATGTAAGCCTTTAACTAAAAACAGCGTTTTTAGGCAATCCCTCAGTCAGCTACGCTGACAGCTCCCTTTACACAAGGGAGCCAACGGTACGCCCTAAATTTGTGCGAACACAGATTGGCGTACCTCGGTGCTTAGTGCGAACACAGACACGAGCGTGAACGCGGGCGGATGATATCCGCCCCTACCGAACATCGGACAGGTGCAAAACTTCTGCACGCATTCCATACGATTACACCCGTAGGGGCGGATATCATCCGCCCGATACCAAAGCACCGCGCAGGGCTCTCCCTTGTGTAAAGGGAGCCTATGGTACGCCCCGAAATAAGTTCTAACACAGATTGGCGTACCTCGGTGATGGAACAACCTATTTCCACCGCGAAGCTATACAGAAGTTTTTGCTAAGCTTTTTTTCAAAAAGCGTCGCGTAACAATGGCGGAGCCTTGTTACGCCGAAATAAGGAGGTCTGCTATGAAGCGTGATATAAGGAATATGATATGCCTGCTCATATGTGCTCTGTTCATATCGACCTTGTTGCCGATAGACGTGAATGCGGATATGGGACCTAAGGCGTCGGTGCGCGTGAGCTTTGAAAATATGGGGGAGGAGCTGTGCTACGGAACTCTACTGTCAAAGAAACCAAGCACCGGACCGAACAGTGCGTGGGACGGTGATGAGAATAACATCTTAAATGAGCTGATCGACCTCGATATCTGGAGAGCCTTCGTCGGGTATGAGGATGAGGACGGATACTATTTTCTTCAGATCGGTTGGCAGGTGAACGAAAAGAAGGAGCTTGCATGGACCTACTATCCGCCCGACAGCTTCAAGATACTTTTGTATTATCCCGAAACGGACAGATACGCAGTCAGCGGCATCTGCGAAAGATATGCCTTTGATACCTATTACACCGTGGATATGGCAGGGGAGGATATCGGCTCGGTCGAGTACGATGGAGACAGATCGAGCAACGATAGACTCAACGCATACAGATCGTATCAGTACAAGAAAGAGATAGCCGCCCTTGTTGCCCGTATCCTTATCACTATAGCCGTCGAAATGGCGGTTGCGCTATTTTTCGGATTTCGCGGAAGGAGAGCGCTGTTGCTACTCGTGGCAGTCAACACGGTAACGCAGATCGTTCTGAATGTGCTTTTGAACATTATCGATCTCCGCTCCGGACCGTCGGCATTCGTGATAGGTTATATCGCTCTCGAGCTTGCGGTATTCGCCATTGAAGCCGTGCTTTATACCGTGCTTATGAATAAGCTCGCGGACAGAGCAAGGTCTGCCCGATACTACACCGTATACGCTTTGGTTGCAAATGCCATTTCCTTCGGCGTGGGGCTGGTGGTGGCAAATATTCTGCCCGGTATATTCTAAAACTCCGGTGAATGATACAAGATCGCTGTCCTTTCGGATTGCGGTCTTGTTTTTTAATGTTCATACTTGCGCGTTAGAAAAGTTACTTTCGAGCATAACGCTCAAGGCGTTCCGAGATCACAGATCGCTGAAAATAAGTTCGCCATTCTCATTGCTCACAGCTGCCTTAAAGGTCATACATCCACCGTATCCGCCGATGCCCTTAAACCCGGCGAAGATCAATCTGCCGTTCCATTCTGCGCATTTCGGAACGCTTGCACAGGGAATGAACGGATCTTTCGGCATCACGAATCCGCTAAACGGCTCATCCGATATCATATAATGAGCCTTACCTTTTAAGCTGAATATCAGATAATACTTATCCTTGTATTTGAAATAGTCGGGGCATTCCGGCTGATCCGTTCCCGGAGCGATGTATATAGGATCTCCGCGATCCTCCCAAGCCTCCATATCCTTTGAAACATAATGAGCGAGACAGCCCTTTGCTTCCTTGATCAAGCTTGTGGTCAAAAACATATGAAACAGCCCATCATCTCCCTTTACCACTTTCGGATCTCTTGCACTCGCCGCATCGTATTTTTCCGAAACGGTAAACTCAAAGGATGTATCCTTTTCAAAATGGTATCCGTCGTGGGATATGCTTCTGCGTATCGGTGCCGGTATCCCGCGCCCTCTTCTTATCGTGTAATATAAGTATTCCTTGTCGCCGTGTTTTATCCATGAGCCGGTACATACGGAGCCTTCCGAAGCATCTGTTATCGGAACCGCCATGGGATGGTTATACCATGTTACGAGATCCTTGGTGGAGATATGCGACCACTGATGCGCCCCAAGCCCCCATTTGCTCTTGTGGTGATGCCTGTCCTTGAGATAAAGCACGTGGTACTCGTCGCCACGTCTGTAAGGCATACAATCCCCAACGAATACGCCGCTTCCCGGATACCAGCCCTCTGCGCACTCAAAGCTTGATAGCACGTTGGGAAGCTCGACCGTGCTTTCGATGTGCTCTGCCACCTTGATGCCGCATTCGGGAAAAAACGTATCCCCAAGCTCCAAAAGCCTGTCACCGGCAGGCCATTCCTCATCCTTAAGTTCACCGTTGATATATAATTCTATCCTGTGATCGAGCAGGATCACCTCTACCGTATCGCCGAGCTTTATCTTTTCGCTCAGCGAAAGAGGTCGTCTGTTATAATCATATTGTACGGAAACGGTCAGTATACCGTCGAAGGCTTCCACCTCAAATGTTTTCCTGCCGTCTTTATGTGCTACCGAATACATCGGAAGCCTTTCAACAGCGAACATTACCTTTAGATCCATTTTTATGACCATACCTTTCTGCGAATAACGCCAACGGATGCCGCTCTTTGATACCGCTTCCGTCAAGAGGCTTTATTTGCTTCGATTTTTATCTCTTTTTTAATACTTGCCGTAATTTATATATTCGGAAAAGCCGTCGTTATATTTCGCTTTTCCCAAGACATACGCCGAAAACAGTGCCGCTCCCGTCGCAGCCTCCTCGTCCGTAACATTCACGTAGACCGGTACACCAAAACGGTCGGATATCAGTTTTCTTAATACGCCGTTCTTTTTTACACAACCGCCGGATGCCACTATATTCGGTTTCTTTTCCTCAAAACCGTTGTATAATTCGTACAGCTCGTTACACATTCCTCGAAGAACTCCGAGCACGAGCGCGGAAGGCGTGAAATTATCTCGGTCGATCGCTTTCACAGAGCCTCTTTTTGCAGGATCGCTTCTTTTGCCGAAAAACGAAACATCCACTTCAAGCCCCATTTCACCCCTTTCATAGGCTTCGGATGCAAGTCGGTTTATGATCTTATACTGAGGTGCATCCTGCATTCCGGCATCCGCCATATAGCTCCTGAAAAAGCTCTCGACCATCTCATAAGCCGCTCCACCGCACAGGGCGGAAGCGCATATAAGATATCGCCCATCGATAAACGGTCTTAGTTCTATATCCGGTGTCGGCTCGCGGTACTCGCTGACCGTCGAGATCTGTGATCCCGTTCCTATATTGACGAGTGCACTGTTCCGATGATCGCTCACAGAGCCTAAAAAGCTTGCCTGATTATCACCGAGTGCCACCGTAACGGGTATATCTTCACAGTATCCGATCACCTTGCTTTCGAGCGTGACCTCGGGTAACCAATGCTCTTCTATTCCCAACAACGACAGCTTGTCGGTTAAAAATCCTCCTTTTTTCACGTCAAACAAACCGAAGCTCGCTGCCACGGAGGTGTGCGTTATCGGTTTTTTAAGTCCGCATATCCTCATACCGAATAGATCCATTATGCTGCAAAATCCCGTAGCATTTTTTGGAACCGATCCGTTAATGATGTTATAATAGTGAGTGGCGATGCCGTATCCTGTCGAGATCCGTTCCCCTGTAATGAGACGGATCAGCTCACAGACCGTATTTCCGTTATCCGTCCGAATATCCGCCCTTTTATCCTGCCAATTGATCAGCTCTGAAACCGGCTCTCCGTCGGCATCCGTATAAACGATACCGTGCATCTGTCCGGACAGTCCGATGCTTATGACGTTATTGTGGCATCTCAGAATGTGATACAACAGCTTTTCTGCTTTTTCCATAATAATATGCGTACTCTGCTCGGAGCGGTATGCATCGGAACGAATATTCGAACGGTGTGGGACAGTGTAGGTTTCCGGCTGAAGCTTGTTATCGATATCGTACACGACGGCACTGACGGTAGTCGTACCAATATCTATTCCTATCGAAACAGCGCCGTGGTTTTCAAATACCGCATCCTCGTTTTCCGTGAATATACCGGTACCGGTCAGATCGTTCAATTCCGTTGTGTCCAGCCCCCTCGATAAGCTTTCGCAGATACGGTAATTATCGGAGCGCATACCGCTTTCCTTCAATATCTCGTTTTTACGCTTATCCATCATCTCGTCAATATTCGTGACACCGAAGATGTATAGCTTTATATCGGCTATCGAGATTCCCACTTTTCTGAACAGCTTTATCATTTTCAGAGTTTCAATGTCCTTATCGGAATAATTCCGATAATTGTTTTCGTCTCTCGCTATACATACAAGCCCCTTGCTTTCATATAGCCGGATCGCTTTTTGTGTAAGCCCCGTAAGCTTTTCTACGTCATTGATCCTCATAAATTCTCCCCTTTTTCTATATTATAAACCCTGACCTTGGGTAAATGTCAAGAGCCTTTCGCCAAAATGATAAAAATTTTTCATATCGCTCAAAATCCCATCTCTTGCAAGCTTAAGCATCATATCCGGATATTGCGGTATAAACTCATCAAAAGCAACACCACACACGACCTTACATAAAAATATCCGCACACCTCATCGCGCCGTATGCGAGTGAAGTATGCGGATATTTATTTATTATTTTAAACCGTTTGCACCGTTCAGCGAAGCTTTACGGGAAGAGTCACAAGAGTGTTTATGTCGATGGGCATTCCGCTTGCAATGGACTTATTTGCGGCAATTCCCGTAAGAATGCTCTTTGCTCCGTCGATGTAACCCGCGGCTCTCTCGAACGGATCCGGCACAGGATCGCCGAATATATCGTTGAGCATCACGCTGTCTCCGCCGCCGTGACCGCCGACGCCTTCGTCTATCTCAACGTTGTACGCATCGCCGAACATCGGGTAAACGGTGATCTTCTTGCCCTGAACGACGCCTTCGCTCGAGGAGTCACCGCCGGCATTGATATATACAGCCTCGACGACCTCAAGCTCGATACGTCCCTTCGTTCCGGTAAAGCAAACTCTAAAGCCCTCCCAAGGAGAGTATGCGTTCAGGGAGTATGACATCTGCGCACCGTTTGCGTACTGAACGAGCACGTTCATCGTGTCCTCTATGCTGATATTATCTCCGAAAACGCTCTGATCGCGGAGGTAGCCGTCATCCTTTTCTGCGTTGAGATAAAGATTTTCAAGATATTTATTGCCCTTCATAACCAGAGCGAAGGGATCGCCCACGGCGTTCTCTTGCCCGTACACACGGGAATAGAACTTGGTCACGCCGCGCTCCTCGGCATTCTCTCTGCCGTAGAATTTCAGATCTCCCAAAGCGAAAACGCGCTTGGGGGCTGTATGGAGCCAGAAGTTGACAAGGTCGAAATGGTGAGTTGCCTTGTGCACCAAAAGTCCGCCGCTGTTGCGCTTGTCTCTGTGCCATCTGCGGAAATAGTCTGCGCCGTGAGAGGTGTTGAGCAACCATTCGAAATGCACCTGCTTGACGTCTCCGATAGCGCCGTTCATTATAAGCTCGCGCACCTTGGTATTGTGCGGCGCGTAACGGTAATTGAAGGTCACGCGAAGATCTTTGCCCGTGCGCTCGATGCAATCGATTATCTCCTGACATTTTCTTTCGTCCACGGTCATGGGCTTTTCGGATATGACGTCACAGCCCATCTCCATAGCCTTGATTATGTATCTGTGGTGAGTTCTGTCTATTGAAGTAACGATAACGGTATCCGGCTTGGTCTCGAGTATCATCTTCTCGAAATCCTCGGCGGCGTACATAGGCACCTTGTGATAGCCAAGCTCGGTCTCAAGAAGCTCGTTCGCGTATTCCATACGCGTGCGGTTGACGTCACAGAATGCGACAAGCTCCGCTCTGTCGCTGTACGTTTTCGCGATAGCCTCGTAATACATTCTTGCTCTGCCGCCGATACCGACGTGCGCGTATCTTTTCTTTTCCACTTTGTGTATCCTCCGTTTCGAGTTATGATAGATATATTATACAGCGTTTAATTCGTGATTTCCATAAAAAACTTGACTGATTTACGCCGTTTCTTTAAATTTTAGCTTTTAAAAAGTATGTTCCGAGGTCAGGTCGAGATATCAAAGCTCCGCACATCCAAAATCGAGAATTGGATGCGCGGAGCTTTGTCGGTGCTGTCGCCAAGGGGGAGAGATCAGCTTTCCAGCTGCTTTGCCAGAAAATTGGCGGCAGTCTGTATGAGACGGATATCCGACTCGGGGACGGCAACGTCGTTCTCTTCACTTTCCGAACGGACGGACAGTACACAACCCGTTATATCGCCCTCGGTGATTATCGGCATGGCGCAATACGAATAATGTCCGCCCGAAGCCTCGTCGATGACGGGAAGTCTGCGCTCTCCCGGTCGGTAAACATAAAGCGAGCGTCCTTCGATTATCCTTTCAAGATCGGCGGACAGACGTTTGTCAAGATACTCCTTGCGCGGAACGCCCGAGCAGGCTATCACGCTGTCGCGGTCGGTCACGATAACGCTCATTCCGCAGGTCTTGTGAAGCGCCTCGGCATACTGCGCGGCGAAGGAATTAAGCTCCCCTATCGGGGAATACTTCTTGAATATCACCTCGCCCTCTCTGTCCGTATATATCTCAAGCGGGTCGCCCTCGCGGATGCGCATTGTCCTTCGTATTTCTTTGGGTATGACGACGCGACCGAGGTCGTCGATCCTTCTTACTATTCCTGTTGCTTTCATATATTTTGAGCCTTTCTTGCTGTGTTTCGTGTTTTTCGTCGATCATTGATCGTTGATTGATCGTTGATCTTGTTCGTTGGACGTTATCCGCTGTTATTATTTGTTGCTTTTGGTGAGTTTATACCGCGATATCCGGATATGATGCTTAAGTTTGCAAACGCAGCAAATATCTTTTGTAACGCACAAGTTCGAACTTTTAAAAAAACAAGACCGCAATCCGAAAGGACAGCGATCTTGTATCATTCACCGGAGTTTTAGAATATACCGGGCAGAATATTTGCCACCACCAGCCCCACGCCGAAGGAAATGGCATTTGCAACCAAAGCGTATACGGTGTAGTATCGGGCAGACCTTGCTCTGTCCGTGAGTTTATTCATAAGCACGGTATAAAGCACGGCTTCAATGGCGAATACCGCAAGCTCCTCAAATTCCGCAAGTCCTTTATCTCCATCGTTCCGCATTGTTACTTTTTATTTGCAAAAATCGACCGCTAAAAACCAAAATGCACCTTTCGGTGCATAAAATTCGTACTTATGCGGTGAAATTCTCGGAAATATAACGGTAAAACATTGTTCCGAGGACGTAGGATTTGAAATCCCACTCGGATACGTGACCTGCGTGAACGAGGTCGGTGGCTATTTTATATATGGTTCTGAAGAGCTCTTCACGCTCTGCATCTCTCTTGATGTCTGCCATTTTATTTTCTCCTTAACTTAAAACTTCCAAATACTGATCCAATCTCT